>DATHPP010000143.1:0-17258 GCA_035483795.1 Tepidisphaeraceae bacterium | reverse complement strand
TGCTCTGGGCGATCGTATCGAACGTTTGGCGTCACGCGGCTGGCTGCGGACGCGACAACCGATCATTTCGCGGCGCCTGTCCCGCGTCGTAACGCCGACGCGCGCCGCCGACGAAATGCGGTTTTAACCACGGGCTGTTAGGGGGAGGCGGGGCTGCACCGAATCCTCCCGGAGCGCCGGGAGGCGGGGCCGGAGCAACGGGCGCAACGTTCCATTGGAACTGGACGGTACTGGCCGGCTTGGTCGCGCCACTTGGGAATCCACCCCCATCGCTCAGCAGGAACGTGCGTAGATTTCCTGCGAATATGGAATCCTTTGCCGGATCGGTCGGCTTACCGGTTGGGCTCAAATTGACTGTGATGGTAAAGCCGTCACTCGATACACCGCTCGCCACATAGTAGTCGGTTCCATCGGCGGGATACCTAGGTTGTTTCTGTTGCAGGCTCTTGTTCCATTTCTGAAGATCATCCCGCGTGATGACAGCGTTTGGATCCGCTGTAATCGGCCACTGGAATGTAGCGTCCTTACCCGGTTTGACGGCCAGTTCCGCGGGATAACCGCCGGTTGAGCTCAGCAGAAAATCCAGGAGCGAGCCCTCGAATTTTGAGTCGGCGCCGGGGTCAGGCGGGAGTCCATGTGCCTGGAGGGGGACACTGAAGACCGAGCCAGTCCGCGAGATGCTCAGCAGGTCGTAACAGGTGGCGCCCGCAGCGGGATAGCGGATCTTGGGATTATGGCTTTCGAGTGATGACTTCCATTTGGCGACATCGTCATCGGAAAGACCCTGAGAAGGCGGGGCCGGCGTGTTTCCCGGGGGCGTTGTGCCCCCACCGCCCAGCCGATTCGAAAGGTCCGCCTTCTGGCGGTCGCCAACGTCGCCTTGCGTTCCGGTCTTGTCGTAAAGGACCTGGAACGGGTCTCCGGGTTGAACCACTTCGATTGCCATGTATTTGAAGGTATTGAAGCTGACGTACTGATAGGGATAACGAGGGAAGGTGGAAGAGCTGGTTTCATTCTCGATGATTTGCTGATTTTGCTTGAGGGCGGCGGGATTGAAGTCGCTGGCGTATTCCATCGTCGGAAACATCTTGAACAGATCGAGGACGCAATAATTCGTACCGCTGCTCTTGATTCGCTCGGCCAGTTCGCGCGGTTTGATGACCGGATACAAGCCTTTGGCCGCGTAATGGATGACGACGATCTTCAGATTGACCGGTGTTCCGGCCTTCGTTTCCTTGGGAACTTGAGTTTCCGCCTGCGCGATGGCGGTCCCGGGGATGGCATTGGGCAGCGAAGGGAGCGGAACGCCAAGTGCGGCCTGCGCCGCCGCTTTCGCCAGCTTGATCGAGGTGTCGATCAGATCAAAGACCCGCTTGTTCAATTCGCTGTTGTCGGAAAGTGCGTTGTATCCCTGAAGGCTCCAACCCTGGCCAAGGTTGACTTGGAAATTGGCGTTCCCGAGCCCGGCCCGGCTGGAAATGGCATACTGCTCCTCAAAGTCAGGCATGTACACCAGGTCAAAGTTTCCGCGCAACGGTTGGTAGGCGAACGCGCCGTTATCGTTGCTGGCCGCCTGGCGATTCTGTCCGGTGACGATCTGACCGTTGGTGGCCACGGGTTGGGAGGGCTGACCCGCCGCCGGCCCTTGCACTCCGATGGGGACCTGGGCTGTAGCCGGGGTCTGCGCGGGCGCCGACGCGTTTTGTTTCTGCACTTCCGCCTGCGCCGCCGCCAATACCTTGTTCGGATCGCTCACTTGCGACATCGGAATCGCCATTTGGCCGTTGGGGCTGGCGATGTAGTTGCTCAGGGTGCTTTCACCGCGCATCTGAGTAATGATGACGTACTTACCGTCCGGCGAGACGACCCCCGTTGCGATGTAAATGTCCGTCCGGACCGGAAACGACTCAAACACGTTAATAAACGGGCGCGGGAGGTAAAAACGAATCCCTTCGATCCCGTCGGCGCTGCGCTGCATGTCGTCTGTCCAGTGGACGTACTGCGTGGGCGTCGGCACCTTTCGGACGGTCACGTCGGCACATCCCGCCGCGACGGCAATCAGTGCGATGATCCAGGCACGTCTGATGAATCGCGTGTCGATCCTCCGCATGGGCATGGGGGTTCCTTTCGGCCCGAGGCTGCTACGATTTGGTTTCGGGAATTTTGAATCCGAGATAGGTGCCGGAACTGATCCCCAGGAGTCCCAGGAGTTGCGCGCTGAAGTCAGGCATCGCCAGGTGCCACCAAACCGACCAGATGAAGTAAAGCGCGAGCACCAGCGTCCAGGCGAAGATTTGAAACCGGTAGTAGCTGATGCCGCCGGCATCGCTGAGGATGTCAACCAGAAAGTTCTCCGAAGGGGCGCCTTGCACGGATTTTTCGAGTGAGGCGACTTGCTTGGTGGTTTCGTCGAGTTTGGTTTGCAGACCGGCTCGTTCCGCTGCGTCGGCCGGCACAGCGTTTAGCGCGGCCTGGTCTTTGGCCTGCTCGGTCTTGAGCTCCTGCAACTGCGTTTGATTGGCAGTGCGCTTGCTAGCGTCGACGACCGCGCCGCTCACACCCGTCGCCGCACTGATTCCCAGCAGACCCAGGATCGCATCGGGAATGAGGCCGGCATGTTTCGTAATCACCAGCAGGACCAGCCACGAGCCCAGGGTGATGAAAAACCAGACCGCGCTCTGGCAACGGGCCAGGCTCCATGGGCGCTTTTGGCCAGTTTGCTCGGTATCGGAGTCGCGAAGGAGCGGGAATCGCCATGCCACCCAGAGAAAGATCACCAACAGAGCGGCAAACAAGCAAAGCGCTCCCGCCATCAATGGGCCGCTGTAGCGGATCAGGTGCAGGGTCGCTGACGGATTGGCCGCGAAAGCAACTCCATTGGGCATTCCCACGCTGAGCGGCAACGGGCAGTCGCAGGAAGTCAACAGCGTCGCCCAGGTCTGCTGGTTCTGCACCGTATGCAAAAGCTGAAATTTGAGGGTGTAGCTTCCGTCCCGATTGTCATTCACCGAGATGGGGGTCACTCCGGTCACCGGAATCGAATCCAGAAACAGAACCAGCGACCAGGGTTTGCCGCCCGCATCGACCCAGGGCCGCAGCCGGTCGATATCGACAGAAACGACATCCCCAAGCTCGAGATCCGGACCGTTTCCGCAGTCCGGGGCGACTTTGGCGACCCACGGTTCAGCGTCCGGATTATGTACGGGCGTCTGCGCCCTGGCGGCGGGGGCCACAACGACCTCCAGCGCGCACAGGCAGACAAGAATTCCCGGAAGCTTCGATGAGCGCCTTCGATCGGCAAAACGGCAAGGTTGCGGCGCAGCGCCGGCCGCATTGGTTCGTTTCATATGAGCCCACCGCGCCCTCGCCTCCATACGCCCGCATTGGCGCGGCGCCCGCAAGCCTAGACAATCGCCGTGCACGGCAACAGTCACCTAAATAGGGGATGGCGCATTCTCGGATCGATGTTGACAACCGCTCTATCGAAGCGATGGGGCCGGGGTTATCCTCCCCACCAAATGGCAACTGCGATGGCCAAAAGAGAATCCCCTCCGCCCACCACCGATCTGATCCAGCTCGACCCATGGCTCAAGCCTTATGCGCCAAGACTGGCCGAGCGGAATGCGCTTTACCGACAAGCGCTCGCCAGGCTCGAGCCGACCGGCGGGCTCCAGGGCGAAATCAGTCACGGGCACGAATACTTCGGCCTCAACCGCGGCAGCTTCCACGGCAAAAAGGGCGTCTGGTATCGCGAGTGGGCGCCGGGGGCGCTGCAGCTCCGCCTCATCGGGGACTTCAACAACTGGGACCGCTGGGCCAACCCGATGGTCCGCGACCAGTACGGCGTCTGGAGCCTGTTCCTCCCCGACGACCGGTTCGGAAAAAGCCTCGTGCACGGCGGCAAAGTGAAAGTGCACGTCGTCAAGGAAGATTCCAGCGCCAGCGATCGTATTCCCGCGTACATTCGCCGGGCCGTGCAGGACCAGCGGAACAACGACTGGGCCGGCGTCTTTTGGAACCCGCCCAAGCCGTACAAATTCAAAAACCCCATTCCCAAGCTCAAGGGCAATCTGCGGATCTACGAGGCCCACATCGGCATGGCCCGCGAGGAGGCGAAGATCGGCACGTTCCTGGAGTTTTCCAAGGATATCCTCCCGCGGATTGCGGAGCTGGGCTACAACGCCGTGCAGCTCATGGCGATCCAGGAGCACCCGTACTACGGATCGTTCGGCTATCACGTCAGCAGCTTCTTTTCCGTCTCATCGCGATTCGGCACGCCCGATGAGCTGAAGGAACTGATCGACACCGCTCATGGGCTTGGCCTGCGCGTGCTGCTGGACCTGGTGCACAGCCACGCGGTGAAAAACACGCAGGAGGGACTGGGCTGGTTTGACGGGACCGATCACCAGTATTTCCACGCCGGCCCGCGCGGGCACCACATCGCCTGGGATTCGCTGCTGTTCGATTACTCCAAGTACGAGGTCCAGCGTTTTCTGCTGAGCAACGTGCGGTACTGGATCGAGGAGTACCACTTCGACGGCTACCGCTTCGACGGCGTCACCAGCATGCTCTACCGCGATCACGGGCTGGGCAAGGCCTTCAGCAGCTACGACGATTACTTTGGCCCCAATATTGATGAGGACGCGATCGTCTATCTGAAGATGGCCAACGAAGTCGCCCACAACGCCCGGCCTGACGTGATCACCATTGCCGAGGACGTCTCAGGCATGGTCGGCACGGCCCGGCTTGTCTCCGAGGGCGGGATGGGGTTCGATTACCGCCTGGCGATGGGCATCCCGGATTACTGGATCAAGGTCCTCAAGGAAAAGCGCGACGAGGAATGGAACCTGGGCGAGCTGTTCACCACCCTGCTCAACCGCCGGTACGGGGAGAAGCACGTCGGCTATTCCGAAAGCCACGATCAGGCGCTGGTCGGCGACAAGACGATCGCCTTCCGCCTGATGGACAAGGAAATGTACTGGCACATGGACAAGGCCAGCCGGAACGTGGTGATCGACCGCGGGATCGCGCTGCACAAGCTGATCCGCCTGATCACCTTCAGCCTGGCCGGCGAAGGATATCTCAATTTCATGGGCAACGAGTTCGGGCATCCCGAATGGATCGACTTTCCCCGCGAGGGGAACAACTGGTCGATGAAATATGCCCGCCGGCAGTGGTCGTTGGCCGACAACGAGGCGCTGCATTACATCGGACTCAAACGGTTCGACAAGGCGATGAACGAGCTGGACGTCCAGTACAACATTCTCGCCGACCCGCTGATCGAGCAGTTGATGGTGCACGAGGAGCACAAGCTGCTGGTCTATCGCCGCGGGCCGCTCGTCTTCGCGTTCAACTTTCACGCCACGTCGTCTTATCCCGATTTGCGCATTCCGGTCCCCGATCCAACGGATTACGATCTGGTCCTGGATACGGATGACAAGGAGTTCAGTGGCTTCGGCCGCGTCGCCAAAAACATGAAGTACCCCGGTGAAAAAACGCCCTACATGAACCGCAAGCAGAGCATCCGGCTGTATCTGCCCAACCGGACGGCGCAGGTCCTTGCGCCGGCAAGGTAATGGTCCAGATGATGTGCATGCTTCCTTGCCTTTTCGTGGCACGGCTTTCTAAGCCGTGGACGAGGGGGATGAGAGGCGCGAAAAGGCCTTGGTGTGGGAACGCCAGGCTTCATCGCGCGAACAATCTGCTGTGTCTTCCCAAGAATAGCTTCGGCAAGGCAAGTTGGTTTTCCCACACCAAGACCGGCGCCGGTTCAACGGCTCCGCTGTCCACGGGTTGGAAACCCGTGCCACGAAGCAACTGACAACGGACAACTGACCCCACCGACGATGCCCTACCTCCCCATCGAAGACTACGGCCTGATCGGCAACATGCACACTGCGGCGCTGGTGGGCCGCGACGGGTCGATCGACTGGCTGTGCCTCCCGCACTTTGACTCGCCCAGCATTTTCGCCGCGATCCTCGACGACAAGAAGGGCGGGTACTTCCGGATCGCCCCCACCGCTGAAACGGTGACGCGAAGACAGGTCTACTGGCCCGAGACCAACGTGCTGATCACGCGTTTTCTGCTGGGGGACGGCGTGGTCGAGGTGATCGATTACATGCCGGTCGGGGTCAAACGCGGCGCCCCGGGCTTTCGCGAGATCGTCCGCCGCGTCGAGGCCATCCGCGGAAACGTCCCCCTCCGCGTCGAATGCTGTCCGGCATTCAACTACGGGCGCGATCCGCACGAGGTGACGCTCGGACCGCGCGGCGCGACCTTCACTTCCAAGACACTCGCCGTCGAGCTGAACACGCGCCTTCCACTCCAGGTGAAAAACGACTGCGGCGGCGTTGAAGCCGTTCTCTCCCTCAACGCCGGTGAGTGTGCCTCGTTCGTCCTCCGGCAACTCGATGAAAAACACCAGGGGGCGGCGGTGCTCGACGAGGCGATGGAAAAGGACCTCTTCAGCGGCACTGTCGAATACTGGCACCGCTGGCTCAACAAATGCACCTACGTCGGCCGCTGGCGCGAAATGGTCTACCGCTCGGCCCTGCTGCTCAAGCTCCTGACCTTCGAGCCGACCGGCGCGCTGGTCGCCTCCCCCACGTGCAGCCTTCCCGAAGCGATCGCCGGCCCGCGCAACTGGGACTACCGCTACACCTGGATGCGCGACGCCGCGTTCTCCCTCTACGGCCTGTTGCGCATCGGCTTCACCCAGGAGGCCGGCGCGTTCATGCACTGGCTCGAGCAGCGCTGCCACGAACGCAAGCCCGACGGCGGGCTCCAGATCATGTACGGGCTGCACGGCGAACAACAGCTTCAGGAGCTCACCCTCGATCACCTCGAAGGCTACCGCCATTCACGCCCCGTGCGCATCGGCAACGGCGCCTACACGCAGCTCCAGCTCGACATCTACGGCGAGCTGATGGACAGCGTCTACCTCTACAACAAATACGGTTCCCCCATTTCGTGGGATTTCTGGGTCGAGCTCCGGCAGCTCGTGGATTACGTGTGCAACAACTGGAAACGCCCGGATGAAGGGATCTGGGAAACGCGCGGCGGCCCGCAGCAATTCGTCTATTCCAAGCTCATGTGCTGGGTCGCCGTCGATCGCGGGCTGCGGCTGGCCTACAAGCGCTCGCTCCCTGCCGATCACGTCCGCTGGCTCGGGGTCCGCGATGAAATCTACATGGACGTCATGAAGAACGGCTGGTCCAACACCCGCAGGGCCTTCGTCCAGCACTACGGCAGCGATTCCCTCGACGCCGCCGACCTCATCATGCCGCTGGTCTTCTTCATGGCGCCTAACGACCCCCGCATGCTCGATACGATTCGCGCCATCAGCAAAGACCCCTCGGAAGGCGGGCTGCTCTCCAACAGCCTGGTCTACCGCTACAATACCAGGCATTATTTCGACGGGCTTGAAGGGGAGGAAGGCACGTTCAACATGTGCACTTTCTGGCTGGTCGAGGCCCTGACCCGCGCCGGTCGCGTCGACAAATCCTATCTCGACCAGGCCCGCCTGATCTTTGAGAAGATGCTGGGCTACGCCAACCACCTGGGCCTCTATGGCGAACAAACCGGCTCGCACGGCGAGGCCCTGGGCAACTTCCCCCAGGCCTTCACCCACCTGGCCCTCATCAGCGCCGCCTACAACCTCGACCGCACCCTCAGCGGAAAGGCGTGGTGACCTCGGATGGAGACCCCCCGCCGCCCGACCTCGCGGGGACGCGGTTCCGGCGTTCTGCTGCACGTCAGTTCCCTTCCCGGACCCTTCGGCATCGGCGACCTTGGCCCTCCCGCGTTCCGCTGGATTGAAGACCTTGCCAAAGCCAAGCAGTCGTGGTGGCAGATTCTCCCCCTGACTCCTCCGGCCGTCGGCCTTTGTCCCTATCAATGCCACTCGGCCTTTGCCGGCAACCCCGAGCTGATCAGCCCCGAGTCGCTGATTCACGATGGCTTGATCTCCGAGACAGACATCGCGCATCCAGCGCACGATGTGCACTCGTTCAAGTCACGCCTGCTCCACAACGCCTGGCACAAGTTCGACTCCCATCCATCCAAAGAATTGGCACATGCCTACGAGAAGTTTCAGTCGAGGCAGTCGCAATGGCTCGACGATTTCGCCCTCTTCATGGCCCTCAAGGAAGTGCACCACGGCAAGCCCTGGACCGACTGGCCGGCCGAGCTGAGGTCGCGGCAGCACCACGCCATCGCCTCGGCCAGGCAGAGCTTGGGCGACCGCACCGAATTTCACGCGTTCGTGCAATTCCTGTTTTTCCGCCAGCTCGACGCGCTGCGCCGCCACGCGCGGGGGCACGGCGTCGGCATCATCGGGGACGTCCCCATGTTCATTTCCGCCGACTCCGCGGACGTGTGGGCCAACCCCGATCAGTTCCTCCTGCACCGGCACGGCCACCCAAAGTTCGTGGCTGGCGTCCCGCCCGACTACTTCTCCAAAACCGGCCAGCGCTGGGGAAATCCGCTGTACAACTGGCCGGCCATGCGCCGCGACGGCTTTGCCTGGTGGATCGCCCGCATCCGGGCATCACTCGGCCAGGCCGATCGAATTCGCATCGACCACTTCCGCGGGCTGGAAGCCTCGTGGGCGATTCCCGCGGCGCGGGCGACGGCGCAGTTCGGCCGCTGGCTCCGCTCGCCCGGCCGCGAGCTGCTGCTGGCCTTGCGCCGCGACCTCAAGCGCCTGCCCTTCATCGCCGAGGACCTGGGCCTGATCACGCCTGCCGTCGCCGCTCTGCGCGATGAATTCCACCTGCCCGGAATGCGCATCCTCCAGTTCGGCTTCGGCTCGGGCGCTGATGACCCATTTCTGCCACACAACTATCCGCGAAATTGCGTCGCCTACACCGGGACGCACGACAATGATACTACCGCCGGCTGGTATGCGTCGCTGGACAGCCGCCAGCAGCGCCGCGTCGAGGCCTATCTTGGCTGCGGCGCAACCGACATCGCATGGGATTTCATCCGGCTCGCCTGGTCTTCGGTTGCCGACCTGGCCATCGCACCGGCCCAGGACCTGCTGTCGCTGGGCTCCGAGGCGCGCATGAATCTGCCCGGCCGCTCCACCGGCAACTGGAAATGGCGGCTCGACCGCCCCCTTCCCCCGCACGTCATTGAGCGCCTCGCCGACCTCACCCAGCTCTACGGCCGCTTTGCCAAACCCACCGGACAGCGCGATGTAACAAAATGTAACAACTTGTAACACCCTCCGTGGTCGCTTCAGCGGATGCGCGGATGAAAAATAGCTCCCGACCCTATTTTCCATCCGGGAAAATAAATAGGGTCGGGAGCTATTTTTCATCCGCGCATATCCGCTGAAGCGACCACGCCGGAATGTTACAAATTGTTACATTTTATTACATCGGTTTGGATGTTGCGCAGGCATTTCATCTGTGTGCATCCGTGTTCATCTGTGGCGAAATTTCTTTTTTCTGCCGGCTCGATTCAGTACGAGTTGTACGGCGTCGTCCTGATGTCGACGTCGCTTGCGGGGTCGTTGGCCCAGACCGTCGTGCCGTCGTAGTACCAGCCGAAGTTTCCGGCACCGGCGGGGCCGGTCGTCGTCACCGTGCTGAGACCCTTGTTCGTCCCGACGGGCAGCGTCGGTATCCCTTTGAGGTACGGCCCCAGGGCGTGGCCGGCGTCGCGGGCCGGCCGGGCTTGGCCGGCGGCGTCGGTGTACTGCGTTAATTGATTGACAAAGGTCTCACCCGAGGCGCTGCTGGGACAGCTCCCGTTGTGCTCGCTCTGGTACTGCCCGATCGCCGACCGCATCGAAGCCAGCTCGGCTGCGACCGCCGACTCCGGCGTTGCCTCCGGCGCGCGGGTCATCCGGGGAATCGCGATCCCGGCGATGATCCCCATGACCACCACGATCACCAGGATCTCGATCAATGTGAAGCCGCCGTAACTTCCTTTGACTGGCCGCATGTCCTCTCCGTTCCTGCTCCCCGGCCCACCATGACATAGAATCAGACACGCCCCCGGGCAAGCCCGATCCCTCGCCACCGCGCGTTATCGGACCTCACATCGAAGTGTTTTTGGCAGCGCGCCGCTCAGGAGCGGGCGGACTTGCGCTTCGCGGGTGCCTTGGTGTCCAGCTTCTTGAGCATTCTGGCAACGGTGTCGGCGTCGGCGGCGGACTCCAGACCGATAAACGCGACGAAGTTCCTGCCGGCGGTCATCGAGGAGACGCCGCGCATGTTGATGCCTGCGGCGGCGATCGCGCCCACCATCCGCGAGCACGAGCCCGGCGAATCGGGCCCCTCGACGCGGAGCGTCGTCAGATTCTCCGCCGGCTCCACCATCAGCGCCTTGGCCGCGGCAAGGACCTTCTTGCCCTTGATCGGCGTGAGAAACGCGATGCCGGCGCGAAACTTGTCCGCCTGCTGCCGCGCGATGATGCACTCCAGGTTCGCGCCCGCCTCGGCCAGCGCCGAAAGGATCCGACCCAGCCCGCCGGGCTCGTCGGGAAATTCAACCGCCCACACATCCGCCTTCGTCACTTTCAATGCCATGGCATCTCCGGAAAGAGAATGGTTTGGCGCGAAGTATATCGCGCCGGCGCCGAACTAATGACAACATTTAATAACTCAAACTGAGCGGTTTCCTGACTGGCAGTCGGAGTTATCCGCTAAGGACGCGAAAACAGCGCGGAGCGGATGCTGTTCAGCAGCATTCTTCGCGTTCGTTCGCGTTCTTTCGCGGAATGCATTTGCCGCCTTGCCCGTCGGATGTCTTTTGGAGAACCCTCCGTTTGAGTATCGCGCCTCAATCCATCAACTTTTCCTGGAGATAGGTCATCGTCAACGCGAACATGCGCGCCGCCTGCTTGAGGTCGGCGCCGGCGCCGTGGCCGCCCTCAATGTTTTCGTAATAGAAAAACGGCAGGCCCATTTCCTCCATCCGGGCGGCGAACTTCCGGGCGTGCTGCGGACCGACGCGGTCGTCCTTGGTCGTTGTGAAGATGAAGGGTTCGGGATAGGTGATGCCCTTGCGGAGGTTTTGGTAGGGCGAGGTCTTGAGCCAGAACGCCATGACCGCCGGGTCGGCGTTGACGTCGCCGTACTCGCCCTGCCAGCTCGCCCCCGCCGCGATTTTCGAGATGCGGATCATGTCCAGAAGCGGCACGTCGATCACCACCGCGCGCCACAAATCGGGATGCTGGGTGAGCTCGACGCCCATGAGGAGGCCGCCATTGGAGCCGCCCTCGATGCCCAGCCGCCGCGGCGAGGTGATTTTTCTGACGAACAGGTCCTTGGCCACGGCTGCGAAATCGTCGTAGATGATCTGTCGCTTGATGCCGAGCCCGGCCTCGTGCCATTTCGGTCCGAACTCACCTCCGCCACGAATGTTGGCCAGGACGAAGGCGCCGCCCTGCTCGAGCCAGAGCTTGCCCGTCTGGCCGGAATAGCGCGGGGTACTGGAGATCTGGAACCCGCCGTACGCCGTCATCAGCGTCGGCGTCGAGCCGTCGAGCACTGCGTCCTTTCGATGAACGACGAAGTAGGGAATCCGCGTCCCGTCGGTGGACGTCGCCTCGAACTGTTCGACCACGTCGCGCGAGGCGTCAAACTTCGGCGGCAGCGTCTTGACTGTCCGCAGCGATCCGGTGTCCACATCAGCCAGCCACAAGGCAGTCGGCGTCAGGAACCCCGACACGTCGAGAAAGGCGCGGTTCGACCTGGAGTCCGCGGCCGCAAAACTCACCGACAGATTCTCCGGCAGTGCCAGCGGCTCCCGCTTCCAGCCCTCGCCGGATGGGGTGTAGACGAAGGCCTTGCCCTGTACGTTGTCGAGCACGCCCACCAGGAGTTTGTCACGGGTCGAGGTGACGCCGTGCAGCGCCTCGCGCGGGCCCGGCGTCCAGATCAGCGCGGGCTTCAGCGCGCCGGGCGATGCCTTGGTCGCGGCCAGATCGGCCTGGAGCAGCGATCCCGGCTCGAAGGTCGTGCCATCCACCGCCCAGGCCTCATCGAGCCGCAGGATCACTCGCCCTTCGACGAGGTCCGTGATCTCCGCCTTGGCCGGAACCGTCGATCGCTCCGCTCCGCGCTCGGTGAGGATGTATTTCTCGCTGCGGAAGGTGTCGAGCGGGCGGTCGATGAACGCCAGCATGCGGCCCTGGCCGTCGTGGAGCACGACGGGGGAAACGCCGTAGCCGCCGTCGTCTTTGGTCCCGTGGAACACCAGGGCCGCCGCCGAAAGCGGCTGGCCGCGCTTGAGGCGCTTGACGATGTAGGGATACCCCGAGGCCGTCAGCTCGCCCGGCGTCCAGTCGGTGGCGATCAGCAGCGTGTCCTTGTCTTCCCAGGCGATGCGATGCTTGCCGCGGGGCAGAGTGAATCCGCCCTCGACGAACCGGGCCGTTTCCAGATCGAATTCGCGGGCGATCACGGCGTCCTCGCCACCATCGGAGAGCTGGACCATGCACCGCGTTTCCTCGGGTTCCAGGATCTCGGTGCCTTTGAACACCCAACTCTTCCCCTCGGCCTTGTTCAGCGCATCGATATCCAGCACCGTCGTCCAGCGCGGCTCAGGCGCAGCGTAATCATCCAGCGTGGTCTTGCGCCAAATCCCGCGCAGATGCTCCGGGTCCTGCCAGAAGTTGTAGATCTCGCCGTGCAAAAACTGCGGCTGCGGAATCCGGTCTTTGGCCCCCGCGATCGCCAGCGCCTCGGCGTAGTTGCGGGCATAGCGGGGATCGGCCTCCAACCGCTCGGTCGTCTTGGCGTTGTGGCTCTGCACCCACTCCATCGCCCGCGGCGACGAAACCTCCTCCAGCCAGATGTACGGGTCCGCAGGCTCGGTCGGCGGCGTCTGTGCGTGTGCCATCATGGGCAATATGACGATGCCAAGAAGAACGGGAAACATGCAACGCATCAAGAATACTGTTTTTCGTTTGGTGAGCACGATGGGAGTCTTACCACCACAATGCGCACAGCGTCAATCGGTGGGTGCATTTGGTGGGGCGGACATTCTTTCTTGTCTGCCGAGATCACGCCATCGGGCGCAACCCCACCGGCGCCACCAGGCGCCGCCGACGCACCGGCGATGAAACGAAACAAGGCCCTCACACCACAATGCGCACGGCGTCAATTCGGGCATTCCTCGTTTCAGTTCTGCACGGGCGGCGTAACCGCGGGCAGCCCCGCCGCTTTGAGCTGGCTATTCAGTTCGGCAAGATCTTCCTGCTGGACTTGGACCCATTGCGCCGACAGGTCGTCAAACGATTGTGAAGTTTGCTCATAATTTTTCGACGCCGCTTCGGTCGGCAGGGCATCGGCGGCCTCGACCTCCGACATGACGCCCGTGGCCGTGTTCGCGACCGACCCAAAACTGGTCTCGGTTGAAGGCCGGCTCGCGCCGCGCCTTGGGCGACGGCCGCCAGCGGCGGGGCCTGCGATCGCCGCGAGCTTTGCATCGAACGCGGCGATGGCGCCAGCGACCTGGCCCTGGCCGGCACGCTGCCGAATCGCCTGAAGCTGGGTTCGCAGATCGCGGATATTCGCTTGCGCCGCCCGCGCCTTGTTCACGATCTCGTAGCTGCCGTGCGAGATCTCGAACATCTTTGCGATCCCATCGGCCGGCGTGACGACCCGCGGGTCCATTCTCAGCGTCAACGGCTGGGTGAAGCGGGTGCCGTTCACCGTGAGCTTGACCGTGTACTCACCGGGAAGAGCGCTGGGTCCGAGCGGCGACGTCGGCGTGTCGTGATAGATCGCCGCGATCTCGAACGTCCTGGGTCCCGGGAGCGGCGGGTAGTGAAGGTCCCAGACCCACCTCTGCATCCCCGCCCCGGCCGCCAGCGTTCGCGGCGGGCGGAACCAGTAGCTGGGATAAGGAAATCGTTTCGGATCCACCTGCTCGGGCGGATCGGAGTTTGAATACTTGCGAACCAGCTCACCTTTGGCGTCGAGAATCTCCAGCGTGACCCGCGAGGCATCGCTCTTGAGCCAGTAATCGATGATCGCCCCGTCCGGCGGGTTTTGGCCCATCGGCTCTTCGGGCGGGATTGGCGTGTCGGTGTTGACGCTCCGCCGGATCCGATACGCCACCTCCGGCTTGAACAGGAATGCATCCGACGACGCCACGCGCTGGTCGATCTGCCGAAGGGCCGTGACATCATCGAGGATCCAGAAGCTGCGACCGTGCGTGCCGACGACCAGATCGTCCTCGTGAACGACCAGGTCGCGGATCGATGTTGCGGGCATGTTCAGCCGCAGCGATTGCCAGTGATCGCCGTCATCGAACGAGACGAACACGGCCCGCTCCGTGCCCGCGTAAAGCAGGCCCTTGCGCACAGGATCTTCGCGAACGCTGTTGACGACGTTCCCGTCCGGGATTCCTTCGACGATTTCCTTCCACGTCTTGCCCCCATCGTGCGTGCGGTAGATGTGAGCAGCCGTGTCGTCGAGCCGCAGGCGGTTGATCGCGGCGTAGGCCGAATCGTTGTCGAAGTGCGAGGCCTCGAGCATGGAGACTTTGCTCCACGCGCTGAGTCGCGGCGGCGTGATGTCGCTCCAGGTGCGGCCGCCGTCGCGGGTGATGTGGATCAAGCCATCATCCGTGCCCGCCCAGATCGTGGCAACGTCCTGGAAAGACGGCGCCACGGTGTAAATCACGCCGCGTCGAGGCATCCGCGCCAAATTCGGCGTGCGGTACACACCGATGCTTTCCGGCACCGCCGGGCTCGGGCGCGAGAGGTCGGGGCTGATCGTCTGCCACGTGTGCCCGCCGTCCACCGTTTTGAACAGCACGTTCCCCGCGAAGTAGAGCGTCTTCTTATCCACCGGCGAAAAGACGACCGGCGCCGTGCGCAGCGCGCGATACGACCCGGCCTCCGGCCCAAGGTCCTGAACCTGCCCGGTGCGCTTGTCGAATCTTCGGACCTTGCCGCCATACATGATGTTGGGATCGAGCGGATCAGGAGCCGCATAGTCGTACTCCTCGACGCCGATCGTCCGCCAGTCGCGCCAGGTGATGGCGCCGTAGTCGCCGCGGCTGGCGACGGCGGCCGAGCCGCTCTCCTGCTGCCCGCCGTACACCCAATAGGGAAACTGATTGTCGGTGCTGACGTGATAAAACTGCGCCGTCGGCTGGTTGTACCAACTGCTCCAGGTGGCCCCGCCGTTCACGCTGATGGTGGCGCCCTGGTCGCTGGCCAGGAGGATGATCTGCGGGTTATTGGGATTGATCCAGAAGCGGTGATAGTCGTCACCGCCCGGCGCTCCCTTAAAGGCGGTAAAGGTCTTGCCGCCATCGTTGGACTTGTAGGTGCTGGTGTTGGCGATGTAGACGATGTCCGGGTTCTTTGGATCGGGCTTGATCTCGGCGAAATCGGAGCCGCGGCCGTAAAGCCGCCCGTCGGTCCCGTTGATCAATCTCCAATTCTCGCCGGCATCATCCGAGCGATAGATCCCGCTGGAGCTGCCGGCGTCCACGGTCGCGTAAATGATCTGCGGATTGCTGAACGAGATGCCGATGCCGATTCGCCCCAGGTCATCCTGAGCGTCCGGCAGGCCGCGGGTGAGCTGTTTCCAGTTGCCGCCGCCATCGACGGATTTGTAAAGCCCGCTGCCCGCGCCCTGCCACTGGCCATTCTCCCACGGCCCCTGACGCGACTCCCACAGGACCGCATAAACCACCTGCGAATCGTGCGGATCAAAAACCACCTGGATGGCGCCGACGTTCTCGTTCTTGTACAAAACTTTCTGCCAGGTTTTTCCGCCGTCGGTTGAGCGGAACACGCCGCGCTCTCGGTTCGGGCCGAAAGGATGACCGAGCGCCGCGACGAATATGCGATCGGGATCCTTCGGATCCACGATGACCGAGCCGATCTGTTGGGCGTCGCGCAGTCCGACGTTGGCCCAGCTCTTGCCGCCATCGGTCGACTTGTAGATTCCATCCCCGACAGAAAGGTCAGGCCGCTGCAACCCTTCCCCGCTGCCGGCGTAGATCACGTCCGGCCGCGATTCGCACACCGCCACATCGCCGATCGACCCGGTCGGCTGTTCATCAAAGAGCGCCCTCCACGTTCGCCCGTAGTCATCCGTCTTCCACACGCCGCCGTTGTTCACACCCATGTAGAACACGCTCGGCTGAGCCGGCACCCCCACAGCGCCGACACATCGCCCGCCCCGGAACGGCCCGATGCAGCGCCATCTCAGGCTCTGGTAGAGGTCTGGGTCAAACGGCTGGGCAAGGGCCTGCGCCGTCATTGCCGCCGACACGAGCCGAACAATCAGCAGCACCTGAGTTGTTTGTCGCAGTCTCATTTCTCCTGCCCGGTATGCGTCAATCGCGACAAGATTAGTGGCTCTGGCGAAGCGCTTCCAGGGGTCCGCGCCTGGCGGAACGCGTGGCGACTTTTCTGAAGGAGGACAACAGGACTTGACATACCCTACAGGGTAGGGTAGCATTCCACTAGTGAAGCTGACGCTCGCGCAGACCGCCTCGTTTGTTTCACTCTGGAAACACTGGAAGCTGGATGATGGTGACCTGAGCGAGCTCGAACGTCAGGTCATGGATCGGCCACTTGCAGGAAAGGTAATGCGCAACACCGGGGGCATCCGAAAAACTCGATTTGCGCCCCTCTCGCGAGGTTCCGGGAAAAGCGGCGCGTTCCGCGTTTGCTACCTGTATGTGCCTGTCCACGAGATCGTCTACTTTGTTTTGGTGTTTCCGAAGAATGAGCAGCCGAATCTGACGGCCGAACAGGAAAAGGCTTGCCGAAAATTATCCAAGCAGATCAAAGAGCTGCTTGGCGACTGATGCATGGACATCAAATGGCAGGTATACCGATGCAAAAACCCACGAAAAAGACGCTTGGAGATTTACTTGTGCGGAGTCTGACGGAGATTCGCGACGAGCTTCGCGGACAGTCCGGCAAGCTGACGGTCAAGACGGTGGAGATTCCGGATCCCCCTGCCTTTGACTCGGACTCTATCCACCGGCTCAGGGACCGTCTTCGTCTGAGCCAGGCTCTGTTCGCAAAACTGATGGGGGTTTCACGAAAGCTGGTGGAGGCATGGGAGGGCGGCACGCGGACGCCGTCGCCGATGGCGTGCCGCCTCCTGGACGCCATCGCTCGCGATCCGTCGCGCTACGTTCGCCGGGAGCGCGGCGCGGCGCGGCGACGGGTCGCGTAGCACCTCAAGAGGGTCCAGCAGATTACAGCGCCGGTACGCTATGCAACAACTATCGATGACGTTCGTCGGATGAAGATCCACCTGGG
>DATHPP010000142.1:0-8529 GCA_035483795.1 Tepidisphaeraceae bacterium | reverse complement strand
CCTCAATCAGGCTGCCTTCCGCAGTCAAGAACATTCCCCCGCCCCATCCTGCCGGCGGCAGCATGCGCTAAACTCCGGGGGTGCGGGGGCAGCGCCCCCGCGCGTTGATAGAATTACCTACGCAAAAACCGGAAGAGCCGGTTTTGGCGTGTTTTGGCATGTTTTTTGGCTTGTTTGGACCGCGATGGGCATGGGCCAAAGAGGGAGACTCGCAGACAAGGAGATAGGGAGGCAAGGAGACGGACAGATCGCGGCGAGGCGCTATAGGCGCGCGGCGAATGTTTATGTCGGCTGGTGTCTGGCCAATGTCCCCTATGTCCCCTCCAAACGCGCCGGAGGGGACATTCGGGGACATTTGGGGACATTTGGCGGCGCGAGGGCGGGGCGCGAAGCCGAAAATCCGCACCAGGTTGTGCATCATATGAGTAAGGGGCGGGAGAGGGTCGGACGGCGTTGGGTGACGCAGGCGATGCACAGTGGCGGGCGCTTTTGGCCGAGCAGTTCGGCCAGAGCAGCCGGCTGCTTTACCGGCTGGCCTACGGGATCCTGCGCGAGCCGGGGTCGGCGGAAGACGCCTGTCAGCAGGCCCTGACCCGCGCCTGGGAACGACGCGGCGAGCTGCGCGACCCGGCGCTTTTGCAGAGTTGGCTGGCCCGTGTCGTGGTGACTGAGAGTCTCCAGACGCGCCGCCGGGGGCAGATCGAGCGGCGGGTGCTGAGCGATCCGGCGCGGCAGCCGCACGAGCAACCCCCTCCCGACACCGACTTGCGCGAGGGCGTGCTCAAGGCCATGGAGCAGTTGCCGGAGCAGGCCCGGCTGATCGTGGCTCTGCGGGTCATGCAGGGCGTCTCCGGAAACGACGTGAAAGACCTGCTGGGATGCAGTGCGGCGGAGGTCTCGCGGCAACTGCACCGGGGGCTGGAAATGTTGCGGGGATTGCTGGCGGACTGGAAGCCGGCGTGAAAGCAGACGATGCCGTGCGATGAGTTTCGACAATTACTCTTGGACACCGGCTGGGACGCCTCCGACCGCGCCCGCGCCGCTGAGGCGCTGCGGCATGTGGAGAATTGCCAGAGTTGCCGCGACGCGATCGCGGAGCTGGACCGGCTTCGCCAGACGCTGGGAAGTTTCAGGACCGACGCCCAGCCCGCCGGGGGCTGGGAGGCATTCGAGCGGCGGCTGCTGGCGGGGGCGAACCCGCGGGTTTGGCGCAGGCCGCCGATCATGGCCATCGCGGCGTCGGTGCTGATCGTCGGCGGGCTGGCGTTTTTCCTGGGGCGATGGAGTGATCGGCCGACGGCCGTTGTCGTGCCCGGCGCCGAGCCGGTCGCGGTTTCGGCGCAGTTTGCGCCGCAGCGGGTGAGCCACGAGGTGAATGCGTTTGCCCAGGTGTCGCAGGTGTTCGACGGGCGGGCCAGTTGGCTGATGATGTCGAACGCCGCTTCTGATGTGGGCCTCTCGACGGAAGCGGTTTCGGCCCAGGCCAAGAATGTCCTGCTGCTGCGGCTCACGCTGACGCGCAGCGGCGCGATTGTGTCAGACGCCGACCTGCTGGTCGTTCCGGGTCAGTCAGCGAACCTCACCGTGCCGCTGGAGGCGGGGCAATCGCTGCATTATCGCATCGGCACGTCCACCGATGAGCCGACGCGGCTGTCGGTGTGGCTGGAGGTCAAGACCCCCGCGGGCGAGGCGCCGCTGGCGGCGCTGGCGACCAACCTGCGGATGCGGCCCGGCGAGCGAACCACCGCCGGCCAGCTTTCCACTACCGCCGGCGAATACGAATTGCGGATCGCCTTTTCCAGGGCCAACCTGCCAGGAGCCGGCCAATGAGAGCCGCGTCGCTGCTGCTCGTTCTGCTCTCGAACCACGGGTACTGGTTCGGCGGGCAGGAAAACACGATCACCCTCCGCCCGGCAGCCGAGGGGGGGCTGCCCGCGGCGGTCCTCTCCTGGAAACTCATCTTCGACGGCGCCGAGCTTCAGCAGGGCCGAACCGATCTGCCCGCGGGCGGCACCGACACTGTGATTCACCTGACGGCGCCGGCGACTCGCGTGCGGATCACCATGCACTGGCTTTATCAAGTGGTAGGAGAAAGCGGCGATATTCCGATTTTCGCGTTTCCAACCGACATCGGCGACCGTATGGCGACTCGCGTCCGCGGCAAACAAATTGTCGTCTGGGATCGTCCGCAAGGCTTGCCGGATATGCTGGAGCGGCTCCACGTGCCCCACACGGTCGTGACGTCCGGCGAGCAACTGGCGGTGATGAGGCCGGACATTCTGCTGGTCGGGCCGGACGCGATCGGCAAGTCGCCTTTCGCGCAGTCGCCGCTCCTGTCGCTGGCTCAGTCGGGCGCATCGGTGATGATTTTTCGGCAGACGGCTGCGCTCCAGCTGATGGGCTACGACCTGGTCAGTCGCAATCGTCCCGCCAAAATGCAATGGCGAAACGAGCACCCCCTGCTGCTCGACCTGGAGCCGCCAGACTTGCAAAGCTGGACGGATGACGCCGCGAGCGTGATGGCGGTGCAACTCCCGGCGGACGAACCGGCGCTGGAAATCGGGTATTATCCCCGCGAAGTTCGGGGCGCCCGGCCGGCGCCGATCGACGCAGTGCTTGTCGGCAAGACCGTCGGAAAGGGGCGGTTCGTGCTCTGCCAGATTCTGCTGGGCGACTGGAACACCGATCCCCGAAGCAGAATTCTGCTGTCCAATGTGCTCGATTACCTGTCAACGCGTCCGCAGCCCACGCCGTCTCCAAGCCGGCGGCCGGCGCCACCGAGCGCCCCGCCGCCTTCGGTTCGCACCATCGACGTGCCACAAGGGGAGTGAAACATGAGAACCGCCGCTGCAATCCAGACGACATTTTCAGGAGAGTCGCAGGCCGAACCGAGAGGGCGAGGCTCCTGCCGAGCCGTAACCATTCGTCTGCCAAGAAGTCCGGCTCGGGAGCCTCGCCCTCCCGCCTCGGGCACGCCAATCGCCGGATTTGCGATGATCCTGTCGGCTTGTCTGCTCCTCACGGGAGGATCATCCATTCGCGCCGCCGACGAGAAACCCAGACACGGCGACATCACGGTAGCAATCCTCAACTTCGACGCCAGCACGCCGGGCAATCCCGAACTGGGCAAGCAGATCACCGACGTTCTGACGGCGACGCTTTCCGCCGAGGACGGATTCACCCTCGTTGACCGCGCGTCGATGTCGAAAACGCTGGCGGAGAACGGACTGAATCTGACCGGCCTGGTGAACGCCGATCAGGCGGTGAAAATCGGCAAGCTGGTCGGCGCCAAAATCCTGGTGACGGGCAAGGTCATCCCGATCGACAAGCAACTGCTGCTGACGGCCAAGCTGATCGGCACCGAGACGAGCCTGGTTCAGGGCGTGCTGGTCAAGGGGGACAGCAACGGCAACATTGGAAACATGTTGATGGACCTGTCCGACAAGGTCGCCGGGCGATTGCGGGAGAAGGGTCCGGCGCTGATCGCGCAGGATGACGCGCTGAAGGACCCGCTGCCGGACCTGGCGAAACGGCTGGCGGAGAAGAAGCTGCCGAAGCTGGCGGTGCGGATTTCCGAGGGCCACGTCGCCGCCGCCGTCGCGGTTCGGATCGATCCCGCGGCCCGGACCGAAATGAGCATGCTGCTGCGGCAGGCGGGTTTCACCGTCATCGACGGCGACGACAACCAACTCGCCGAGGCCGGCGTCGCGTACGTCGTCGAAGGCGAAGCCTTCAGCGAATTTGGTGCCCAGATCGCCAATTTGATGAGCTGCGTCGCCCGCGTCGAGATCAAGGTCGTCGACCGCAAAACCGGCGAGGTGATCTACACCGACCGCCAGACCAGCCGGGCGGTCGACCTGGCCGAAAACGTCGCCGGAAAGACGGCCTTGCAGAAGGCCGGACATTCGCTGGGAATCAAAGTGCTCGAACACTTTGCCGCGACCCTTCCGGCAAACTAGTGTCACTTCAACTGAACGTTTTGAACAAAACTGAACGTTTTTTGACGATGTGATCACGACCCCGGGAAATTGCTGCGCGTGTCACTCGCTTGTTCAAGAGGGGCAATCCATGTTTTGTTCCCGCCCTTGGCGGTCAATCGGTCTATGCATGGCTGGTGTCCTTTGCGTGGCAGCCCTGGCCGACGGCGCGACACGCGTTGCGGTTCTGATCAGCAGCAAGGACGACGCCGCGGCCAACATCGCCGCCCTCGCCGAAGCCGAGCTTTCTTCCGACGCGGCGTTCACGGTCCTGGAACGGCAGCGAATCGATCAACTCCTCTCCGAGCAGAAGCTGTCGCTCTCCGGCCTGGTCGATACCGATCAGGCCGTGAGAGCCGGCAAAGTCCTCGGCTGCCAGATGCTGGTGATCCTCGAGCCCGAGCCCGGCTCGTCGCAATTCGGGCTGGTCATCTTTGATCCCGTTACCGGCGTGCGACTCCAGGACCTGGCCATGTCTGAGACGGCCACCGACAAGGCCGCCGGCGCGGTCATCGGCGCCGTGCGAGCGGCGGATCGCAAACGTGGCGGCGGCAACGGGCGAACCGTGTGCCTCCTGGCCGTGCGAAATGCCGACTTGCCGCGCGACATGGACGGGTTCTGCGATGCGGTCGGACGGTTGGTCGAGCAAAACCTGGTCGGCTCTCCGGTCATCTCGCTGCTGGAACGTCAGCGGCTCGATCGGGTCACACGCGAGCGGGCGCTTGCCGCCGACGCAGCTTCGCAGCAGTTGCTCGCCTCGCTGGTGATCGTCGATCTTCAAATCGAGCGCAATCCCCAAGGCGTTCGTGCCACCGCGTTGCTCAGCGACGTGGCCGGCAACAACCTGGGAAAAGTGGCCAGCGTCGCGCCGGCTACCGCAGCGCCGCTGTTAGCTTCCTCGCTGGCCGACGAGCTGGCGCGAAACCTGAAGCTGCCCGCGGTCCCGCAGCTGGACGTCCGCGCTGAGGCAGCGCGCTTCTACAGCGAGTTTCAGTTCCATACCCAGAACCAGGATTTCCTTCGCGCCCTCTCACCCGTTGAAGCAGCGCATGCGCTGGCCCCCGACGACGTGATCTTTGGGGCTGCCCTGGCTCAGGCGCTGATCGCACACGGTCGGACTCTGTACCGCGGCCCCAACTACAGCCCGCATTCAAGTAGTCAGCCGTGGGAGCGGCATGATCTCGTTCCGCCATCGCTGCTCCGGGGCGCGGCGATGCTGGCGGAGGTGCAGCCGAAGGTCATCGCTCTTGCGCCCAAGGCCCGCGATCCAGCCCGGCAGCACTGCCTGAACGCTCTCGCCGGCCTGCGCGATTTTGTCGCTGATGCGACGTGGTTTCAGACCGACGGCACCGATCGCACGCCGTTGCCCAGCCCTGAGGTCGCAAGCGTCAAGCGGTCGCTCCGCCAATACCTTCTTGAAGAGGACGCAGAGCTAATCGTCGCAATCACGGATGAAGCATCCTTCAAGCACTACTCGGCTCACCTGGTTCAATTGCTGTCTGACAACCAGTGGCTGTACTCCGTCAATTCCGGGCAGTGGACGGATGATTTCCGGCGATTGGCTGACCAATGGCTTGAACTGCGAGCCAAGTACCGGAGCACGGACTCCGATGAGGTCGCAAGCGCCCTGGACGCGATCGCGGTGGGTTGGCAGTTCGAGGAACACTTGGGAACGTCCTTCTATGGCGGTGAGATTAACCGCCGGACGCGACGATGGGACCCCGACAGCGCGGGAATCGCGCGACTGAACGCGATCCAGCAAAAGCTGGCCGCCGATCCCGATCAAGTCGTCCGCTGGTACGGCGACCTGATGACACTCTCGATCGACGTCACGCCACTCTTTCGTTCTCCGCAGCGGATCTACGAGCGGGTCCAGGAATTCATCGACAAAATGAAGCCGGAGCTGGCCGATCCCGGTTTCTCTGCCACACTCGAAAAGCGCGGCGCACTGTATCAGGTCCTCATCCAGGCCGACCGGCTGCTGGACGCCACCGAGTGGCGCGGCAAGTGCGCCATGCGCTTGCTCGAACTCTCGCTTTCACGTCACGAGATCGTTCCCAGGATCATCGACCGGAGCATGCGGCGATTTCGGTTCGGCGCAACGGCTACCGACGATCAGGAATACAAGGCGCGTTCCCAGGCGATTTACCGGCGGGCGCTTGAAGTCCTCGACGCGCCCGACTGCACGGTTTTCGGAATCCGCGGGAAGGAAAATACCCGCGCCGCGTACCGCTTGGCGATGAAGCGGCTTCAGAATCCGCTTCAGCCGCTTGTCGCGCAACCGACGACGCAGCCCTGGTATCGCGTACGTCCGTTGTTGGACGTGATAAATGCGACCACCGGCGTCAGGGCCATCGGCAAACCCGTCCTCGATGGCGAATACGTCGACGTGGCAGGGTCTCAACCGATGAGCGACCGTGTCAGCGCCGCCCGCATCCAATTCATTCGAGTGCCGCTGACGGGCGGTCCTCCACAGCGACTGGGGATGCTGCCGACGCACGATGTGCTCGACTGGTCCACCACGATTTGGCCCGACGGCACCACGGAGCGGTTGCTCGACGGCACGCCGGCCTCGGCTTCGTGTGTGGGCGACGGCCGCTATTGCGTGGCCACGGGGCGCGACGGAATCTTGTTTTTTCCGACCGATGGTCATTTTCCCCAACAGCTCAACGAACAGAACGGACTGCCCGACAACCACGCCCACGCAGTCGCGCTGCTGAACGGACGGCTCTTCGCGGCCTTGGGGACAGAGGAAACTGAGAACTACCTTATCGGCTACGACACGACCAGCCGCCGGATCGAAGTCATTGCGTCGACCGCGCGGAAGGAAAAACGTTCTCCCTTCGACGACCGGAGCGGTCTTCGAATCGTCGGTCTCACCCCCGATCCGCCGCGCAACCGCCTCATCGTGACGATCGCCGGTCCGGGCGCCACCGCGCAGCTCAGCGGGCTCTGGGAGTTCCGCCCGGCGACCGGCCGGTGGCAATACCTCCAGCCGGTTCATCTTTTCCGCGAGCAAAACGAGCTGCGAACCGGAGGCGCCGGCCGGAACATTTCACAGGTTTCCAGCGCATTCAAGGACGTGTTCTGCTTTTTCGCCGGGGAACAGCTATTCGCTTTCGACCTCGTCCAGAACCGTGCGTTTGCATTCGGTCCGCTCGACGGCGCCAATCCAACCCTGCCCCCGCAGACACCGATGTTCGGAGCCCTGACAAGTGTGGGTTCGCAGTCGCTTCTGCGTGCCCGATTCGCCCGGCTCAACGACTCATCCTTCGTCAACGGTCCGTGGGTGTGGGGTGAATGGGGGCGAACCAACATCGCCACCGGTCAGACACAGCGATTCGCGACACTTCGCATCGGAGGGCCGCCGAACAAAGTAAACAACGTCCAGCCGATCGGCGACGGTTCCAGCGTCCTGGTCAACGACTACATGGGGCTGTGGGTGGTCGAGCCGTTTGAATGAAATTCCTCCCAAGTGATCCGCCCGCCGCCAACCGCGAGCCTGCGCTCGATGAAAATGGGCGATACAGGGCTCGAACCTGTGACCTCCAGCGTGTCATGCTGGCGCGCTAGCCAACTGCGCCAATCGCCCGAAATCTAACCGGGGGCATTATACGCAGGCCCTCGGGCGGGACAAGCATTCGTGCCCGAGCAACGATTCCGACACGCGTTCATTGCCTCGATGGCGCACGCTCATTTCTTCTTTTTGTTTCCCTTGAGCAGGTCCTGAAGCTGCTTGAGGGGATCGGGCTGATCGGCGGGCTGGGTGGTGGTTTGCTGGTCGGCGGGCTGGCCGAGGATGCCGGGGAGGATCGATTTTTCGGCCGAGCCCTGCACCAGCTTGTTGAAATCGAAATCAAACCGCGGCTTGTCGAGAGTGCCGGTGATGGGGATGACAATCCCTTCGGGCAGGAAGCCGGCGACCTCCTTCGGAACGCCTTTGATCCCGAATAATTTCCACGGCAGGTCGATCGTCAGCGGCATGAGCTGCTTGTCGGCCAGACGCACCTTGCCGTACATCTTCAGGGGCCGCTGGCCCTGGAGGAAGGTCATGACGAGATTCTGGTCGAGGATGCCCTGGCTGATGGTGATGCGGTAGGACGGCACGTCGCCGCGGAAGCCGGATGAGCTGAGGTGGGCCACGCCGCCGATGTCCTGAAGAATTCCGCCGGCGATCTGAAGCTGGCGGATGGAAAGGTCGAGGCTCGCATTGCCGGTGGCGCTTGGGGACGTCACCGTCGAGTCGAGCGGGAAATCGCGGCACGTGAGGACGCGAAGGCTAAGGAACCCCGTGGCGTTTTTCACGCCGACGAACATCGGATTGTCGAGCATGGTTCCCAGCGACCAGGTGGCAAAAACCGGATTGAGCGAGACGTTGTCGAGCACGGGAAAGTTATCCAGAATGGAGAGGGTCGGCGTGGCGCCGCGGAGATCGATCTGGCTGCCGCCGAGGTTCAACGTGCCGCCATTGAGGGCGATGGCCGGCGGGAGGTTCTGGCCGGTGGGCTTGTCGGAATAGATGATCCGCAAGAAACCGGATGCCAGGGCAATC
>DATHPP010000141.1:0-9478 GCA_035483795.1 Tepidisphaeraceae bacterium | reverse complement strand
GTGGACGGCGCGGAAGCTGGTGGAGCTGCGATTATTTCCCAATGCCGAGAAGGCGTTCGACACCGACGTGAAGACGGCGGGGGGCTCGCTGCTGCTGGTGAGCAACTTCACGGTTGCCGCCGCCACGCGGCAGGGCCGCCGGCCCTCCTTCGACGCCGCCGCCGACGCGCAGAAGGGCGAGCAACTGTTCTTGGCCCTCATTGAAGCCGTCCGCGCAACCGGCGTCCCAACCCAGACCGGCCGCTTCGGCGCTGACATGAAAGTTCACCTGGTCAACGACGGCCCCGTAACGGTCGTCGTCGACAGCCGGGAGCGGACGTGATTGCCGAATGCCGATTGCCGATTGCCGAATGAATCAAATCGCCAATCGGCAACGTGCCGGCATCTTCTCATTCGGCAATCGGCAATCGGCAATCGGAAATGTCCCGGCGGCAATCGCAAATCGGCAATGCCCTCTCACCCTCCCCATTTCCCCACGGTGATCCGCCGGACGTGCTTCTCGATATCCGCGGCTTCCGAGCCCCGGCGGCGAAGCTGGTCGCGGAACATCTCGCGCGCCATCTCCTGGATGTGCCACATGACCGCCTCCATGCCATAGCAGTCGTAATCGGCGGGAGCGTCCTCGAGTCCCACCTTCTTCATCGTCCGTTCGAGCACGGGCTCCACTTGCGGCTCCCATTGCCCTTTCACCGCCTGGGCGGCGCTGAACACGCTGGCCGGCCAGTTGTCGTCGGCGTCGACGATGACGGCGTACCTGCCGTCGGTAAACCGGTTCACCGCCGCCTCCACGCTCTTTTTCGCTCGCTCTTCCACCGTCATACCGCCTCGCAGTTGTCCTGACGAAAAATATACCGGCCCGACCGGTTGGTTCAAAACGCCTCTCTCCGCGATTGGGTGTAACTCCTCTTTGTGGCGACAAGCAGCTGGCGGCTGTGCCACAATGGAATCACCAGGGCGCGAGTCTTCAGCGGACCGTTCGTTCCTTGCCAGAATTTTTCATACCTGAATGCCCCGTCGAATGCATAAGCTTCTCACCGTACAGCACGAAGGGACAAGCAATGCAAAAGCGAAAACTCGGCAAACGCGCCTTGGAAGTGTCGGCGATCGGGCTGGGGTGCATGGGGTTGAGCTATGCTTACGGCCAGCCGGTGGACAGGCAGCAGGGGATTGCGCTGATTCGCGCGGCCTTCGATCGCGGGGTCACGTTCTTTGACACCGCGGAAGCCTATGGGCCGTTCACGAATGAGGAATTGGTGGGCGAGGCGCTGGCGCCGATGCGGGACCGGGTCGTGATCGCGACCAAGTTCGGATTCAAGAACGCCAGGGCATTGGAGGGCGTGGACAGCCGGCCGGAGCACATCCGGGAGGTCGCCGAGGCGTCGCTGAAGCGGTTGCGGACGGATCGCATTGATCTGTTCTATCAGCATCGCGTCGATCCTGATGTGCCGATCGAGGACGTCGCCGGGACTGTGAAGGAGCTGATCCAGCTGGGAAAGGTGGGGCATTTTGGGATGTCGGAGGCGGGCGTGCCGTCGATCCGGCGGGCGCATGCGGTGCAGCCGGTGACGGCCCTTCAGAGTGAGTATTCGCTGTGGTGGCGCGAGCCGGAGAAGGAGATTCTGCCGCTGCTGGAAGCGCTCGACATCGGCTTCGTGCCGTTCAGCCCGTTGGGCCGGGGATTCCTGACGGGCGCGATCAGTACGACGACGAGATTCGAGAACTCGGATTTCCGCAATACCCTTCCGCGGTTCTCGGAAGAAAACCGCAAGGCCAATCAGGGGCTGGTCGATTTGCTCGGTCAGATCGCCGCCCGCAAGCGCCAGACGCCGGCGCAGATCGCCCTGGCGTGGCTTTTGGCGCAGAAGCCGTGGATCGTGCCGATTCCCGGCACCACCAAGCTGCACCGGCTGGAAGAAAACCTTGCCGCCGCGTCGATCGAATTGACGGGAGAAGACTTGAGAAGCATCGATGCGGCGCTCTCGAACATCACGGTGCAGGGAGAGCGTTATCCGGCGTCATTGCAGCAGAATGTTGGCCGGTGAAGCGGCGCGGGAACCCCATCAAGCTCATCGCACTCCAAGGAAAAAGGTGCCCGGTGCCCGAACCGGTCGTCTTTGCCTCGGCGAGCAACCGCAACGAACATGGCGATGTTACAAAATATTACTGTTACATTACGTTAGTTACAAAATGTTACACTTTTGGGGGTTCAGCATTCAGCATTGGTTTCCCGGTCGTTTGGGGACTGAACGTTTCTGAACGTTTTTTGGCTCTCGGTCGTGAAAACGTTTTGAACATTTTGAAACGTTTTTCGCGAAAATAGTAGAGGCAACCGGCGGCCGGGGCGGGATGAGAAATGTTCGCTTGTGTCACCGCCGGAAAATTCGGGACATGACATGCAGGAGAGTGGTGGAACCGTGAAAGCTTGAACATTTGAAACAAAACTGAACGTTTTCGACGGAAAAAAGCGCGGAAAACGTTTCATTCTGTTCATTCTGTTCCATCCTGTTTCACGCGTTCTGGCTCGAGCTGGAGGCAGAGGGCCACGTCGCGGCTTTCCAAATCTGGGGCCGATCCTAGAATCCATTGGCGATGGGATCGGCGGACACTTACGAATCTCCCCTGGTGGCGCGGAATGCGAGCGCCCAGATGCTCCGGCTGTTCTCGCCGCGGCATAAGTTCGGGCTCTGGCGGCGGCTTTGGCTGCAGCTCGCGCGGTGCGAACGCGAGCTGGGGATCTCGCGCATCAGCGATTCAGCCCTGCGCGAGATGGAGGCGAAGCTCGACGACATCGACTTCGACGCTGCCCGCGACTGGGAGAAGCGGCTGCGGCATGACGTGATGGCCCACGTTCACACCTTTGAGGAAGCTGCGCCCGCCGCCAAGGGGATCATCCATCTGGGGGCGACGTCGCAGTTTGTGGTGGATAATGCGGACCTGATCATCATGCGCGAGGCGCTGAAGCTGGTGGCGGCCCGGCTGGCCGCCGCGATCGATGCGCTTGGGACCTTTGCGTTGAAATGGAAAGACCTGCCGACGTTGGGCTACACGCACTTTCAGCCGGCCCAGCTCACCACCGTCGGCAAGCGAGCGACCCTCTGGGCTCAGGACCTGGCGTTGGACTTGGAAGAGGTCGAGCATCGCATCCAGACGATGCGGTTTCGCGGCGTCAAGGGAACCACCGGAACCCAGGCCAGCTTCCTTTCTCTGTTCGAGGGCGACCACGCCAAAGTCGAGCACCTCGATCGGATGGTGACGCAGCGGTTTGGGTTCGAGGAATCGTTTGCCGTGACGGGGCAGACGTATCCGCGGAAGGTGGACGCCCAGGTCGTCTCGTCCCTGGCGGGGATCGCGGCGAGCGTACACAAGTTCGCCAATGACATCCGGCTATTGGCCGGCATGAAGCAGATCGAGGAGCCGTTTGAGGCCGAGCAGGTGGGATCCAGCGCCATGGCTTACAAACGCAACCCGATGCGGTGCGAGCGGGCGACGGGTCTGGCGCGGTTTGTCATCAGTTTGTCGACTTCGCCATTGCAGACCGCCGCCGAGCAGTGGTTCGAACGGACGCTGGACGACTCGGCCAACAAGCGGCTGGCGATTCCGGAGCCGTTTCTGGCCATCGACGGGTGCCTGTTGATCGTGATCGACGTGGCGCGGGGGCTGGTGGTTTATCCCCAGACGATCGAGGCGGCGGTCCGGGCGGAACTGCCGTTCATGGCGACCGAGGAGATTCTGATGGAGGCGGTGCAGGCGGGGGGCGACCGCCAGGAGCTTCACGAACGCATCCGCCGCCACTCCCTTGACGCGGCCGAACAAATCAAACAACACGGCAAACCCAACGACCTGTTGCAAAGGTTGCAGGGCGACCCGGCCTTCGCGGCGCTCGGATTGGAGTGGGAACAGTTGATGAATCCTACCCAGTTTACCGGACGGGCGGCAGAGCAGACAGAGCAGTTCGTGGGAGTCGTAGTCGAGCCGATTCGTTCACGCTATTCGGCCCATCTTGACGAATCGATTGAGTTGAAGGTGTAAGTCGAGTCCGGCATTTTGTCGGAGGGGCCGAGGTCGGCGGCGTAACTGCGCAACTGGACATGACGGACATTGACGGACATGGCCGGACATGCCGGACATGGCCGAGCCTGTTTTTATCTTGACTCCCACAGGCCCTGGGTTAAGGTAGTGGTGCTGGAGAGCGCCTGCGCGTTGCGGACCGTGGCCAGTGTTGGCTGTAAGTCCATTCAGTTCAGGCGTGGAGGACCGAGAAATGTTGGGATACAAACCTCTTGGTGGGGCGAGAGGGGTAGCGGTAGCGCTATCCGTGCTTGCCGGCATTGTCGTCTTGGGGGCTACCGCGGATGCTGCGCCGCAAAACGGCCTGACTCCGACCGAGACCCTCCAGGGTTTGATTAATCTGAATGCCACTGGCGGCGTTCGTATCGGCAACCTGGTCTTTTCCGACTTCTCATACTCCGGCAATTCAGCCCCTAACCCCGCTCCTGGCGCGGCGAGCATCAATGTCGTGACATCGCCCTATCCCGGAACTGGCTTGGAGTTCGTTGCCGGTTGGCAGGGCTATACCGGCGGAGACCAGGAATCGCTGATCAGCTACGCCGTTCAGGCGGTGGCCGGTGCAGACCTCACCGGCGTTCAGTTGGACTTCAATGGTGCAGCACTCGCGCCCAGCCCGGGAACCAAGGCCTCAGTTATCGAGACGGTCAGCACACTGAATACAGATAGCGGAGGCAACCCTATTGGTGCCGGTTCGCCGATTCAGCAGCTTACCGTCTTCAATACGACATCCGGCGGGATTGTCGGCCCGCAAACAGTCCTGGAAGCGACGGCCCCGGTTACCCCACCCCTTACCGGTATGTTTATCCAGAAGGATGTTCAGCTCAATGGCGGAACCAACGGTATCTCCTCGATTTCGTTCGTGTCCAATTCGTATCAGGTAGGCACGGTTCCGGAGCCCACGTCCACTTGCCTGCTGGGCGTCGTGGCAACCGGCCTGCTCGCCCGCCGCCGCCGGGCCTGAAGCGCTTTGCGATAACACAAGATCGGACCCGCCTTTGCGGCGGGTTCTTTTTTGCGCCCTCCCGCCTTTTCTTCAGCAGCCCCCTTAACGTGTCCGACATTAAGGGTGGATCGATTCATTCAGAGTGGGTTCAGCGACTCTGAGCCAGAAGCGGAAGCGGGAAACTCATGCCGCGTGATATTCCGGTAGGGAACGGGTGTTTTCTCGTCACCTTCGATAACCAATACCAGATCCGGGACATCTACTTCCCGCACGTCGGCCAGGAAAACCATACCGGCGCCGGGCCGTGCCGCTTCGGCATTTACGCCGACGTGCCCGGCAAGTCGCGCAGCGAGCTTTTCTGGACCTCCGCTCCCGGCTGGAACATCCGCCAACGCTATCTCCGCGATACCCTCACGACCAGCGTCTCGCTGGACCATCCCGACCTGCGGCTTGCCGTCTACTGCAACGACGCCGTCGATTTCCACCGCAACATCTTCGTCCGCAAAATCAAGCTGAAGAACCTGGCCCACCATGCCCGCACCGTCCGCGTGATGCACCACCAGGACTTCAACATGTTCGGCGCCAAGATCGGCGACACCGCCTACTACGACCCCGAGCTTCGGTCCATCGTGCACTATCGCGGCAAGCGATACCTGATGGTCACGTTCTACGGCGAAGGCATTCCAAGCGTCGACGAAAGATTCCTACCCCGCATCGACGAATACGCGACCGGCACGTCCGGCTTCCACGGCGCCGAAGGCACCTGGCGCGACGCCGAGGATGGGCATCTTCAGGGAAACCCGATCGCCCAGGGCTCGGTCGACTCCACTGTTTCGCGACATGTTCCGCTCGATCCCGAGGGCGAGGCCAGCGTCTTCATGGTGATGATCGCCGGTAAATCGCGAGAAGAGTTGATCGAGCTGCACCGCTGGCTCTTGAAGATGGGGCCGCAGGGCGTGATCGACCGCACCAGCGCCTATTGGCGGCTGTGGGTGGGCGGCACCAACATCAACTTCGGCAACCTGCCGGCCCGTGTCGTCGAGATGTTCAAGCGTTCGCTGCTGGTCCTGCGGACGCAGATCGACAACGGCGGCGCGATCCTCGCCGCCAATGATTCGGACATCATGCAATATTCCCGCGATACGTACTCGTACATGTGGCCGCGGGACGGGGCGTTGGTGGCCAACGCGCTCGACATGGCCGGCTTCTCCGACATCGCCCGCTGGTTCTACACCTTCTGCTCGAAGGTCCTGACCGAGGAAGGCTACTTCTACCACAAGTACAATCCGGACGGCTCGCCGGCCTCGAGCTGGCACCCCTGGGTCCTCAAGGGCACGCGGGCGATGCCGATCCAGGAGGACGAAACCGCGCTGGTCGTCTGGGCGCTGTGGCGGCATTACTTCCGCTACCGCGACATCGAATTTATCCGCCCGCTCTGGGTCGACATCGTGCAGAAGGCCGCGGATTTCATGGCCCGCTACCGCGACCCGCGGACCGGCCTGCCGCTGCCCAGCTACGATCTCTGGGAAGAGCGGTGGGGCGTGCACGCGTTCACCGTCGCGACGGTGTATGCGGGCCTCAAGGCCGCGCACAACTTTGCCGTCTGCTTCGGCGACCGCGCCAAGGCCGCCGTCTACATCCGCGCCGCACAGGAAATCAAGGCGGGCGCGGAGAAGTACCTGTTCAATTCGCGGCTCAATCGCTTTGTCCGCAGGCTTGTTCCGCGCGACATTCCCAAGCCGCCGGACAACGGGCTTTACGAAGAGAAGGCCCCGCTCTGCTCGCTATCTCCGGATGAGCTGTTCGAGGTGGACGAGACGATCGACGCCTCGCTGTTCGGCATCTACAAGTTCCACCTCTTCGAGGCCGACGACCCACGCGTCGTCTCGACCATGAAGGCCGTCGAGCAGAAGCTCTGGGTCAAAACGCGCGTGGGCGGCGTCGCCCGCTACGAAAACGATCACTATCACCGGGTCAGCACCGATACGCTTTCCGTTCCCGGCAATCCCTGGTTCATCTGCACGCTCTGGCTGGCCGACTACTTCATCACCCGCGCCAAGAGCACCAGCGAGCTGAAAAATGCGCTCCCCATCTTCGAGTGGACCGAGGCGCACGCCCTGGAGAGCGGCGTGCTCGCCGAGCAGGTCAATCCCTACACCAACGAACCCCTGAGCGTCAGCCCGCTGACCTGGTCGCACGCGACGGTGGTGAGCACCGCGATCAAATACCTCGAGAAGCTAGAGGCCTTGCAGCTGTGCGGCCACTGCCAGCAGCCGGTCTATCGGCTGCGCCGCCGCGGCGTCGTCGAGGTCCGCTCCCAGGCCTACTTCAACCGCCTCGACGCCGACTTCGAGCAGGATGACGCCCGCGAGACCGCCAGCCCCGTCGGCCATTTCATCAAGGACGACGAGGCCGCCGGAACCTCGCGCCACGCCACGCTCGCCATCGACACCCGCGACTGCATCGGCTGCGAGGTCTGCGTCGCCCGTTGCGCCAAGGGCGTGCTCCGCATGATCGACGGCAAGGCCCTGATCGATCTGCGCAACCTCAATCAGTGCGACCTCGACGGCGAATGCGTCGAGGTCTGCCCGACCGACGTCGTCACCCTCAACATCCAAAGCGTGGCCCCGCCCGCGCAGCTCACACCGGCCGAGGCCCGCAGCCTCGGCGACGACCCCAAAAAGCCCGCCGCCGCGTAAGCCGCCGCGCCCGACCCGCCTCGCGACGTCTCGAATGTCTCAGATGTCTCGAAATGGCTCACTTTTTTGGGCGTGACAAGTGAGACATTGCCCAGACCGCCGCGCCACCGACCGAAAAACCGCGAAAAACGTTCCAAAACGTTTCAAACGTTTCACGACCGTCTCGTTGTCTCCCGGTATCCCTGGGCCCTGTGCGGTGTCCTTGAGTTCAATCGCAAATCGCAAATCGGCAATCGCAAACCGGTCTTGTCCAGTTGGCCCATCGCCCATCGTGGCTCATGGCTCATGTGGCTCACCCAAAAAAGTGAGCCAAACTGCGTCGCAGCATGATCTCGCGTCCGTTCCGAATCTGGGCGTTAGAGCACAAGTCACGTTTTTCGGCGATTCTCCTGTCTTCGCTCGGCCCGGCTCTTCATCGGGAAACGTTGGCCGCACTCGGGACAGTGCCGCGGGGTGGCTCGGAGATCGTACCCGCATTTTGGGCAAAGGCCCTGGTGCTCTCGCTGCTCATCCCGGCGAATCCGCCTTGACGTTACGAACCAGAACACGGCGAAAAATCCGATGTTGAGCGTGCCAAGCGTGACCCCGAGCGCGACGGCCCTGCTCATTCCGAGAAACCTGATGGTCACGAGGATCAGTAAGCACATCAGAAAGGGCGCGACGATCGACTCGAAGATCCCTTTCATCGGTAAGGCTCCATTGACGGCTGCCGCGGCGCCAGGTTCTCACCTCACGACCTGATTCGCGTCTAAGTCTTCGCGACACGTTCGCGGCACCCTTTCAGCGTTTTCCAGCCTTTTCGCTCGCGCTCTTTGACCCGATGCACCAGAGCGCCTGGTAGGTGCGGAGAAAAAGCTGGCCGTCGGAGACGGCGGGGGAGGCGCAGGTGGTTTCTTGGGCGATCGCGTTGGCGGCCAGGAGGGTGAAGGCGGGCGGGGTGGCGTCCAGGACGAAGACTTCGCCGGATTGGTTGGGGATGAATAGTTTTTCGTCCGCCGCGACGATCGAGGACCAGGAGCCGGCGGGGGTGGCGCGGGCGGGGAGGCGTTTTTCCCAGCGCTTCTGGCCGGTCAGCAGGTCAAGGCAAACGATCGAGCCGAACTGGGTTATCAGGAAGACGCGGCCGGCGGCGATGACGCCGGAGCCGACGCATTCCTTGGGCAGGCTGGTTTGCCAGAGGCGATGGGTGGCGGTGACGTCGCCTTGAGCGGAAGCGACCTTGATGGCGGTGACGCGCGTTCCGCCGCCCGCCAGGGGGTGGCCGCTGGCGACGAGGATTCCGTCGCCGAGCGCCGGGGAGGCGAACGCCTGCTCGGGGAGGCCCCGGCAGGTCCAGATCTCGCGGCCGCTGGCCGGTTCGTAGGCGCTGACCTGATTGGGTTGGACGACGACCAGCTCGTCGTGATCGTCGGGGTGCACAATGACCGGCGTGCTCCACGAGCCCAGGTACCCGCCGGCCCCGGTCGGGTCGGCGTGGGCGATGGCGTGATCGAAGTCGTCATCGGCCCCGGCCGGACGATCCGCATGCGAAGCCCGGACCCCCACGATCGGCACTTTTGGCGGCGTCACTTTCCATGCCAGCTCGCCCGTGGAAACGTCGCAGGCAATCAACGCCGCGTTCGTCCCGGGGCCGGCGTTCAGAAAACACAGGCCACCATGAATGATCGGCGACGACCCGCTGCCCTGCCACGAATCGACCTTGCCCAGATCGCGATGCCACAGTTCCCGGCCGGCAAAATCGTAGCAGTACAATCCCGCCGAGCCGAAG
>DATHPP010000140.1:0-51502 GCA_035483795.1 Tepidisphaeraceae bacterium | reverse complement strand
AGACAGGCATGTCCATCTCTTTTCAATCACCCAACCTTCCCCAAAGACCCCACTGTTTCGTGCCGGCGGCACCTCCGCGCTAAACTCCGGGGTCTGGGGCGGAGCCCCAGCTACCTACGCAAAAACCGGATGAGCCCATTTCGCCAAAAAAGTGGGACATTTGGGACATTCGGGACGTCTGGGGTCACGCCGTGCGGAGGGTTTCCTGGAGCTCGAGGAGTTGCTTGGATTTTTCGGCGTGGTTGCGGAGGAGTTCGCGGAATCGGTCGGCGCCGGTGCGGAGGAAGATTTCGGCCATGGCGGGATCGAACTGGGTGCCGGCGCAGCGGCGGATCTCGGCCAGGGCCACCTCCAGCGGCAGGCCCTTGCGATACGTGCGGTTGGAGGTCATCGCATCAAAACAGTCGGCCAGGCAGATAATCCGGCCCATCTGCGGAATGTTCGTCCCGCTCAGGCCCGAGGGGTAGCCTTTGCCGTCGTAGCGTTCGTGGTGGTGGAGCACGCCGGGGATCAGGGGGCGGACTTGTTTGACGTCGGCCAGGATGCGGGCGCCGATCTGGGGGTGCTTGCGCATCTGCTCGAATTCTTCGGGGGTGAGGCGTCCGGTCTTCTGGAGCACGGTCTCGGGCACGCCGATCTTCCCCAGGTCGTGCAGCAGGCCGGCCATGTAGACCTGCTCGACCTCTGCATCCGGCAGGTTCAACTGCTGGGCGAGGTGGCGGCTGAGCAGGGCGACCCGCTCGCTGTGGCCGCACGTGTAGGCGTCCTTGGCGTCGACGGCGCTGGTGAGGCTGTGCAGCAGGCCCATCATCAGGCCGTGCACGTCGGCGAACAGCACCGCATTCTCGACGTAGATCGCCGATTCGTTGGCGATCGAATGGAGCAGCTTGCTGTCGACCGAATCGAAGTCGCTGGATTGCTTGTCCAGCACGAACATGCAGCCCAGCACCTGGTCCTGGCGGAGCAACGGCACGGCAAGCAGCCGGCCGGCGCATCCGGACAGCCAGCTAAAGTCCGGGTCGGCGGCGAGGTCGTTGGCCAGGAGCGGGGCCTTTCTGGCGCTGAGGATGGCCAGGAGCTGGTCGGCGAGCTTGCGAAGCAGCCCATCGGGGATCGTCACCGAGCCGTAGACGACCGGGTCGACCCGGCTGGGTCCGTCGCCCTGGACGACGACGCCCACGCCGCGAACGTTGAGCACCTCGAGCACGTCGTTGCAGGCCTGGCGGAAGAATTCGGAGGCCCGGCGGTTCACCCGCATGCCGCCGCTGATCTGGTAAATGAGACTGAGCTCTTCGTAGCTGTTGGCCAACTGCTCGGACATGCCGTTCAGTTCCGCCTCCATTCCGGCGAGCTTGAGCTGGTCCTGGAGCATGCCGGCAAGCAGAGCGGTCTGGCGGGAGAGGGTCTCGCGCGTGTAGGGCGCCAGGGACTCGGCCTGGTGTTGGAGCCATTGGGCGTCGAGCGCGAGCCGTCCGCACACCTGCAAGACGTCTTCTCCGAGCCGGAAATTCCCGGGCCGGGCCAGCAGCGCCGCGATCGCCAGCACCTGCTTGCGCTGAACGAAGGGAGCGGCGGCAAGAAGGATTCCCGGAAGCGAGTCGAAGGCCACCACCGGCGCGCCGGCATTGAGGCGGCGGAGCTTCTCCGTCAAGACCGCGTTCTGCTGAACCGCCGGGACGGCAAACCTGGTAAAGAAAGCACCGGCGACCGGGTCGGCATAGAAGAGGGTCCCGTCGGGCCGCATGAGCGCGAGACAGACGCCCGTGGGCCGCAGCCGTCCGGCCAGCTTTTCCAACACGGCCGCCGGAAACATCTCGGTTTCCGGGGGGCCGTCGAGCTTGGTGCCGGTCTGGGTCATGAACGATTCCCGACTGCTCACTGACGCCTGTTCCTATGCCGCGACGCGTTCCAGGACCTGGTTGACCGTCACGAGAAGATGGCGCGGGCTGAACGGCTTGCTGAGCATCTGGAGGATGCCGCTGTCGATGGTGTCCTGTTCGTCCAGGTGGTAGCCGCGGGCGGTCAGCATGATGGCGGGAATTCCGCGGGTCTGGGCATCCTGCTTGAGGCGTCGGCACAATTCGATGCCGGAGAGCCGCGGCATGTGATAGTCGGTAATGACCAGGTCGGGTTTTTCCTGGACGGCCAGGTCGAGCGCTTCCTGCCCGTCGCTGGCGGTGATGACGCGGTAGCCGGCGTTGCGCAGCTTCAGCGACACCACGTTGAGAATGTGCGATTCGTCGTCGGCGACGAGGATGGTTTTCTGCTCTGCCATGATCCCGCTCCTTGCCTTTGCTCTTTGCCGCGAGCTATTGGAGACTCGTGGCTGCGTACGCGTTGTCCCGGGAAGCAATCGTTCCCTTGGGGGCCTTGGGCGCATCGAGGGCCAACTCAAAGCCGAAACAACTGCCGCGTCCCAGCTCGCTGGTGGCGAAGACGCGGCCGCGGTGAACCGTCTGCACGATGTGCCGCACCAGCGACAGGCCCAGGCCGGTGCCCAGCGTAATCTGGTTTCCCGACTCGGCCCTGTAAAACTTATCGAATACAAACGGGAGGTCCTTGGGGGCGATGCCGACGCCGGTGTCGGTGATCCTCAGGAACGTCTCATTCCGGCTGGAAGCGATACCGGATTCGACGGTTATTGCGCCCCCGCCCGGCGTGAATTTGACGGCATTGGACAGCAGGTTCAGAACGGCCTGGTAGATCATCTCGCGATCGCAGGAGGTCTGATAATCGCCGGCGTCGAGATGTTCGCTGATACGGATCTTTTTCAACTCAGCCTGAGGCGCGACGGCCTTGAGAGCGTCGGAGACGATGTCCTGGAGGCATTGCCGCTGGAAGGTAATCCGGGCGACGCCGGCCTCGATGCGCGAGATGTTGAGAATATTGTCGATCAGACGGCCCAGGCGGTTGGCTTCGTTCTGAATGACCTCGAAGAACTCGCCCTGGGTCTGAGTATCCTGGGCTTCCCCATCGATGAGCATCTCGATATAGGCTTTGATGCTTGCCAGCGGCGTGCGAAGCTCGTGACTCACCATGGAGACGAAGGTGTTCTTCATCTCCGAAACTTCCTCGTCGCGGTTGGCGATTCCTTCGAGGATGGTCTCGGCATGAGAGCGCGCGGCATCGGCGACGCCCAGTTGGAGTTCGAGCTCGCGGGTTCTAGTTCGGAGATCGAACAGCGCCTGCTCGGTAGCATCGACGAGCTTGCGGGCGGCGGCGGCGACGGTTTGGGGAAGCAGAAGCTCGCCGTGCGTCAGCGCGGCGACGTGCTCCTGAAGCTCGGCAAGCAGTTGCCGGTCGTTTCGATCGCGGATCAGGATCTGCGCCGCCCCGGCGGCGGCGCTGCCAAGATAAAGCGCACTGGCCATCCAGCCCCAGGGGAACAGCGCCGTCCCCGAGCGGAGGATGTACGGCACGCTGCACATCATTCCCGCAGCCGCGCACACCAGCGAACAACTTGTCAGCTTCCCCAGCCGCACCGTCTTTCCCTTCAGTTCCCCGGCAATTTCTCCTGTCCGGAAGACATTATTTGTCGATCTGTGCCATGAGCTGCGAGGCCATGTCGTCGCCGGGCTTGAGGCGAAGCGCCTGGCTGTAGTAACCCATCGCATCCTTGGGCTGGCCCATCTTTTCCAGCGTGTAGCCGACCATGCAGAGACTGACCGTGTCATTGGGGTCGAGCATGCTGGCGGCCTTGAACGATTTGAGGGCGATGGAGAACTTGTCCTGGCGAAGCTGAACGTATCCGAGCAGCAACTGCGTCTCGCTGGAAGAGGAGTCGACGCCCAGCGCCCTGCGGAGGGAGAACTCGGCCCGCTTGAAATCTCCCTGCTGGAGGACGGCCCGGCCCAGGCTCTGCCAGGCCTTGGCGGAATACGGATTGATTTCGGTGGCGGTCTCGAAGCTTCGGGCGGCGCCGTGGGTGTCGTTGAGATGGAGCTGTGAATCCCCGAGCAATTCGAGGAGGTCGGCCCGCTTGGAATACGGTTCGTTGGCAGTGAGATGAGTCAGGGTTTCGGCCGCGTCGCGATATTGCTTGTTGTAGAAGTAGGCCATGGCCAGCCGCTCGCGGACGCTGCTGTCCTTCTCGGCGAGGATGGAGGCCTGGCGGAACATGTCGATCGCCTCGGGATAGCGGCCGCTCTGAACGAGCAACTGTCCGACGGCGTCGCGGATGCTGGCGCTGTTTTCAAAATACGCGACCTTCGATTGGAGCAGGGTGAGGGCCTCGGGGGCGCGATCCAGGGCGACGAGCATTTCGCCCTGTGCCAGGACGTAGGCCAGCTCCGCCGGAGCGCGCTGCCCCGCCTGACGGTAGAACTCCAGGGCGGTTTGCGGCTTCTGCCAGCGCTGATAGACGACGCCGCTCAGGTAGTAGGCCTCGGGGTCGGACGGGGAATATTTGCGGGCGATTTCCAGCTCCTGCTCGGCCAGCTCCATGTGCCCCTGCTCGATCTCGAGCTTGGCGGCAAGCGTGTGGAGCTGGGGATTGTCCGGCGCCATCGCCAGCGCCTTGTTCAAGGTATCGCGGCATTTGTCAAAATCGTGTGCTTTGTATTGGTCCTGGGCGACCCCGGCCAGGATGGCGGCGCGGGTGTCGTTCCATCGCTTCTGGGCCAATTCCTTGTCGCTGACTTTGTTCTGGCAACCGGCCGAAACCAGCAGGATCACAACTCCGACAAATGCCGCTGACAAACGCATGCGTGAACTCCCATGAAAAAAGGGGCAGCTCCCCTCGCTGCCCCTCGAATCGGCTTTAGACGGCGGTTTACTTATCTGATCCTGGAATTTCCGGTTCATCGTTGAGACCGTCATTCGGATCATTGGTGGTTGCCGTGGCTTTATCGGCCTTGGCCGGTTGAGTGGTCGGGGCCGGCTTAAAGGCCTCGTCATCGGTGGCGACCGCGGGCTGGGTCGCCGGTGCGTCGGCAACCGTGGGCTGGGTCGTCGGCTCGCCGGCGCCGATGGCGGCGGGCTGGGCCTTGGGCGACGGGGCGCCCTGGTCGCGAGTCTGGCTCGCGGGGGTCGCCTCGATCGGAACGACCGCCGCCGGGGGAACTTCGTTCGCCGGCGCTTTGTCTTCCAGCACCTGCTTCCTCACGAATGCGCGGATGCTGCTGTTGTCGGCCGCGGTCACTTCCTTGCCGCTGATCTGCGCCCGAAGCTCCATCGCCTCGGTGAACATCGGGTTGAGGTTGATGGCGCAGTTCAGGTGCCACAGCGCCACCTTCCGATTGGGGTGGGGCTTGTTCATTTCCTGCACCGCCGCCTCGTACCACGATTCGGCGAGGCGCTCGCGACCCCAGGGCATCAAGCCGCGGCGGGCGCCGACTTCCAGACGCTCGGCGTACTTGGCCTCCTCTTCGGAGGCGGCGCCGTACTGGTCGTAATCCTGAATGATGTGCGGCGTCAGCAGAATGATGATTTCCTGCCGGATCGTCGAGTCGGTCTGCTGGCGGAACAGCGGGCCCACGCCGGGCAGGCTGCCCAGGAAGGGAACCTGCGAGCGGACGCGGGAGGTCTTGTCGGCGAACAACCCGCCGATCACGATCGTGCGGCCGTCGCGAACCATGATGTTACTCGTGATCTCAGTGGTCGTCTTCTGCGGGTTGCCGTTGGCGTCGATGCTGCCATCGGAGTCTTCCGGGTGGACTTCCAACCGGATATACCCGTCCTCACCGATGTACGGCCGGAACAGCAGACGGATACCCGTGTCCAGGAAGCTGACGCTCGAAGCAGTCAGCGTGTCGGTCGTGATCGAGGTCTTGTAGCCAAGGTTGGCGCCGACGTGCACCTCGCCCTGCTGCTTGTTGAGCACCAGGACCTTGGGGTTGGCCAGGACGGTGGTGTCGCTGACGGTTTCCAGGGCCTGGAGGAAGACGCCGACGTTGTTGGTGATGAGGCCGAAGTTGAGGCCGTTGCCGCCGAAGGAAACGGCGGAGTAGCCTTTGTTGAGCGTGTTGATGGCCAGTGGGTTGGGTGTCGGGACGCTGCCACCGGCCTGGTCGATAATCGTACCGGTGAGTGCCTGGTTGACGCCGTTGCTGGCCGTGGGGCCGCTGACGGTGCTGGAACCGGTGCTGCCCGTGCCGCCGGTTCCACCGGTGCCGCCCGCTGTTGAGCTGGTGCCGCCGAGCGTTCCGAGGGTCGAGAAGTTGACGCCGCCCAGCACGGTGAAGTCAACACCGAGGGCGTTGGTCTCGTTGAGCTGAGCGCTGAGGATGGTCGCCTCGACCAGCACCTGCTGGGGCCGGTGATCGACTTCCTTGAGGATTTTGCGGGCCTTGTCCAGGTTTTCCTGGTAGTCGGTGATGACCAGAAGGTCATCGCCGGCATGGTCGTCGCCGCCGGTGGACGCGCTGCTGCCCGACACGAGCCCGGCCTTGGCCGGGGTGGTCAGGGCGATCTGCCCATCGGTGCTGAGCACCGGCAGAAGCAGCGTCTTGGCGTTGGCGGCGGGCGTGTAATACAGACGGAACACTTCCGTCTTCTTCACCCGCTGCGCCTGCTCGAGGTCCTGGAGTTCCTTGGTGGTGTAGACGTAGATGAAGTTGCCCTTCTCGCGATAGTCGTAGCCATTGGCATGGAGGATCGCGTCCAGGGCTTCACGGACGGTCACGTCATACAGGTTGGCGGTGACGGTGCCGTGAACTTCCTTGCTGGCGATGATGTTCCGCTGCGACTGAAGCGAGAGCATGCGGAGGACTTCGACGAGGTTCGCGTCGTTGACGTGAATCTCGACGGTGCCGTTGTCGCTGACGTTGACCTGCGAAGCGGTCACGCTCTGGCCGGCGGGCTGCGTGGTCGCATCCGCCGCGGGCTGCGTGGCCGGCGTCGAGGCAAACGGGTCGGACGAATCCGCGCTCGGGTTGGTCGCCGGCGCCGGTATGGCCGGGGAATCGGTGGTGGCGGCGGCAAGCAATCCACCGGAGCACGCCGCTGCGGCGGCGACAAACAGGATTCCGGCTTTCTTGGTCCACTTACGCATCGTGAAATCCTCCGTAATGGTCCTTTGACACGTCGGGGTCATTCGCTCCCAAGCAGGCGTTCGGCATCGCCTCGGCCGCCGGACCCCTGACCTGCTCCTGCGGACCACACTTCTATTCGGCCCGTCGATCCGCCGACTTTGCCCACTTGACCAGATTTCTACGATCCCCCGAGCCGCCCCCAACGTCCCAATCTGCGTAACGTGAATCTGCACTGTCTATGCCGCGGAAGCTTCTCGGACGGCGGTCCGGTCAGGTGCATTGCGCGCCATATTCTCGGCCGTCGCCCAAGGCCAAGGTGACAACGTACCGGAAGCGTGGTGGCCTACCGTACTCATTAAAATGTATAGTGTTGGCGGCGAGGCCGGCGCTCAGCCCCCCAGTCACGTCCGCGTTCAGTCCCCCGTCACGTCCGCAGTCCTGCATGAGGTGTGGATTGAATGTCATCGCATACTTGTCGTAATTGGAGAACAGTGCGACGTGCAGGTCGTCGAACAGCACGTTGTTCCCGCCGCGGTGCATGTAGAAGCCACCCCTGCTGCCAGGGCGCTTGAGCGGGGACAGATGCCTCATCCCGCTCCCCCCGCCGGCGCGGGCCGCTCGCGGTCAAGAGATTCGGCGAGAATCGCGAGTAATCGTCCGAGTAACTCAGCCCGACTTGCCACTCCGAACTCCACGTAGATCGCCTTCGTGTGGTGGTGAACGGTGTGCTTGCTGATCCCGAGCGCCGACGCGACTTCCTTCTCGCTATGCCCTGACATCAATTCTTGAAGAACCTGCCGTTGTCGTGGCGAGGTCAGAAGTCGGCATAGACGGGGCTGAGCATCATCGGTCGCGTCGTGTTGATGGAGGGACTCTTCCACGATACTCCGTTCAACAGTCTACCGCACCACGGCTATGGCGTCGCGCCGCGCGCGGGTATGCCCGACCACGCCGCCAACTGCCGTACGTCGGGGCCGTCATCGTAATATTGAGCCCCAATCAGGCCCTCGGGATTGTTTGGATCGCGGGCGGCGCTCGTCTCCCAGATGCCCAGGGTCGGGTCCGCGAATTGCCAGAAGATCGCGTGTCCGTCGGCGAACGCGAGTGTGCAACCGTTGGTGAGCCCAGCGGATGTGATCGGCCCGGCGGATATCCGGTAAAAGTGTAGTGGTCCGGAGGAACAAATGCAGGCGGGTCGAAAGAATCCTGAACTCCGTAACGCGTCTCGATGAATACGAAGGTGGAAGTCGGGTGTCTGATTTCGCTGAACACGATCCGCGTGCGGGGCTGGGGCAAGCCCGTTGTCGGGTTCCGGCCCATCCCCGGCGGGTCAAATTGCGGGGACCTATTCGCCAGATTGCTATTCATATCATAACAGATGGCCAGCTTGCCCTGCGCCGCCATGGCGGCCGGCGGCGACTGCGTCATGCTCGGGCTGTTATAGGTTGAGGCGCTTGGGCAGACGTACACGCGATAGTCGTGCACGTAGGGCCAAAGCGTTCCGTTGCCCTGATTGGCTATATCGACCCAGCTGAACGGGGTCTGCGGCGTCGGCCACCCGGCGAGATACGGGGATTCTTGTTGGCTGCCTCCGATCTTGCTGCTGGGCAGCCGGCCGTTATTGTCGTTGAGATAGCACAGCCACGCCGCCGTCAGTTGGCTGATGTTCGACAGGCAGACCACTCGCCGACCCTGCTCGCGAGCGGCGTTGAGCGCCGGCAGCAAAAGCGCCGCCAGCGCCGCGATGATGCCGATCACGATCAGCAATTCGACGAGCGTGAAGCCGTCGGCCGACCGGCGCGGGTAATTCGAGCGCTGCCTTGCGTTAACGGGAACGCGACTCCGCCAGCGTGATTCGAATGTGGCCATGGCTCTCCTTCCGGAACGATCACGAAAGCATCAAAGAGATGGAAATGCTCGCGCTTCCCCCAAGAAGCTCTTACCATATCATAATGAACGGCCAACAAAAAGCAATAATAAAGTACTACGAAACGGGACCGCATTTCACACACCGCGTTTCGCACATATGCGCATTCACGACGCCGCGGCCAGCAAACCCATCTGCAAAACTGGCCCGCACGTCCGCTGCGGCCTTGCCTGTTAGCCCGCCGTTATCGCCTGTTTAGGTAGTTGACGCCCAGCAATCATCCGACATATAAATGCGGCAGTCGCGGAATGACATACCGTTATCGCGACGCGCTGAATTTCCGCCTGATCGAATAGAGTTTGTGGTTCTAAATGGAGCCATGTCGTGGCTTGCCGACGTTTGTGGGCATTTGCCTGCATCGGCGGGCGCGGTGTTGACTCCGCGCAAAAAGGAGTACCATATGCTTTGCTCTAACACTCGTAAAGCCGCGACGCAGCCGTCGTCCCGGACCGTCCGGTTGGCCGGTGCGGCCATCGCTGCCGGGGGACCCTTACTCGGCGCCGCCAAGTGGCTGTCTGGGGACGTGGCGCAGCCGGAAATCGACTCGACGTTCACCGTCGTAAATCGCGATAGCGATACCGGCGACCTGTACCTGCATCTGGACTTGTCCAATCAGAGCTACTACGACAGCAACGATTTCGTGTATTTCCTTTTTTGCGATATCAACACCACCTTGGCTTCCGCGCTCGGAGAGGACGGCGCGTGGTGGGGTGGCCACGCAGGTGCGGATAACCCAGCAACCTGGATCCAATCTGAGGATTTTGAAGGCAACGGGTGTGCGACGAACGGGCCCCTCGATGAGAACGTGTGTGACGTGACAGCAACCATCGGCGAGAAAGGGTTTGATTACGTCAATACGGGGACTGGCGTGGGCAATTGGTGGGTCTGGGTGAGAGTGGCGGATGAGAGCGGGACGTACGTATACAGCAACCCGACCGGGCCGATCTGGTTTTCGCAGCCGTAACGACAATTAGCTTCTGCGATCGGCGGCGGCGTGCTGCCGCCGATCGTTCTTACCTGCCTGCCACTTCACCGGTCTATGCCAATGGGCCATGCGCAGCAAAGCTTTGGCGACGCAATGGCGGCGCACCGCGCGGGGAACATCGACAGCGCGGAGGCGCTATATCGATCAATCCTGGTCGAGCAGCCGTTTGACACCAATGCGCTAAATCTGTTGGCCGCCGTGTTGAGGCGGCGGGACCGCTTCGACGAGGCCCTGGACCTCTCGCGGCGAGCGTTGGCGACCGACTCCAGTTGCATAATAAATCGGTTCAATTTTGCCGAATGTCTTCGCGCAAGCGGTTTTCTGGATGAAGCGATCCGTGAATACGAGTATTGCATCGAACGCCAGCCACATCACCCGCAGGTTCACCATTCGCTGGGCCAGGCGTATGCGGCGCTCGGCAAACGCGGGTTGGCGGTGCGCGCTTATCGGGCGGCCGTTTCCCTGAGGCCGCGGTTCTACTCGGCACACGTGGAATTGGCGGGCCATCTTCTCCGAAGCGGCGAATTTGCGGAGGCTGAGCGCCTCTGCCGGGAAGCGATCCTTATCTCGACGTTGCTGGGTCCGGAAGGCCACGAGACCGCTTCCATTTATGCCCTGCTCGGCGACATCATGCGGGGAACGAATCGCTACCTGGACGCCGTTGAAAACTACCAACATGCCGTTCGTCTCCGGCCGCGGTGGGCTGCTGTTTACGCGGCATTGGCGGCGTGCCTTAATGCGCTGCACCGGTACAGCCAGTCTGTCGAGGCGGCGCGCCATGCAGCCGACCTCGACGGAAATTGTACGCTCGCCTTTGTTGAACTGGGGACGGCGTTGGAGCACCGGGGACAACCCCTGGCGGCAATGGACGCGTTCGGACGTGCGATGGAGTTGCGCCCGGACTCATCCCGCACACAAATGCTTCTCGGACGGACGCAGTTACAGTGCCTGCGCCAGGATGAGGCCATGTCCTCATATCGGCGTGCGATCGAGATGTCGCCGGCTTCCGTCGACGTTCACGAGGGAATTCTCGCGGCGCTGAATTACTCGGCGAGCACGGGTGACCACGTGGTCTACGAGGCACACGTCAACTGGGCTCTGCACGCGAGCGGCGCCGTCGGCAGACTGAGAAGCGCGCCGGTTTCCGACAGGTAGCCGGATCGACCCTTGCGTATTGGCTATGCCTCCCCCGATCTGCATGAACACTCGCTCTCGTTTTTCCTCGAGCCCATTTTGCAGAATCATACCCGAGAGACGTTTGCTCCGATCGTGTTCAGCGATTCGCTGCGACAGGATGCGGTAACCGAGCGATTGCGGGCGGCCGCCACAGGGTGGATCGACACTACCAAACTGACCTACCGCCAGTTTGCCCAGGCAGTTGCGGAGGAACGAATTGATATACTCGTCGATCTGGCGGGGCACTCGCTCAGAAACCGGCTTCCCGCATTCATGATGCGGCCCGCGCCAGTGCAGGTTACCTACCTGGGCTACCCCAACACCACTGGAATCCCGCGGGATCTGATGCACTATCGACTGACCGATGAGAGCTGTGACCCTCACGGAAAGCGCTGACGAGCTTCATTCGGAAACGCTGATTCGGCTCCCCCAATCGTTCATCTGCTATAGACCGCCGGCTGATGCGCCAGACGTAGCGCCCCCTCCATCGCTGGAAGGTGGATCGGTCACCTTCGGCTGCTTCAACAACATGATGAAGATCAACCGGCCGCTGATTGAGCTGTGGTCGGAGATTCTGCACGCGTCTCCACACGCCCGGCTGCTGCTCAAAAACAAATGTCTCGCGGATCGCGCTCAATGCGACCTCGTGGCCGAGGCGTTTAGCTTTTACCAACCCCGCCTTGAATAGGATCGTGGCGGCCTCGTCACCCTCAATCCAGTTCAGTGCTCGGCCGACTTCAATAAGGTCCAACGACGTCAGGTTATCGCTGTCCGCCAGCCTCTGAAGCAGTTCGACACGTCCTGTTGCGGGCTTGCCCGCCCTTAGATCGTCCTCGTATCGAAAGAGTACTGTGCTCAGGGTCGGGTCTTTCCGAAAAGTCGACTGCTCAAAGGGATCACGGGGACTGCGATAGAACCGTTCGCGGCGCTGCATGACGCCACTTGGGTCTCGGGGCGGCGCATGCTCCACGCCGTGTTCGTAGTAGTCGCAAAGCAATCCCACCGGGATATCTACGTTCTCAAACGTGCCCGCGAACTCGCCAGCCGGGTCCGTACCCACAAAATGGGAAGACTTCAGCGGGTGCCTTCGCAAAGGCGAGACCGTTAGCGTTACGATTGCGGCGATCGCGCCCACGCTGAGCACCGCGGCAGTCGACCAATTTCTACGACTTGCTCTCATCGCTACACCCGACTCGAACCTACGACACCGCCTCACACCGCCACGACGTAACGTTCCAAAAGACTCGCTGCGGGGCAGCCGGTTGCGAAAAGTTTCGACCGATTAAGGCCCCGCATTCCGGGCACACACCACTTGTATTTCCGGTCAGATCGTATGAACAGTTCCCGCACGAACCAGGGGGCGCCGATCGTTTGCGCAAACGCTTCATCACAATGAAGACCGAAACAAGGGTCGCCAGCGCGGTGACGGACCAAACGGGCATGATAATCGCGTGCGAAGACACGGTTCCGGTCGAGTACGTGACGGTCCAAAACCCGTATCCCCACCCGATCGCGTAGTAGCCACGGCCGCTGCCACCCGGATGAGCACGGGCGCGCGCGCTCAGCACGGCCGGTGTTGGAATCGGCTTAGGCGGGCGATCGCGCCAATGCTGCCAAGAGCCGGTCCGAATTGAACCGTCCGACCGGATCGTGCCAGTGTAGCTTATTTGAGCAAGCTTGATTTCTCCCGATGCAATGGCGACGGTGTCACTTTCAGCGTGGGTCTCGCGCTCCCAGCGATAGCCATAGTGATAGCTTTGCACCCACGCCGCAGCCGTCGCCGCGCACAACCCGATTGAGACGAACAACGCCCAATCGAGCGGCCTGATACACGCGGCGATCCAAATCAGCTTTTTGTCATTCCACCGCTTCATCCGGCACCTCCGTGCCAGGACGCCCACACATTTCAAAATAGAACTGAACTGAACGGCGTATATGTACAGCGATACCCCCCCCCCTCAGTCAAGAAAAATTCCGCAACTTCGCAAAAGTCTTGCTAAAGTACCGCAAAAATGCGGCAGGCGACGGGAAGGAAGACGCGGGACGCGGAGAGCAATCATGACACGGTTCGCGGCGGTGATCTCTCTGGCGGTCGTGTCCACCCTTGCCGGCTGCGCGCCGACGACTGCAAGGGTTGCAGACCCATGGAAACGGCTGAGCCCGGCGTTGTGGGGCGCGGAGGCGATGGGGCAAATGCGGTGCTCCTTTTATCTCCCGGACCAGCATTTGTACGGCGAGGAGATCGGGCCGGGGCGCGGCAAGCCCAAACCTGCCTTCGTCTGGCCTTCCAGCGTGATGTTGTCGGCGCTGGTGGCGGCGGCGCGGGTGGACCCCGATTCGTACCTGCCGATGCTGCGCGAATACGTGGATGCGCTGCGGGTGTATCGCACCAATCGCGCCGGGGTCACGGGGCTCGACGTCTGGCCGGCGCCCAAGACGCCGGACCGGTACTACGACGACAACGCGTGGATGGCGCTGGCGCTGGCGGAGGCGTACGAAGTCACGCACGATCGGCGCGATTTGGAATTTGCGACCGAGTCGCTGAACTTCACCCTCAGCGGCGAAGACGACAAGCAGGGCGGCGGGATTTACTGGCACGAGGACCGGCCCGACCGCAAGCACGCCGTGTCCTGTGCGCCGACGATCTGCGCTGGCGTCCTGCTCTATCGCTCGACGGGAAACCACTCGCACCTGGAAACCGCGACGCGTCTGTACCAATGGATGACTACGCATCTGCGCGAGCCGGACGGCTTGTACGCCGACAGCATCGGGGCCGGCGACGGGAAGGTAGATCATTCGCTCTACGCTTACAACACGGCGATGATGATCCGCGCGGGGTGCCTGCTCTACAGCGCAACCAAAGACGGGCGGTACCTTTCCGACGCGCAGCGCTCGGCCCAAGCCGCGGCGGCGAAATGGGTACGCCCGGCGGACGGGGCAATCCAGGCGGAGCCGGCAATGGCCCACAAGCTCGCCGAGACATTCCTTGATCTATTTGGGATCGACACCGATGCGCACCGGCGGGATCTGGCGGCGCGGGCAATAGAGTATGCCCATAGCCACTGCCGCGATCCCAACGGCTGGTACAGCCGGCGGTGGGACGACAGCAGCGTCGCCGCCCTGGACCCGATCCGCCTGATCGACCAGGCCAGTGCCGCCCGGACGTTCTGGATTCTGGCAGTCAGCGTAGAGTCGACCCCTCGGGGCAGCGGCACGCCTATTACGCAATAATCTGCTAAATGGCACAAATGGCAGTGCCATTTTTTGTGCCAAAATCGGCCAAAAGTGCCATTCCGCGCAAAGCCCGCGGACACCATGGCTTATGAAGGGCGATTTCAGGGAAAATCGCGCGGGGCTACGGCGATAGCCGAAAATCGGCGGGCGGCGGGACGTTATTCGGCCCCGGCCCGTTGAACTGCTTCCAATATGCTGCCTTGAACGGGTTGACCTGCGGAGCGGTCTGGTAAGCCTGTTCGTTCTCAAGGAGCGGCAGCGTCGCATCCCACCAGTCGTCGTACGCCTTGTTGATGTGGGCCATCACGTCCGATTTCGCTCCGGCCAGATCAACTGTTTCGCCCGGATCGGCATGAAGGTCGTAAAGCGACCACCCTCTGGACTCGTTGACGGCCAGGTAATTCCGCCAGCGGACGCTGCATCCGCCGTATTTTGCCGGCGGGGCGCCGGGGGGCCAGCGGCCGACGTGTGTGAACAGCATGCGGTCCTCGTGCCAGGAGGCGTTGGGATCGGCCAGGAGCGGGACGAGGCTGAATCCTTCCAGCTCCGACTCAACCGCCTTGGGGACTTTGGCGCCGGCCAGCTCCGCGAAGGTGGGAAACAAATCGATCTGCGCCGTGAGCTTGTCGCAGGTCGCGGGTTTGATCGCGCCTGGCCATCGCCAAAGCGAGATCGCCCGTGTGCCGCCGTTGTGGGGCGTGGTCTTCGAGCCGCGCATGCCGGCGTTGTAGATTTTGCACGCCAGGTCGAAGCCGCCATTGTCGTTCATGTAGACGATGAGCGTGTCGTTGGCGATCCCCCATTCGTCCAGTTTGCCAAGCAGCCGGCCGACGTTCTCGTCGATGTTGGCAATCATCCCGAAGAACTTGGACACGAGCGGATGGACGCGCCCGATGTATGGCTTCTCATACTCTGGCGGACAGCTCAACGGCGCGTGGGCCGCGTTGGTCGCCAGATACAGAAAGAACGGCTGCTTCCCCTTCACCTGCCCGGCCCACTGGATCGCCTGGTCGAAGAAGACGTCGGTGCAGAAGCCGTGCGTTTTCTCGAAGGCGCCGTTGTGCCGGATGACCGGGTCGAAGTAGGTGTTGCCCGGCGCGTCGCCGCAGGTGCCGGCGTAGGTTTGTCCGATCCCGCCGCCGCCGTGGATGAATACCTCGTCAAATCCGCGAACGCCGGGCTGATAAGCGTCCTCGTCGCCCAGATGCCACTTGCCGAAAATCCCGGTCGTGTAACCCGCCGATTTGAGCACCTGGGCGATCGTCGTCGCCTTGAGGCTCATGCGCTCGCGCTCGTTGATGGTGTGGGTGACGCCGCTGTGAAACTCGTGCCGGCCCGTCATGATCGCGCAGCGGGTCGGCGAGCAGGTGGGGCTGACGTGAAAATCGGAGAATCGGACGCCCTGACGGTACAGCCGATCGACGTTGGGCGTTTTCACGATCGGATTGCCGGTGCAGCCGGCGTCGCCATAGCCCAGATCGTCCGTCAGGATGAAGATGATGTTGGGACGCTTGCCGGACAATTCGTTGGCTTCTGTACGGCTGGCGAAAATGACCAGGGAGACCGGGAGCAAAACGATTCGCCAAACGCGGTGGAACCACCAGTGCATGGGGCCTCCTCGCAGCCGGTACGCTCCGCGTGCCGTCCGCTACGGCACGCGGAGCGTGCCTGCTACTTTGCCGGCGCCGCCCGTAATGACGATGGCATTCCGGGAACTTTGATCCGCTGGCCGGTGTCCGTCACGATTCCACCGTTGACCTCGAATATCCGCAGTTCGCGATCCGGGTGGCACTGCACGACCAGATGCTTGCCGTCGCTGGTAAACGCGACGCCCTCAGGAATCCGGCCGACCGCCAGCCGCTGCGTCTTGACGAAGGACCGGTCCTTCCGCGAGAGGATCACCAGCGCGCCTGCCTGGGAATGTCTGGGATCGTCCTTCGGCTGGTTCGATCCCTCGATCACCACCGCCGCCAGCAGCTTGCCATCCGGGCTGATTTCGATGGACTCGGGGGCAACGCCGATGGGAATGTAATCGATCGTGCGGGGCTGTGCGGCTTTCAGATCGATCACGCTCACGGCATCGACATCGGACCCATTTCCGAAGCCGCTGCCGGCGGTCAGCCCCAGGTCGCCGTCGGGCGTGATGACGACGCGATACGCCTGTCCGAAGGCGGAAATCTTTCGACCGGTTGCCGTAACGGTCCCGTTCTCGATGTGCAGCAGCGCCAGATAACTTCCCATCCGCACGCTGGCCAGGGCCAGCTTTCCGTCCGGGCTGACCGCCACATCGCAAACCTGATCGGCCGGCTCGCAGACCTTGACCGATTGCGCCAGCCGGACGTTTGTCCCGTCGATGCCGAGCACCGAAATCGTCCCGCTCGCCCGGTTCGCCACGAGCGCCAGTTTTCCGTCCGGCGTGAACGACACGCCCGACGGCTGCAAATCCGTAGTCACCCGCGCCACCACCCGCGGCGGCCGCACGCTCAAGTCGATGACGTGTACGTACGACTCCGGCACGTATTTCTCTCCGCCGGGCGGGTCGATCCGAATCGAGTTCGCCACCAGCGCCAGCCGCCCGTCGGGACTGATCGCGATATTCGACGGCGGCCCAATCACCGTGTTCGGCACGTTCATCACATCCACCGTCACCGGCGGAAACTTGGAGAAATCGATCAGCGTCAACGAATCGGGCGCCGCGTTTGGGATCACCGTCTGCCCGCCGGTCGTCAGGTCGATCTTGTTCTCGTTCCCTGAGAGCATGATCTGCCCGCGGGCGGGCAACGACGACACCGCGACAAGCAGCAACGTCATTTCGAGGAGAATCCCTGCTGCTGTCATCAATCGCGCATCCTTCCCCTTTTGGAAGCCGCCCCGCACTTCATCCCACAGCACGCCTCGGCATCTCTGAACGCACGGACTTGCCCTCACGTTTTCCAACGTCGGCGGCGACACGTAGTCTAGTGCCGCCGATCGCGACCTCTCCATCGGTAAGTAGTTCCAATGCCTTGGCAAAGTACTCGGACCGCTTGAGTTTGAGGGCTTCGGCCTTGGCTATCGCACGGCGCAGCAAGGCCGCTTCGATCGAGACCGGCACAGCCACAGCACCTTCGCCGATCTTTGGACGGCCCGGTCCTGCATGCATGCTCGCAGATCCCCCACCGCGCGCTCGATCCCATTTGCGGCGCTGTTCGGCGCTCAGACGCCGACCGACCGGAACTGCGCCGCCGTCGAACGTGCTCGTCTCCTTCGCAAGCTCGTCGGCGCTCATCTTCAGATAGTTTTTTTTCGGCTTGCTCATGGGTATGACCACCTTTCAGGCCTGACCGCGGTACCTGCGTTTCATTTCGGCTGTCATCGGCATGGCGTGAATAACTACGACGAAGATCGCGTCGTCATCCCACACCGCCGCCAGCATCGGGAGTGTAAATTGCCTCCACTCGATCGCGTCAAGTTCCTTCCACACAAAGATCACCTGCACGAACTGACCGGCGCGAGTCCGCCCCCACACGCGATACTTATCGTCTCCGATGGGCTCCGGGTACGGATCGCGCGCGTTGCGAACAACAAGCTCCGCGTCGGCCCGCATCACGCCGTGACGCTCGGCGTGCTCTTCCAGTTGGTCGTTCCAGAGAAAGAAAAGCACACAGAATATTTTAGTAATTTATTTTGTCATGGGCAAGCGGCCGCTCCCACGGAATCGGCGGCACCTTATTTCGGCACGGCAACCCGCGCCGCCGTCCTTCGTCCCTGTGATGATTGAGCGGCCTTGGCGGCGCGTTCGCCGACGTCCTCGATGAGGTGGCCGACGAGCGCGGACCACCCGGTCTGGTGGCTGGCGCCGCAGCCCTGGCCGGTATCGCCATGGAAATACTCGTAGAACAGGACCAGGTCCTGGCACTCGGGATTGTCGAACAGCGGATCGTTGCCGTTGATGGGGCGGCGGCCGGAGGCGTCGGGGACGAACAGCGCCGTCAGCCGGCGTTTGAGCTCGTGCGCCACCTGCCACAGATTCATCATCTTCCCCGAGCCCGTGGGGCATTCGATCTGAAACTCCTCGCCGTAGAAGTGGTGATAGCGCTCCAGCGATTCGATGAGCAGGAAGTTGATCGGCATCCAGATCGGGCCGCGCCAGTTGGAGTTGCCGCCGAACATGCCGGTGGACGATTCGCCCGGCTCGTAGCGGATCGAATATTCCTCGCCGCCGAAGTCGAAGACAAAGGGGTTGTCGCGATAGTGCCGCGAAAGCGATCGCACGCCGTGCGGGGCCAGGAGTTCCTGCTCATCCAGCACGTATTTGAGCACCCGCTGGAGCCGGTCTCTCGACGGGATGGCCAGCAGATAGTGGGAGTGTCCCTCGGCTGCGCCCTTCTGCATGTACGAGATGTGGCGGGCGAGATCGCTGCGGTGCTTGAGAAACCAGTTCATCCGCTTCCTGAATCCCGGCAGTTTGTCGATGATCGCACACTCCAGCACCTCGGCGGCAAAAAGCGGAATGACGCCGACCGCGGTGCGCACGCGCAGCGGGACGGTCTGGGTATCCATCAGGAGCTGGTCGTAATAGAACCCGTCGGCCTCGTTCCACAGGCCGGTCCCGCCCAGCGAGTTCATCGCATCGGTAATCGCGACGAAGTGCTCGAAGAATTTGGACGCGATGTCTTCGTAGGCGGGATTGGTGGAGGCCAGCTCGAGCGCCATGGCGAGCATCGTACCGCAGTAGAAGGCCATCCAGGCGGTGCCGTCGGCCTGCTCCAGCCGTCCGCCATTGGGCAGCGGCTTGGAACGATCGAACAGGCCGATGTTGTCCAGTCCGAGAAACCCGCCGGCAAAAACGTGCTTGCCTTCGATGTCTTTGCGGTTGACCCACCAGGTGAAATTGATCACCAGTTTCTGAAACGCGCGTTCGAGGAACCGCGTGTCGCGCGACCCACGATGGCCGGTGATCTTGTAGACCCGCCAGCACGCCCAGGCGTGGACCGGCGGGTTGACGTCGCCGAAGTGGAACTCGTAGGCCGGCAGTTTACCGCTGGCGTGCGTGTACCATTCGCGCATCAGCAGGAGCAACTGCTCCTTGGCGTAGCTGGCGTCCAGATATGCCAGTTGCACGACATGGAACGCCAGGTCCCACGCCGCGAACCACGGATATTCCCACTTGTCCGGCATCGAAAGCACGTCGCGGGCAAAAAAATGCCGCCAGTCCCCGTTGCGGCAGGTCGAATGGCCAGGTGGAGGCGGCGGCTGGGCCGGGTCTCCGTCAAGCCAGTCCGAAACCACGTAGTGATAGAACTGCTTGCTCCACAGCAAACCCGCATAGGCCTGGCGTGCGACGGCACGCTGGCCGGTGGAGACCGCGCCATGAATGCGCGAGTCGTAGAACTCGTCGGCCTCCTGACGTCGCTCGTCAAGAATCCGGTCGAATTCCTCGCCAAACGGCACAGAAGGCGCGCCGTCGGCGAGGCTCAGCCGGAAACAACATGCGGTCTGTCCGTTGCCCGGCACGGTGACGCGGTAATACGCGCCGACCTTGGTCCCGTACTCCTTTGGATTCACCGCCTCCTTCTTTCCGTGAATCACATATTCGTGAAATGCATCCTTCACATACCGCGTCGGATTCTCCGCGCCGAACAGACGGATCACGTTGGTTTCATTGTCCGTAAACAGCAGCTCTGGGGCTTTCCCGTTGTGCAGCGACGCGTCGAAGCGAAACCGCTCGAGGGTCTCGTGCTCGGCGATGACGGACGACTGGCCAGCGCGGCGCAGCTGTGGCTTGAGAGTGCATCCCTCGTGTTTGCAACCCCAGCTCCATGAGTTACGAAACCAAAGCGTCGGCAGCAGATGCAGCTCGGCGTCATCCGCGCCACGGTTTGCGATCGTCAGGCGAATGAGAATGTCGTCCGGCGATGCCTTGGCGTACTCCACAGCCACGTCGAAGTACCTGTTGCCCGCGAAGACGCCAGTATCCCCCAGCTCATATTCCGGCTGGTCCTTGCCGCGCCGGGCGTTTTCCTCGACGAGCTGTCGATAGGGAAACTCCGCCTGCGGATATTTGTAAAGCCCCTTGCAATAAGAATGCGTCGGCGTGGAATCGAGGTAAAAATAGCATTCCTTGACGTCCTCGCCGTGATTCCCCTCCGGATTGGTCAGACCGAACAGACGTTCCTTCAGGATCGGATCCTTCCCGTTCCACAGCGTCACGGCGAAGCACAGCCGGCATTCGCGATCGCACCAACCCAGGATTCCGTCCTCGCCCCATCGATACGCCCGGCTGCGGGCATGATCGTGCGGGAAATAGGTCCAGCACGACCCGTCCGCGGAATAATCTTCGCGAACCGTGCCCCACTGCCGTTCGGCCAGATAAGGCCCCCAGCGTTTCCAGTTTTTCTCGCGACGGTCGTCTTCCGCCAGCCGGAGCTCTTCAGCCGTCACAGTCTTTTGATTAGCCATGAAACCGTCGCAGTTCGTTTACGATTTGCGCTAGTGGATCATCCCATCGCCCTCGTGCCCGCTGGCGAAACAGCCGCATCGTCGGATACCACGGCGAATCCTCGCGGTCCAGCAGCCATCGCCAGTCGGGGGCAAATGGTAGCAGGAGCCACACCGGCTTTCCCATCGCCCCGGCCAGATGCGCCACGGCGGTATCGACCGCGATCACCAGGTCGAGGTGATGGATCAGGCCCGCGGTATCAGCAAGGTCTTTCAACTCCGCGGTGAAGTCGAGCAAGTCTAGCCCCTGCGGGCGAACCTGTCCTATTGCCGCGCCTTTTTGCAGACTGATCCACGACACGTTCTTGATCTGGCCGAGCGGCGCCAGCGACGAAACTGGGATCGAGCGGTCACGATCCTTCTTGTGCTCCGGATTGCCGGACCAAACCAACCCGATATTCATTCCCCGCGGCAACTGCGATTTCCACTTTTCCGTCCACTCAGGCCGGACCTGAAGATACGGATTCGACGACGGGATCGTCTCTAGAGTTGTCCCAAAAACGCGAGGAAGACTTAGCAATGGACAATGCACTTCAAACACCGGCAGCGGCTCCTGCTCGGCAACGACTCGCTCGATCCCGAGTTGGTCTTCAAAGAGACGCCGAAGTTGCGGAAAGCAGCCGACGATCACACGTCCGCCACGTTCTTGAACTTGAGGCATGTACCGGATGAACTGGATCGCATCCCCCAGCCCCTGCTCGGTGTGGAGAAAGATCCTCCGCCCGACCAGTTCACCGCCGTCCCACAGCGGCACGGTAAATCCGCGACTTCTGGAGCGTCCGGTCACCGCCCACCGCTCCTCGTAGAGCGGCCAACCGTCCCCGAAGTTTCCTGTCAGCAGCAGCGCGAGCCCAAGCCCGAAACGGGCCTCGGCAAAGCCGGGGCGAAGCTCGATCGCCTGCCGAAACATCGCGATCGCGCCGGGGACGCGTCCCAGGTCCTGCAACACGTTGGCGAGATTGTTGCACGTCTCGGGATCGTCCCCCTGCCGCTTCAACGCCGAGTCGTACAGCGACATCGCCTCTTCGAGCTGCCCACTGTTCACCAGTTGATGCGCCAGGTTGATCTGCGCTTCGGTGAAATCCGGACGGACCCGCAGCGCCTGTCGGTACGACTCTGTCGCTTCCTGGGCACGACCGGCCTCCAGAAGGACGTTTCCCAGGGCCATGTGCGCCTCGGCAAATTCGGGGCGCGACGCGATCGCCTGTGAGAGGGCGACAGTCGCCTCATCCGTCCTTTTTTGCTCGTTGAGCAGATTGCCCAGGCTGTAGTGCCATTCTGGGTGAGGTTGCATGGCCAGGGCCTGCTTGAATGATCCGATGGCGTTGCCCACGTCGCGCAATTGAGTCTGGGCGTAAGCGAGGTTGGCCCAGGCGCCAGCATAGTTGGGGCGCAATGCGACGGCCCGGCGATAGGCGGCAGCCGCTTCGTCCCATCGGCCCTGACGGGCCAGCAGGTTACCGGCGTTGTTGTGCGCGTCGACGTGAGCGGGATTGGCGGCGATCGCGCGGTCGTAGGCCGCCGTCGCCTCGACAAGCTGCCCCTTTTCCTGAAGCACCCATCCGAGGCTGTAATGGGCGTCGGCGTAGTCGGGGCGAAGGAGAATCGCCTGGCGGTACGCTGCCTCGGCCTCCTCCAGCCGTCCAAGGGCCACCAGCGCCAGCCCGAGATTGTTGTGATAGACCGGCGCGTTCGGATTGAGGCGGATCGCCCGGCGGATCAACGCGAGCGCCTCGTCGCTGCGGCCGCGCTGGTGCTCCAGGACCCCCAGCAGGTTCAAGGCATCGGCGTGGTCGGGCGCCTGTGCGATTACCTGCCGATAGAGGGATTCCGCCTCGGACAGCCGCCCGGACCGGTGGTGTGCCAGCGCGAGTTGACAGAGCTGCTGAATGTCGGGCGCGGTCATCGCTCCGGCATTTTCGCTGAGGCGGTTGCCTTTTCCATCACGGCGGAGATTGTGATGGGCCGGCCGCCCTGTCGTTTACTCTCGTCGGCAGCCTCCATGAAAGCATAAATCTCGATGGTTTCGGCTGCACTGACCGGCGGCGCTCGCGTCTTGAAAAACTTCACGATCTGCACGAGCAGCGGCTCGTATCCCTCGAACCCCAGCGCCGTGCCGACTCCCTTGCCGCCGAACACCACCACCCCGTAGTCCTGCTTTCCGGCGCGGATTCCGCGAAACGTGCCGATCCGGCCATCCTTCCAGCGGCCGACAACCACGTCGGTCCCGTCGGAGGTGACGCGCGTGACCGATTCGCAGCCTTCGCCCATGACGGTGTAGAGCAGTTCGACGCCGTGGATGCCGTACCAGTACAGATCGGGGTGGTGCGGTTCAAGGTGGCAGGGGCTCCAGGCGTCGCATCCGAAGACCTGGCCCACCTTCGGATCGTGGCGGATCGCCTGCACCTTCGGGCCAAATCGGAGCGAGGAGCTGCTGAACCATGGGACCTGATGCTTTCTGGCAAGCTCGTCGATGGCGATCGCATCGGCCAGCGACCCGGCCAGCGGCTTGTCGATGAACAGCGGCTTGCCCGCCTCGATCACCGGCCTGGCCTGCGCCAGGTGCGGACGGCCGTCCACGCTCTCCAGCAGCACAACGTCAACTTTCGGGAGCAGCGCCGGGATCGAGTCGACGATCTCGACGCCCATCGCCTGGACTTGTTTCGTGTACGGACCGACCCGATCCCGGCTGTCGGGGATGTCGCTGCTCCCACCAGGGAACGCCGCGACGATCTTCACACCCGTCAACTCCTCACGGGCTTTCGGCGCATTGAGCAGCTTTGTGAACGCGATGACGTGCGAGGTATCCAGGCCGATGATGCCCGCGCGGATGATCGGTTCCGCTCCCGCGTCGCAGGCCACGGAAGGAAACAGAAAGAAGATCAGTGAAATCTGGAGGGCGGGGCTCCTGCCGAGCCCGACGCTGCGGCGCCGGGAGCGTTTCGGCTCGGCAGGAGTCTCGCCCTCCCATATTATGATTGGAGAGACGAGCATCACTTCTCCTCCGCGATTTCCGCCGAAAGGCGGTAGCCAACTCCGGTTTCTGTCAGAAGATACTTCGGCCGTGCCGGGTCGGCTTCAAGCTTCTGCCGCAACTGGTTCATATAAACTCGCACATAGTGCGTTTCCTCCCCTGAGCCGGGACCCCAGACCTCGCGCAGAAGCTGGCGGTGGGTCAGCACCATCCCTGCGTTCTTCACCAGGACCGCCAGCAGACGGAACTCGTTGGGCGTCAGGTGGATCAGCTTTCCCGCGACGTGCACCTCGCGCCGCGAGAGGTCGACCTTCAGGTCTCCCACGTCAAATACCGGTTCCCCGCCGGGCTGTTTGGTGCTGGCCGCGTGGCGCATCGCCACCCGCACCCGAGCCAGCAGCTCGCCAACTCCGAAGGGCTTGGTGAGATAATCGTCGGCCCCGGCATCCAACGCCGCGACTTTGTCCAGCTCCTTGCCGCGGGCAGAGACGACGATGACCGGGAACGTCGCCCACTCGCGCAGGCGTCGCGTCACCTCAAGCCCGTCGATATCGGGAAGTCCCAGGTCCAGGATGACCAGATCGGGCTGTCCCACGGCGGCGTGACGCAAGCCTTCCTCGCCGCGCGTCGCTTCGATGACGTTGTAATTCTGACTCTCCAGCGTCACGCGCAAAAATTTCTGGAGCGGCGGCTCGTCTTCGATCACCAGGATGGTCGGACGGGGTTCGGACATTGCGAAAGTGCTGAGTGCTGAGTGCTGGGTGCTGAGTTGAGGGCAAGCTCCCGAGCTCCTCAGCACTCAGCACCCGGCACTATGATAGACGATCACGAGGCGTGATCCACCGTCGGCGGACTGGCGTCGCGCGGGAGGGTAAATTGGAGCACAGCCCCGCCTCCCGGCCGGTTGCGGGCGCTGATGCCGCCGCCGTGAGCCTCGATGATCCCGCGGCAGATCGCCAGTCCCAGGCCGATTCCGCGCCGGGTCTCGTTGGTTTGAGCGCGGAAGAATTTCTCGAAAATCCGCTTCTCGGTTCCCGGCGGCAGACCCGGACCGCGGTCGCAAACCCGGACGATCACGTCCTTCTCGGTCGCGCGGGCTTCGATTTCGATCGGAGTACCCGAGGGCGTGTACTCGACGGCGTTGTCCAGCAGATTGGCGAGCACCTGCTCGATGAGCAGGCCGTCAATGCGGACCAGCGGCAAATCGGCGGCGATGTCGGTCTTCACTTCCCGACCGCGCAGCCGGCGATCCATGTGACGAAGGGCCGAGCCGATCACTTCCTGGAGCGGCTGCCATTCTTTCTTCACGTGCAATCCACCTGATTCCAGCCGTGTCATGTCCAGCAGGTTGGTAATCAGCCGCTCCATCCTTTCGGCTTCGGAATAGATCGTATCGAGCATCTCGAGTTTTGAGTCTTCGGAAAGCTGATGCCCGGTTTCAATCAGCGTGCTGACGGCCCCGGCAATGCCGGCCAGCGGCGTACGAAGCTCGTGGGAGACCCCGGATAAGAGCGTATTTCTGAGAAACTCGGCTTCGACGCGCTCCCACGCCTGCCGCGCTTCCTCGGCAAGCGTCGCGCGCTCGATGGCCAGCGCGGCCTGCGAGCCGAAGGACTCGGCCATCTGGCGCTGTTCCGGCAGCCATTGGCCATTCGAGGTCGGCGGATAGATGCCCAGCACGCCGACCGCACCGCGGGTTGTCTTCATGGGAACGTAGGTTCCACCGGCGGCGGGAAGCGTGCCGGTGCCGGCGCCTGCCGGTTGATCGTGATCGAACGCCCACTGAGCCACACTGCTTTCCTTGGCATCCAGTTGAGAGGCGCTATCTCCCCGGGCGACCAGTCGACGATCCCCATCAGGAAGCAGGACGATTGCTTTGGCTTCGAGAACGTCGCTGACGTGACGTACCGTGGCGGCGGCAATTTGCTCGGTGGTCCGGGCCGCGGCCAGCTCGCGGGTCAGTTCCAGCACCGTCCGTGTCCGCCGCTCGCGACGCCGGGCCGAATCCGCCTGCAATCGCACCCGGTGCGTCAGCGTACTGATCGTGAGCGATGTGGCCAGCATAACGATAAACGTGAAGACGTATTGCTCGTCGCTGACACTGAATCGGAGGTATGGCTTCACGAAGAAAAAGTCGAACGCGGCCACGGCGAGAAATGAAGCCAGGGTCGAGGCGCCGCGTCCGAAACGCGTCGCGATAAACAGCACCCCCAGCAGGTAAATCATCAGGACGTTCGTGTTCGACGGCTCAGTAGTGGGACCCACGACTGACGGCACGAGGCTCTCATTGGGTAGATGAAACCCGTGATACAGCGGCCAGCCGAGCAGCGTCGCGATCCCTGTTACGACGACGGCCCAGGCGTAGCCTTGCCACTTGGAGTGCGTAGGTCGTGGCGGCGGCGCGGGCTGCACACCCGGCTCCTCCGATTCTCCCCGAATCACGTAGATGTCGATCAGCCCGCTGCGCCGAACCAGATCGTCGACCACCGACCCAAACAGAACGTCGCGCCACCTGGGCTTCTCCGGCTTGCCGATCACGATCTTGGTGATGTTGTGGGCGTGGGCGTAGGCGGTGAGCTCGTCAGCGACCTTCTCGCCTTGAAGCACGACCGTCTGGGCTCCAAGCTGCTCGGCCAGCCGCAGGTTCTGATCGACGCGTCGGCGGTCCTGTTCGGTGAGGCGGGAGGAAGCCGGCGTCTCGACGTACGCCGCCACCCACGGCGCCCGCAGTCCCACGGCAAGCCGCTTGGTCGATCGCACGAGACGCGCCGACAGCGGACTTGGGCTGACGCAGACGAGAAGTCGCTCGGACGCCGCCCATGGCGATCCCGCTGCCGCCTCGTCGCGCTTCACCGCCTGCATCTGCGCGTCCACGCGCTCGGCGGTCCGCCGCAACGCCAGCTCCCGCAGCGCCAGCAGGTTCGGCCGATTGAAAAAATTCCGGGCAGCACGCTCAGCCATCTCGCCGGCGTACACCTTCCCCTCACCCAGCCGCTCGATCAGCTCCTCGGGCGAGATGTCCACCAGCTCGACTTCATCCGCCTCCTCCAGAATCGAGTCCGGCAGCGTCTCGCGGACCTTGATCCCGGTGATCCGCTCGACGATATCGTTGAGGCTCTCTAGGTGCTGGACGTTGAGCGTCGTATAGACGTCGATCCCCGCGTCCAGCACCTCCAGCACGTCCTGATATCGCTTGGGATGCCGCATGCCCGGCGCGTTGGTGTGGGCCAGCTCGTCGACCAGCAGCAAAGCCGGCTTGCGCTTCAGGGCCGCGTCGATGTCAAACTCCTTCAGCCGGACATTCTTGTAATCGACGAATTTGTAGGGCAAAAGCTCCATCCCCAGCAGCAGCGCCTCGGTATCCGTCCGCGCATGCGGCTCGGCATAGCCGACGACGACGTCCATCCCCTCGGCCGCCCGCTTCCGCCCTTCCTCGAGCATCGCATACGTTTTGCCAACGCCCGGCGCAGCGCCAAAGAAGACCTTGAGCTTCCCTCGCCCCGCCCGCCGCTCCTCCTGCTGTAACTCGGCCAATAATGCGTCAGGGTCCGGTCGTTTGAGTTCGCTGGTTCGTTCAGTCATTTGGCATCCCACCCCGCGCTAATAGAGTTTACCGCTGTGCAAGAGGAAATGCTCGACAACCGGCCCTAACACCAGCGCCGGCAGAAAGCTCAGCAGGACGATCAGCACGGCAGCCGAGATCGCTACCGTCGCGAAGAGCAGGGAGTCCGAAGGCACCGTGCCGGCATGCTGTGAGCGACGCCCCTGCGTCGCGAGCCGTCCGGCAAGTGCCAACGCGGGGATCGCCAGCCCGAATCGACCCGCCAGCATCACCGGGACCGTCGTCAGGTCATAGAACGCCGAATTCGCGCTCAGGCCCGCCATCGCCTGCCCGTTATTGGCGCAGCACGAACTGTAGGTGTAGAGAATTTCGGTCAGGCCGTGAGGTCCGCCGTTTGTTGTCAGACCCGCCAGCCCGCCATCGCTTACGACCGCGATTGCGGTAGGGATCAGTGCCGCCACAGGTGTGATAAGTGAGAAAAGGGCAATCAGTTTCATCTCCCCGGGCCCGATTTTCTTGCCAAGGTATTCTGGCGTGCGGCCGGTCATCAGCCCGGCGATAAACAGGCCGACGAGGGCGACCATCACGATGCTGTACAAGCCCGTGCCCAGCCCGCCGAACACGATCTCCCCGAGCATCATGTTGCACAATGGCACGCTGACGCTTGCCGGCATAAACGAATCATGCATCGCGTTGGTCGAGCCGGTGGCCCCGTTGCTCGTGGCTACCGCCGTCAACACCGTCTGGGCAACGCCGAAACGGACTTCCTTTCCTTCCATGTTCGGCCCGGTTACTCCCAGTGATGCGATCCGCGGATTGCCGGCCATTTCCCCCGCGTCGCAAACGACAAGTCCAACGACGAACAGGAACACCATGACGGCGTAGAGCATCCAACCTGCCTTCGGCCGCCCTGCCATATGACCGAACGTGTAGGTCAGCGACGCCGGCAACACTGCAATGGCCAGCATCCCGAGCAGGTTGGCCAGTGGCGTCGGTCCCTCGAAAGGGTGCGCTCCGTTCGCGTTGAAGAATCCGCCGCCGTTGGTGCCAAGGTTTTTGATGAACTCCAGCGCCGCCACGGGCCCCCGGGCGATTATCTGCACGTCGCCCTGAATCGTGGTCAGCTTCAGGTAGGGCGCAAAGGTCATGGGAACGCCCTGCGAAATGAGCGCCACGCTTCCGATGATGCAAAGTGGCAACACCACCCACAGGAGCGAGCGGACGAGATCGAACCAGAAATTCCCGATCGTACCGGTGAATTTTCGCGCGAACCCTCGGATGAATGCGATGCCCACGGCCAGACCGGATGCGCCCGCAAGGAAGTTTTGCCCGGCGAGCCCGACGAGCTGGGTCCAATACTTCATCGTGGTTTCGCCGGCGTAGGCCTGCCAAGTCGTGGTGGTTGAGAAGCTGACCGCCGTGTTAAGCGCCAGATCGGGCGTCATTGGCGTTGTCAGGGCGCCGGCGTCGGGGCCGCCGGGCAGGAACATCTGAATTCTCAGCAGCGCATACAGCAGGACTGTGCCGACCGCCGCGAAAAGGACAAACGCCAGGGTATATGTCCTCCATGACATCTCGCGCGCGGGTTCGACTCGCATCAACCGATAAATCAGTCTTTCCACCGGCCTGAGCGCCGGATCGAGCCAGGTGCGGCGGTCGTTGAACACACACACCAGGTACGCCCCCGCCGGTTTGACCAAGGCGGTGACGAGCCCAAGAAACAGTGCGTATTGTGCGAACGCGGGAATACTCATTTCAAATCGGAACAGACAAGGCCGCGGCGGCGATGACGCAGTCGCCGCCGCGGCCGATCTGGGAAATAATCCGTTCCAATTCTCTCACGAAGCCTTGGCAGGATTCGAGGCCGGCGCCGTATTCGGAGCGGCAGACGGCTATGTCGCCGGAGGCGCCGGAATCGGGTATTTGGCATCGAGCGCCAGGTTCAGCATCAAGACATTGACGCCCGGATCGCCCAGCACGCCGAGGTCGGGCTTGTCGGTGTTCTGCTCGATTAACTCCTGGACCTGTTCGGGTCGGATGCCGCGGGCTTGCGCGACACGGCCCTTCTGTAGATCGGCGTTGGCCGGGCTGATGTGAGGGTCGAGTCCTGATCCGGAGGCCGTGACGGCGTCTCCGGGGATCAACACCTTCGGGGTGATGCTGATGGTGGCGTCGCCGTTGGACTTGATCAGTTTCACGTCGTCGACGCCGTCGGCGTCGGTAAAGGCGCTGTCGGAGACCGATGCTTTGTAGTCGATGCTATTGTCCTTGCAGTAATGGATTATCCGATCGGCAACGCCATCGTTATCCATCTGGAGCGCAACCACGGCATGGATCGCCATTCCCGGTGCGATTCCGTCCAGCTTTCCATCCGATTTTCCGTTGATGACGAACACCGTCGCCTTCGGATCCACGTTGAGAACCGTGCTCGAGGAATCGTTGAGCGTGATCTTGTTACCAACGGTATCAACCGAAGCCGCGCCGGCGTCGATTTCCTGGTCGGCCACGTTGATTGCGACAACGACCGGAGGCGTCTTGTCGAGCTTCAACTCAACGATCGCGCCTGTCGGTATCGTGACCGCATGAACGGTTCTGCCATGAAAACTGACGACCGTGTTCGGATCAGCCACCGAAGGATCAAGCGCATAGGTCGACTTCGCAGCAGCCCCTTGCGGCGTGATGGAGATTGAGTTCTTTGTCGCTTCGACAACCACCCCCTGCACACGGCCACTCACCGCGGCGGGCGGCGCGTTGGGCTTGTCGGTAGCAAAGACGGTGTACGCGAAATTCTTGATCGTGCCGTTGATCCATTTGGCGCTGAGCGGCCCAAGGTTGGTGCCGCCGGAGTTCGAACCATCGTAGCCGTTGTTGCCGGCGGCGCTGGGCCGCGGGTGGAAGTAGCCCGGAGCGGAGAAATTCTGCCCGATCAGCCGCGATCCGGCGGCCTGCTTGTCATCGGTGGTTGGCGTGCCGTCCTTCTTCACCAGCGATCCGTTGGCCTGGTTGGGAAACAGGGCTTGCGAGATTCCCCAGACGATCAGCGGATACAGCCCGCAAACGATGATCGCAAGGATCACCATGGTTGCGAGCGAGGCGCGCAAGTGGCCGAGCAAAGAGCCGCCGCTGGCGGCGGCCGCGGCGGCACTGTGCGTCGTGTCCTGTTCAGTTTTGTGGGGCATGATTTTGTCCTTGTTCGCTTCGTCAGTCCGGCAATAACCGCGATCAGTAAAGTATTTTGGTCCCGTGCATCTGGAAGTGCTCGATGATCGGCCCCATTGCCAGGCCGGGGAAGAAGTTGAGCGCGCCGACGATCACAATGCATCCGACGACCAGCGCAACGAACGTCGGCCCGGTAACCGGGAAGCTGCCAACCTTGCTGACCGCGACCGGTTTCTTCCGCGCCAGCGCTCCCGCCAGCGCAAGCACCGGGATGATCTGGAAATATCTTCCAAACAGCATGGTGAAGGTCTGCGTGATGTTGAACATCTGGCTCGCGTAGACGGTCACCCCATTGACGGTCGTGGTGGGCGAGTAAGTAAATCCGCCGAAGGCCGTGCCGTTGTTGGCGACGCCGGAGCTGTAGGCGTAGAAAATCTCGCTGAACCCGTGCGGCCCGCCGTTGCCGGTGTTGCCGGCGCCCCAGACGGCCAGACAGCCCCACGCCGTCATCGCCAGCGAGACAATCAGGGTTGGAAAGATGAACAGCGACGCCAGCTTCACGTCGTAGCCTTCGATCTTCTTGCCCAGATATTCAGGGCTGCGGCCGATCATCAGTCCGGCCAGGAACACTGAGATGAAGATGAAGATCAGCGTTCCATAGAGTCCGCTGCCGATGCCGCCAAACGCCACCTCGCCCAGGTGCATGTTGAACATGAGCATGAACCCAGCCATGGGGGTCATCGAGTCATGCTGGCAGTTGTTGGCGCCTTCGGCGGTTGCCGTTACGTCGTTGGCCCAGGCAGCGGAGTTGTAGATGCCGATGCGGACTTCCTTGCCTTCCATGTTGGCGCTCGCCGGATCGATGCCCAGGTCCGCCAGTCGCGGGTTGGGCCGGGTCTCGAAATACCAGGTCACGAGCAGCCCGGACATGATGAGGATGAACATCACCGCCCAGATGTTCCAGCCATGCCATGTGTTTCCGATCATCCGGCCGTAGTAGTAGGGAAGGCCAGCGATAATCGAGAAGAACAGCATCAACTGGAAGAACTGCGAGAGCGGCGTCGGGTTTTCGAAGGGATGGCAGTTGTCGGCGCCGGTGAAACCCGGGCCGTTCAACCCGAGCACCTTCGGCGGACAGAACGACGCCATTGGACCCTGGGCGATCGCTTGAGTCACCGGGGTGTTGGCTGCGGCGGCGGACTGGTCCACGGCGGTCGCCGACGTGTACGGCCGAAAATTCATCGGCGTCCCCTGCCAGACCATGAAGACCCCGTAAACGATGCAAATCGGCAAAAAGAGGTAGAGCGTGATGCGCGTCAGGTCGACCCAGAAGTTTCCCAGCTCGCTCGTGAGCTTGCGCGAGACGCCCCGAACCAGCACCGCGGCAACCGCGATACCGATCGCCGAGGAAAAGAAAAACTGTACCGCCGTCGAGACGGTCTGCGAGAAGTAGGTGAACATCTGCTCCGGCTCGTAGCTTTGCCAGTCGGTGTTGGTCTGGAAGCTGACGGCCTGAATGAAGGCAATGATCGCGGGGACCTTCCCACCGCCGTTGAGCGCACCGGTCCCGTCCGTTGTGGATCCGAGGCTCGCCAGATTTGCCTTGAGCGGTAGAAGATCCTGGATGCGGTACAGCCCATAGCTGGCCAGGGTCGTCACCAGGCTGAAGATGAGCAGCGCAACCGCGTACTGCTTCCAGTTCTGCTGCTTCCTGGAGTCAATGCCGGCTACCCGGTAGATCAGGCGTTCGAGCGGTCCGAAGATCCGCTCGAGGATGCCCATGCCCCCCTCCTTTTCCGGGTCCAGGACCCGAAGCAAGTAGAGACCCATCGGCTTGGTAATGAGCACCAGGCCAACGACAAATAACAGAAGCTGAATCCAACCCGACGTATCCATATGGCCGCTCCTTACGGGAAGACTGGTCCCTTCGGTCCGCCGTCCTTTTTCTGGACGGCCGCCTTCGCGGGGGTTCAGGTCGCGGGGCGGTCATGCGAACCAGGAGCGCGGTTTTGGTTCAATACCGATTGTCCAGGAATGGCGCCGAAAGCTTCACGCCGCGATGCCCTTATGTTCCTTGACCTTCTTGTTCTTCACTTTGATCTGCGGAAATTCCTTCTTGTCTTTTGGTAGCGCTCGACCGTCTCCGCACGTCCCGAAGCCGGTAGGTCGGGATGACAAAGTCAGTTCCCGTTGCTTCATAAGGCGTGATGGGTTCGCATGAATTGCGCGGAAGAAGCGGAGGGGCCCGCGACGGCGCTGTGGTATCACCGCCGCGGAGCCCCGTTTCGGGAGGCGGCTCCCGTTGATCGCTAAATCATTTTGCCGGTTGCGATGCCGTCGGCGGCGCGGCCTGGTCGAGCGCCAAATTCAGCCGCAACACGTTCACGCCCGGATCGCCAAAAACTCCCAGGTTCGGGCCGTCGGTATTCTGATCGATCAACTCCTTCACCTTGTCGACCGGCATTTTTCGCGAGTCGGCAACGCGGGGCGCCTGGGTCTGCGCGTTGGCCGGGCTGATATGCGGATCAAGGCCCGATCCCGATGCGGTCACGGCATCGGCAGGAACAGGCGTGGCCGGCGAGATCGTCGGATTCGTCGCGCTATTGAACGCGGCGACCAGCTTCTCGTCATCGATTCCATCGGCGTCGGTAAACGCGCTGTCGGGCACCGTCGACTTGTATTCAATCTTGTTGTCCTGACAGTAGTGGATGACACGGTCGGCAATCCCGTCGTAGTCCATCTGAACAGCGACGACCGCATGCACCGTCATGTCCGTAGTGATGGCGTCGAGCTTGGCGTCGGCCTTGCCGTTGACGACGAACACCGTGTTCTTGGGATCGACGTTGAGAACCGTGCTGGAGGAATCGCTCAAGGTGATCTTGTTGGCGGTCGTGTCGATGGAACTGACCCCGCTATCATTCTCCTGGTCGGCGACGTTGATGGCGGTAACGGCCGGCGGGGTCTTGTCATTGAGCTTCAGCTCGACGATCGCGCCGACAGGAATCGTCGTCGCATGAACGGTGCGGCCGTGAAAGTTGACGACGGTATTCGGATCAGCAACCGATGGGTCAAGGGCGTACATCGTCTTTGCCGCGGCTCCCGCTTGCGGGCTCACGGTGATGGACGCCTTGGTGACTGCGACCACGACGCCCTGCACCCGGCCGCTGACGGGAACGACCGCCGTCTGTGACTTACCCGCGGCGAACACGGTGTAGGCGAAGTTCTTGCTCGTGCCGAACATCAGCTTGGCGCTGGTCGGACCGAGGTTGCTGCCCTGGGACTGGGTCGGGTCATAGCCCGCGGCCGATGGCCGCGGGTGGAAGTATTTCGCGTCCGAGAAGCTCTGACCGATGATCGCCGAGCCGACCGCGTCGGCATCCTTCGTCACCGGCTTGCCGTCTTTGCCGATCAATGAGCCGTTGGCCTGATTGGGAAAAATCACCTGCGCCAAACCGAAGACGAGCAGCGGATAGACGCCGGAGACGATCACCGCCAGCACGATCGTCGCCACGATGCTGACCCGCAGGTGCTGGAGCAGCCCGTGCGACGAGACGTTCTCTTTGGGTGCCGGCGTCTCGTGTTTGTTATTGTCCATTCTCATGACTGTGCCTTTTAGACAAGGTGTATCGCATTGACGATCATGTCGATCAGCTTGATCCCGATGAACGGGATCAGAATTCCGCCCAGCCCGTAGATCAGCAGATTGCGTCGGAGAATTACCGCAGCGGGCAACGGCCGGAACTTCACGCCCTTCAGCGCCAGCGGGATCAGCACGATGATGATCACCGCGTTGAAGATGACGGCGCTGAGGATCGCGCTATAGGGGGAAACCAGCTTCATCACGTTTAGCGGCGCAATCACCGGGAACGTCGCGACCAGCATCGCCGGGATGATGGCGAAATACTTGGCGACGTCGTTGGCGATGCTGAAGGTAGTCAGGGCACCGCGGGTCATCAGGAGCTGTTTGCCGATCTCGACGACTTCGATGAGTTTCGTGGGGTTGCTATCGAGATCGACCATGTTGCCGGCTTCCTTGGCGGCCTGCGTGCCGGTGTTCATGGCGACGCCGACGTCGGCCTGGGCGAGGGCGGGTGCGTCGTTGGTGCCGTCGCCGGTCATGGCGACCAGGTGACCGGCGGCCTGCTCGTCGCGAAGTAGCTTGAGCTTGTCCTCGGGCTTGGCCTGGGCGAGGAAGTCGTCGACGCCCGCCTCGGCGGCAATGGCCGCCGCGGTCAGCGGGTTGTCGCCGGTAATCATGACGGTGCGGATTCCCATCGCCCGGAATTTCTTGAATCGCTCGGGCAAGCCGCCTTTAACGATGTCTTTCAGATAGATGACGCCCAGCGCCTTGTTCGTGGTCGCGACGACGAGCGGCGTGCCGCCAGCCTTGCTGATCTTCTCGACCGCCTGTTCGATTTCTTTGGGCAGCGAACCGCCCACCCATTGGCGGACCGCGTCGGCAGCACCTTTGCGAATCTGCCGGCCATCCATGTTGACGCCGCTCATGCGAGTCTGGGCGGTGAATTCGACGAATTCGGCGTTGGGGATTTCGTGAATCTCGCGGGCGCGAATTCCATAGCGCTTGGCGAGCACGACGACGCTTCGCCCCTCGGGCGTTTCGTCAGCGAGGCTGGAGATTTGAGCTGCATCGGCCAGCTCCTCTTTGGAGACGCCCGGCGCCGGGATGAACTCAGTCGCTTCGCGGTTGCCCAGTGTAATCGTGCCGGTCTTGTCCAGGAGCAGCACGTCCACGTCGCCGGCAGCTTCGACAGCCCGGCCGCTCATTGCCAGCACGTTGTGCTGAACCATGCGGTCGATGCCGGCGATACCGATCGCGCTCAGCAGCCCGCCGATCGTCGTCGGGATCAGGCAGACCAGCAGCGACACCAGCACGGTGATCGACGATGCCCGCTCGAGCTGAATCTGAGCGGCCTTATCGACGTACGTCCCGGTGTACATCACGTACGGCTTGAGGGTGATGATCACCACCAGAAAGATGATTGTGAGCGCCGCCAGCAGGATGTTCAGCGCGATTTCGTTGGGGGTTTTCTGGCGTTTGGCGCCTTCGATGAGTCCGATCATGCGATCGAGGAACGACTCGCCGGGATTGGCGGTGACGCGGACTTTGATCTGGTCGGACAGGACGGTGGTGCCGCCGGTGACGGCCGATCGGTCGCCGCCCGCCTCGCGGATGACCGGCGCCGATTCGCCGGTGATGGCTGATTCGTTCACCGTCGCCGCACCTTCGATGATTTCGCCGTCGGCGGCGATGATTTCGTTGGCGGAGACAAGGAACAGGTCGCCCTTGCGCAACGACTCGGCGGGAACGGTTTCGGTCTCGCTCTCGCGCACGAGTTTCCTGGCGAAGGTCTTGGTGCGGCTCTTGCGCAGCGCATCGGCCTGGGCCTTCCCGCGTCCTTCGGCCATCGCCTCGGCGAAGTTGGCGAACAGCACCGTGAACCACAGCCACAGCGCAATCTGAAGCACGAACGCCAGCGATTCGCCATGAGCGTGGGCGTAGAACATTTCGACCGTGGTGACAGCGGCGCCGACCTCGGTGACGAACATCACCGGGTTCTTCACCATGTGCACCGGGTTGAGCTTCTTGAAGCTCTCGATGATGGCCGGGCCCACAATCTCCAGGTCGAACAGCGACCGTTTCCTGGCCCGCGGCGTCTCGGGAGGCTGGGGCGGCGGAGGCGTCACGCGTCGTTCAAGTGTCGTTGTCATAGGATCCTCGGAATCACGGTTGCTTTCAGAGATCGGGTCAGTGCGGCTGGCCTGTGACACGGGTTTTCAACCCGTGCAGACGGTTCGAATCATAAAACCAGGTTTCCAGAGCAATCGGCGCCTTTCATTCGCACGTCGCTGGCACGGGTTAAAAACCCGTGTCACGACATAGTCTTCGCGCATCAATAGAGCGGTCCGGTTCCATGCATCAGGTAGTGCTCGACGATCGGGCCGAGGCTCAGCGCGGGCACGAAGGTCAGCGCGCCGACGATCACGACCGTGCCGATCAGGAGGCAGACGAACGTGGGACCGGAAACAGGAAAGCTGCCAGCGCTGGCGGGAATCCGCTTTTTGGCTGCCAGGCTCCCGGCCAGGGCCAGGATCGGGACGATCATGGTGAAGCGGCCCATGAGCATGTCGAAGCCGCCGGTGACGTTCCAGTGAATCTCATTGCCGCTAAGCCCGGCGAACGCGCTGCCGTTGTTTCCGGCCTGTGAGGTGTAGGCATAGTGCATTTCGCTGAATCCGTGCGGGCCGCCGTTGCCGGTCGCGGCGGGTCCCCAGGCGGAAACACACGCCCAGGCGGTGAAGCCCAGAATGATCACCGTCAGGACCAGGATCGAAAGCGATGCCACCTTCACGTCGTAGGCCTCGATTTTCTTTCCCAGATACTCCGGCGTCCGCCCGACCATCAGTCCGGCGATGAAGATCGCGATGACGACGAACACCAGCATGCCGTAGAGCCCGGCTCCGACGCCGCCGAACACCACCTCGCCCATGTGGATGTTGAACATGGGCACGAGGCCGCCCAGCGGTGTGAACGAGTCGTGCATCGAGTTCACGGCGCCGCACGAAGCATCCGTTGTGATCGTTGCAAATAACGCGGAATTGAAGATGCCGAAGCGCACCTCCTTGCCTTCCATGTTGCCGTCCGCCTGCGCCACCCCGAGGTCGGCCATCCGCGGATTACCCACGGCCTCGGAATGCCAGCAGAACAGCGCCCCGATGAGAAACAGCACGAACATCGCCGACCAGACCGCCCAGCCGTGCATCTGGTTTTTCACCATGCGGCCGAGGTAATAAGTCAGGGCGCTGGGGATTGCGAAGATGGAAAGAATCTGGATGAAATTAGAAAGCGGCGTGGGGTTCTCGAACGGATGGGCGGCGTTGGCGTTGAAGAAACCGCCGCCATTGGTGCCGAGCATCTTGATCGCCATCTGCGACGCCACCGGCCCCTGTGCAATTGCCTGCGTGACCGGCGTGCCCCCGCTTGCCGCGCTCTGGTCCAGTACGGTGGCGACTGTGTACGGCTTGAAGTTGTCGATGATCCCCTGCGAAACGAGGAACAACGCATAGACGACACAGATGGGGATCAGCAGATACAGGTGCACCCGAACAAGATCAGCCCAGAAGTTGCCGATGGTTTTGGCTTTGTCGCGCGCGATGCCGCGGACCAGGGCCGCCGCGATGGCGATGCCCACTGCCGCCGACCAGAAGTTGTGCGAAGCCAGGGCCACCATCTGCGAGAAATACGACATCGTGTTCTCGCCACTGTAGTTCTGCCAGTTGGTGTTGGTCGTGAAGCTGACCGCCGTGTTGAACGCCAGATGAGGCGTGATCGGCGTGTTGTTCGTCAGCTTCTCCACCAACCCGTGCCAGGGCAGAAACCCCTGCAACCGCATGATCCCGTAGCTGAATGCGGCACTCACGCCGCTGAACATCAGCATGGCGACGGAATACTGCTTCCAGTCATGCTCCTTGTGCGGGTCGACCCCGAAGATGCGGTAGAGCAGCCGCTCGATCGGCTTGAGGGCAAAGTCCAAAAACGTCTTTTGTCCCGGGTCCAGGACTTTGCACAAATAGATTCCAAGTGGCTTGGTGATCGCCACCAGCACCGCGATGTAAAGAACAAGTTGTATCCAACCAACTGCTGACATGACGACTCCAAACAGCGGGCCGTAACCCGCGACGGCCGCTCAGAACTTCTCCGGCCGGATCAGTGCCACGAACAGGTAAGTCACAAGCCCAAGTGACACAATTGCTACCAGTATGTTTTCCATGGCTCACAGCTTTCCGCACGCGTAGCAGTACGCGATGCTGAGCACGAAGAAACCGATCGTCATTCCGACAAAAAGTGCGTCTTGCATAGAAGTCATCCTGTCTTTGAATCCAATGCCCAGATTGTTTACGAGATCGACCCTCAAAACGGGGTCAAAACCCGGCCGCCGCGTATCAAGAAGACGTCAAAACTGAAGCGCCATCCCGTGTGGTGCGCTGGGCCAATTTCACGTTGCTGCGTCGGACCCGGCGAGGTTCCACCAACGTGCTGGACAATGCCTGATCGAGTTGCTGCTCCGCGCTGCGGATCGGTTCCGAGCCGGCGGCCCGGAGTCGCTGGGCATTAAGGCGGCTCACCCGGTCTGGCCTGGACAGAATGTCCAGCAGCTTGGCAGTCACCAGGTTTTCGATCGCGCCGCGCAGTTCACGCGACTGATCTGTCACCATGTGTCACCTGCAAAACCGTTGCCGGAGCGGTTGGGCGCGGCAATATCCACCAATTGCGCCGGGTCGCCCGCGTCCGCTCGGCGTCGCATCCACCAGCGCCGCAGTGCTACGGCCGACCAGACTCCTTCAACGATCCCAAACGGCCAGGCACCCTGAAGAAACCCGTACACCGACGCCATGAGACAGGCCGCGGCAAACGCCAGTACGAAATACGGCGATCGCGCCTCGACGGCGTAGAACACGAGCATCGCCGTCACGGCGAACAGGCCGAATAGCGTTAATCCGTTCATCTCTTGGCGGGTTGGTTTAAAACAGCTCCGGCCGGATCAGGGCCACGAACAGATAAATCAGCAGGCCCAGCGACACGAGCCCCACAAGTATGTTTTCCATGTGTGACAACCTCGGTAATGATGCTATGCGACGGTGCATCAGAACGGTGTTAAAAGGTGTGCCCGCCTTGTCAGGACTTGATCAAGACCGACGGGAACCCGGGATCTTGCGGACTCGGCCGTGCCGTACAGAAACCGAAATCATTTTTCTCTGGTCCAATCAGGGAAACTTTTTATAATGTGATTACGCGCTGTAACCACGTCAGGATTGACCACGTCATGAAATCAGGGCAAACGGATTTGATCAGGCAGCGGCTTGAGCAGGAGCTCACGGCGATCGAGCGCGCCACCGACGGCGCCTCCGGCCCGGAGCGGCTGGCGCTACAGACCCTGGCGCGGATATTTCGGCACCGGCTTACGGATCTCCCGCTGGAATGTCCACCTCCCCCGCCGCGGGTACAGGACGTCTTGCCCCCCGCTCATCAATATCTGGCGCAATGACGATGGCGAGTCGCGCCTATCGAAAATATTGAATGCTGATCGTCAGGTTCGCGCCGCCGGGCGGTAATTCGAAGACGGCTTCATCGAACTTGGCGGCGCGAAAGGCGGGCTTGGGGTTGTTGGTCACGCCGTATCCTTCCAGCGGAACTCCTACGACATCGCGATCCATGCGGCCGTTGCGGTTCTCGTCATGCAGCACCGATGCTGCGTATTTGCCCGAGGGCAGGGTCGCCGTGAAGACCACGTCGGCGCCGGCGGGCTTCACCTGCCAGTTGGCCGATTTCTCTTTCTCGCTGGGAAACCCGGCTGCGGATTTGAAGACGCCGAAAATCAAATCACCCTTCATGTTTCGCAGGTCGGTGACTCGCACGGTAAGCGTAGCCGCGGAATGCTCTTCGGCCGTTTGAGCAACAGCCGCAAGCGGCAGAAGCAACAGCGCCAACAGTAGATTGCGCATCATCTTTCCGATCACGATCGCTTGCAGAACCAGCCCAATTCCGTCCACACTCGAAACCAATCCCCGATGCGCGTGGCCAATGACGGATCGTCCTCACTGGCCAGTGCCTGCTGGCAGGCCCGCTGGAGCGTCGCTCCGTCGCGCAGCGCTGAAAGCAGCCGAAATTGTATGGCGTCAAGTCGCTTGTAATACAGGTCATTTTCGTGACGGTGAACGGCAATAAAGGCCGGTTCCCGCCTCGGCAGCCGCGGCCGGTGGGTCGCGTGTTTGCCGTCGCGTTCGCTGATCGCGTTGCTCGCCTCGGAGCGCAACGCGACGTCGCGCTTCTTAACCGCCATGACGAAATCGTCCAGGGGCCAGCTCAGCTCCAGCAAACTGAGGTACGGCTGCAACCCGAGCCGGAGTTTCGACGGCCGGCTGTTCAGCAAGTCACCCGGCGCCAGCGCCGGCTTGGCCGGGCCGTCAAATGCGACGATCTGGGCCCACTCGAACCGCGCCATTTCCAGGCAGATTTCTTGGCGCGGACTTGTCCACCGCGGCTCCTCCCTGAGGAACTGTTCCAGCCGGCCCCCCAGATTTCTGAGCGTGAACGAGGCCGAGGGGTATTTCGTCAGGTACGCCACCCGCAGATAGTGGAATCTGCGCTCCCCAAGGATCGCGCGCAGGCCGGGGTAATCGTCATAGAGACAATCCAGGATCCGAAACCAGTATTGTCGGTTATAGATCTCGATCCGCTCGAGGCTGCTGAGGCGGTCGTTGGGTTTGATGAACTCCGCAACCACGTCCGAAGTGGCGCGCCCGTCGAGCCAGGTTCGCTGCATGCGGCCGCCGCGACCCAACGGACGAAAGATCGCCCTCGCGGCGAGGCGCTGAAGCTCGCGAAGTCCGAGCTGATCTCCACCGGGTGTCGCATCGACACGGGCAAGTCTCTTGTCGAGCGGAGACGGTCCGTCCCCGGGCCGTGCGCGCCTCCCGTTCCCGACGCGCAACAGTTTATGCGATGGCGAGGGCATGCTCCTCCTTCGGCTCCCGGAGCATGTCTCGAATGAACCGGCGCGCCTTGAGCGCCTCGTGGTGCACTTCGGCAAACGAGGGAATGTGGGCGTCCCATTCCAGCAGCGTGTTGGTCGGTCCGCACAGCCGCGTCGCATGGGCGTACATCTTCCACACCGGATCGAGCACGGGATGGTCGTGTGTGTCGAGAATGTACTTCTCGAATTTACTGTGACCCGCGATGTGGATCTGCCCCACGCGGTGGTGGGGGACGCTGTTCAGGTAGTCGTACGGGTCAAAGTTGTGGTTTTTGCTGGAAACGTAAATGTTGTTGACGTCCAGAAGGATGCCGCAATCGGCCAGCTCGACGACCTCGCTGAGAAACTCCCATTCGGTCATCTCCGATTCGTGAAACTCGGCGTAGCTGCTGACGTTTTCGACGCAGACCGGCACCTCGAGGAAATCCTGCGCCTCGCGGACGTGCCGGGCCGTGACGCTGGCAGCTTCAAACGTGTAGGGCATCGGCAGCAGATCGTGTGAATAGGCGCCGTCCACGCTCCCCCAGCAAAGATGATCTGAGAGAAACGGCGTTTTGGTCCGCTTCACCAGGTTCCTGAGCCGCTTGAGGTGTTCGCGGTTCAGACGGCCGGCCGAGCCGAAGTACATGGAGACGCCGTGCTGGACGACCTGGTACTGCTGGAGAATCTGGTCCAGGACCTCCAAAGGCCGGCCCCCGTCGCACATGTAGTTCTCGCTGATGATCTCGAACCAGTCGACCACCGGTTTTTTCGAGAGGATGTGCCGGTAATGCGGCACCCGCAGGCCGATGCCGATCCCAAGGTCCGAGAAGCCGTTAAAGCGATTGGCAGGCATTGCCGCGATTGTCGCCGAAATCGTCCGATTGGAAAGTGTCCGGCTCGTACCCATCGCACAGCCAATATGAGTAGGATTGCATGATGGCTTTGCAGGACATCGGTCGGCTTCTTGAGTCGGGCCTCGCCCACTACCGCGCGGGGAGATTTTCGCAGGCGGAGGCGAGTTACCGGGAAATCCTCGAGCGTCATCCGAAATTTGGCCAGGCCACCTACTTATTAGGCACGGTGCTCCGGGCAAAAGGACAATTCGACCAGGCGACCGACTGTTTCCGCAGGGCCGTCGAACTCGAGCCTGGGCTTGCCGAGGCGCAGGACGCCCTGGGACTGCGCCTCATGGAGGAAGGCCGCATCGGGGAGGCGGTGGACTGTTTTCGGAAGGCCCTTGCGATCTATCCCGGCTCTGCCGGCGCGCACAATAATCTCGGGCGCGCACTGAAGCAGCTGGGCCAACTGGACGAGGCAAACGCCGCATTTCAGAAGGCCCTGACAATCGATCCAGATTCGCTGGTGCTTCGCAACAACCTCGCAACGCTGCTCAAGGACATCGGTGAACTGGATCACGCGATCGAGATGTTGCGCGGCGCCCTCAGCGTCGCTTCCGACCCTCAGGTCGCGTCCAACCTGCTTTACATGCTCACCTTTCATGAGAATCTCACCAGCGCGCAGCTCAAGGAGGAACACCGCCGATGGAATCATCGCTACGTCGAGCCGCTGGCGGCGACGGTCCGGTCACACCGAAGTCCGGGCCCGGGGGAGGCGGACCGCCGCATCCGGCTCGGATACGTTTCCCCGGATTTTCGACTGCATCCCGTTGGCCGGTTCCTTCTTCCGCTGCTGGCCAGACATGACCGATCGCAATTCGAGATCTTCTGCTACAGCGACGTGCGCGCGCCCGACGCCGTCACCACGTCCATCAAGTCCTGCGTTGACGGATGGCGGCAGACCACTGGCATGTCTGACGAACAGGCGGCGGAACTTATCGCCACCGATCGGATCGACATCCTCGTCGACCTCGCGATGCATCTGGCGGACAACCGGATGCTCGTGTTCGCGCGGAAGCCCGCCCCCGTGCAGGCCACATACCTCGCGTATCCGGGGACAACCGGGCTGCACGCCATCGATTACCGCCTGACCGACGAATATCTCGACCCGCCGGGAAGCGACCAGTCGCTGTATTCGGAGCGACCGGTACGCCTCAGGAGTTACTGGTGCTATCAACCGGCCAAAGACAGTCCTCCCCTCGTGCCGCCTCCCTCGCTGGCGAGCGGATCACTGACGTTTGGCTGCTTGAACAACTTCTGCAAGATCTCCGCGGGCGCAGTGGCCGCCTGGTGCGATCTGCTCGGCCGCGTCCCCAATTCGCAGCTCCTGCTCCACTCCGGCCAGGGGATGCATCGACAACGGATGCGCGACCGGTTTGCCTCGCACGGAATCGATCCCCGGCGCCTGGAGTTTGTGCCGAGGTTGTCGATCGCGGATTACTTTGCCGCCTATAACCGCATCGACATCGCCCTCGATTCGTTTCCTTATCCCGGCGGAACGACCACCTGTGACGCGCTGTGGATGGGTGTGCCGGTGGTGAGCCTCGCGGGCCAGACCGCCATTTCCCGCGGCGGTTTGAGCATCCTCTCCAACATCGGCCTGCCCGAGCTGGTCGCGCAGGACAGGCAGGCGTACCTGCAAATCGCGGCCGAGCTTGCCGGAGACCCATCGCGGCTGGCTCATCTGCGAACGACGATGCGCGACCGCATGCGCGCTTCCCCCCTCATGGACGCCCGGCGGTTTACCCGCGATGTCGAAACAGCTTTTCGCGAAATGTGGCGAGACCGGTGTCTCAACGGCCCTCATTTTTAACTACAGCAACTTCCGCGATTGCAGGAATGTCTTGCGAAAAGTTGCGCAAAGTCTAGACTGGGCCCCTGTAGGCTTCGTCGTCCCGATCCGGCTCATCTCAACTGCAAGGGAGCGACCATGACCCCCCGCTATTTCTTAAGTGCTTCGCTGGCATGTGGTGTTTGTCTGCTCATCACCTCGACGGCGCTGTCGCAGGACTGGCCGCAGTGGCGCGGACCCAACCGCGACGGCAAAGTCAGCGGTTTCACCGCACCCGATACCTGGCCAAAAACACTGACGGAAAAATGGAAAGTGAACGTGGGAGCGGGCGATTCGACGCCGGCACTCGTCGGCGACAAACTCTACGTTTTTGCCGAGCTGGGGACAGACGAGGTGACGCTCTGCCTCGATGCCGGCTCGGGCAAGGAGGTCTGGAGCGACAAATATCCAAGTCACGGGTCGATTACCGGCGCGCCGACGCGGCACGGCAAGGGGCCGCGCAGCTCACCGCTCGTCGCCGACGGGAAAGTCGTCACCCTTGATTTTGCCGGCGTGTTGTCCTGTCTCGATGCCGGCACCGGAAAAGTAATCTGGCGGAAGGACAGGGACATCCCGTCCCCGCCGCGGTTTTTCGTCGGCACGTCGCCGATCGTGGTCGACGGCATGTGCATCGTCCGGATCGGTGGCGGAGAGAAAGGCGGCCTTAGCGCCTTCGACCTCAATACCGGCGACGCCAAATGGCAACGGGCCGGCGACGGCGCGGCCTACGCTTCGCCCGTGCTTGCCAAAATCGGCGACGTCGGCCAGATCGTCGAGGAGAGCGAGAAGTTCCTCAACGGCGTCGACGCGGCAACGGGTAAGCAACTCTGGCAGACCGCTTTCGCCGGTCGCGGAATGGCCTACAACGCGGCCACCCCCATCATCGATGGCGACACCGTCATCTGCACCGGCCATGGCACAAAGGCTTTTGCAATCTCCAAGGAGGGCGACGCCTTCGCGGCCAGGGAGCTGTGGAGTAACGACCAGGTGGGCACGCAATTCAACACACCGGTCCTGAAAGACGGGAAACTTTACGGTCTCTCAAGCAAAGGCAACTTCTTCTGCATGGATGCCAGGAGCGGAAAAGTCCTTTGGACCGACACCGCCAAGCATCAGAACTTCTGCGCGATCGTCGACGCCGGCGCCGTGCTGTTCGCGTTGCCTCCGGACGGGCAACTCACAGTCATCAAACCTGACGATCAGACGTTTGAGGCGGCGGCGAAATACAAAGTCTCGGACAACCCGACTTACGCCCACCCGGTTCTGGCAGGCGATCGCATCTACATTAAGGACAAGGATTCCCTCACGCTGTTCCTGCTCACGGGCAAGACCGCCGCGTAGCCTTGTGTCGCGTAGGGCGGGCATTGCCCGCCATGCACACATGAAGCCCAATAAAAAACCGCGACCCGGAGGTCGCGGTTTTTACTGCACTCGATTCCATTTGAATCCGTTCAACGCGCGACGGCCTTCTCGCGTTCCCGCATCATGCGGCGCCAGCGGGTGGGGGTCAGGCCGGTCGCCTGCTTAAAGCGGCTGGTGAAATGGCTCTGGTGGGCAAACCCGCAGTCGCGGGCGATGGCCACGAGTTCCTTGGTGCCGGCCAGGAGTTGGGTCTTGGCGGCGTGAATCTGGCACTCGAGCAGGAATTGCTTGGGGGTCAATCCGAGCAGCTCGGTGAACCGGCGGTGGAAGTGGAACGGGCTGAGTTCCACCTGTTTGGCGATCTCGCCGAGCGTCGGGCCACGATGAAACTCCTGCTGCATGAACTTCAGCGCCGGAATCAGCCGCGACACTTCCTGATCGGCCTGGAAGTCAGCGGGCTTGACACTCGCCCACTCGTGACAGGCCGGGGTCAGGCAGAAGAAGGTGTAGGCCCCTTCGCCCAGGGCCGGATAGGTGCGATAGCTGGCGACGCGGAAGGTCCAGATGTCGCCATGGTCGTCGGGGAGCAGGACGCGGTCGATCTGCTGGCCATCGCCATTAAGGTGTTGAATGCGTTTGCGGGCCTGATCGACCATCTGCTGGCGCAGGTGATCGTCGAAGCCGGCCCAGTCGGTCCCGACCAGCCGCGAGTCGCCGCGATGATCGACGACGACGAAATAGACTGGCGGCCGCTCGTGAAGCGGAGAATCCGCGTCGATCGCCTGGTCACGGCGGGAAGCATGGAGCGCGCCGATCTTTTCGTCGAACTGCCGCACAGCGCTCATCAGGTGGTCGATTTCGGCTTTGGTGAAATCTCCCTCATCCGCGGTGCGGCAGACGTAAACGGCCCCCGGATAACCTTCCAGGATCGGGGCAGCCAGCGGGAACACGACGGCGAAGCGCACCTCCAGCGGCAAGAGCAGTTCGCGGTAATAGATGCTGCCCTCAAAGTCGCGGGATTCCCAGCAGCTTTGCGGCCGCACTGTCGTCCCTTCGGTCATGGCGCGCCAAGCCGCACGGTCCTCGGCGTGTACGCCGCGGTTGTAACTCTTGAGCACGGCCTCGGGCAGATGCGTGGGCTGTGCGATCTGGAGACCGCCGCGGGGCATGGTGGTCACCAGTAATCCCTGCGAAAAAGGTGCGATCTTCCGCAGATTGTCAAGTAATTGCTTGCTAGATACTTGTTCACGTCCAGGGTGGGTCACGGTCGGCATCCTTCTGATGGGGGTGGGTTAAAAGATTGCTCGGTTCCTCGATCACGACATTTACAGGAATGGTACGATTCTGCCACCGCTAAAGTTTGAATGACCGGATCGTCCAATGCAGTAATTTATATGCAATTCCAGCTATAAAAGGAAACCGGCTTCGACTATTTCACAACAATGCTCCGCCAGGGCTGGAATTACGGTCCGGCAAGATAAACGCCGCAGCCGGCTCGTGGGTTCGCGCCGCGATCCCCGTTTCTCCTCAGGAAGAATGCACCTTCGCTGTTGAGCGACGGCAACATCCGTCATAAACCGACCATGGCTCAGGAATTCCGCTTCGCGGGCGGCGTAGCGCCTGTCGCGGCCAGCGCTGGTTATCGACCTCTGGCATACCCCTTGATATCGTCCTCATCGAGGGTCGCGCACATGCAACATTTCACCACCACTCTGTTTTGGCACAAGAAGGTCAAGATCGCGTTGCTCGCCCTGGCGACGTTCATCGCGATGTGCTAAATCTACCCGCTCATTTCTGCGCTTCTGGGCTCAGGCCGAAGATGTGAAATTGATGAGAGAGCGGCGAATAGCCGTGCTCCCGGCAGATCTCGTCCCGGAGCTTGCGGAGCTTATCGCTGTTAAACTCAATCACCCGGCCCGTTGCGACGCAGATCAGGTAATCGTAAGTCTGCCGGCCGGCGATCACCTCGTAGTAAGATTGCTTATTGTCGAAGAAGACCTGTTTCAGGATCCCCGCGTCCTGAAGGTGAGTGAGAGTCCGGTAAGCGGTCGCCCGGCTCACGTTATGTCCGAGCTCTTTCAAATCCCCAACCAGCTTTTCCGCTTCAAATAAGCCCTTTTGCCGAAGCACCGCATCGAGGATCATCGCCCGCTCGGGGGTAAACTTGAGCTTCTGCCCATGCAGATACCGCCGAAACACGGCGCAGACCGGCTCATAGGGAAGGGTATCGCTCCGCCGAACCGGGGCACGCGGAATGTTGGAGAGGATGTGGGCGCCTTCGGCCATCACCGAAAGTCTAGTTCGCCGCTGTACCGGCTTCAATGAATCAAGTGAGTCGTGAGAATTGTGATTTTGCGACGCGGGCAATTCGGCTGATCCAGGTGTCGGCCGGCCGGCCCTGCGCCTGGCGAACCCGTTGCGCAAGCGCCTCCACCCGCTTCTCGACCCCATCGGCTTCGAGAAACCGGTTGATGCGGGCGGCGCGGGAAACCTGTCGCTCGGCGCGCCTCAGGCGCTGGCGAATCGTCGCCGAGCGAATGTCGGCCCGGCTGGGCGTCTGGAAAAACCCCGCACGGGCCGCGGCGAAGGCCCCGATCAGGGTGCCGGTGGCAAGACCGAATGCACCGATGAGAACGGCTGTCGTCCGTGAACCGCCTTGGGCAACGCAATCGGCGGGATGTGACGAAACATACCGGGATAGAACATCCCCATAGGATGGCTCGACCGCCGATTGGCCCGGGCGCCAACCCGGTCTTTGCGGTTTTTCACCCGGCTCGGCGCTGCTGGGTGTCGCCGTTTCAGTCTCATCGCACTCCTTCAGCGCTTCAGCGTGCTTCGAGGGTTTCACACCCAGCCCGCGCGCCTTGGCATACACCTGCGTGAATTCCGCCCCGAAAAAGACAATCATGTACGAGTAGTAAATCCAGATCAGGACCGCAGCAAGCGAGCCCAGCGCCCCGAATGCCGAAGCCGGCGCCGCATACCGGAAATAGACCGCGAGGCCGTACCGCCCGAGCTCGAACAGCACCGCGGTGATCAGCGCGCCGACCCACGTCGCCTGCCAGTCGATCCGGGCGTCGGGAACGGTGCGATAGAGCAACGCAAACAGCAGCGTCAGGACCCCGAGCGAAACGGCGATGTCAATTGCCCAAGTGATGGATTTCCAGCCGATTCCCAGCGTGGCGGACAAGTGCTGCATCCAGGCCATCACGGCGACGCTGGCGAACATCAGTCCGGTGGCGACCACCAGGATCAACAGCGAAAGAACTCGGGCCCGGAGAAAACCCCAAAGCGCCTGTCCGGGCTTTGGTTTGACCTTCCAGATGCGATTCATCGCGTGCTGTAGCTCGGCAAAGACCCCGCCGACACTGACGACAATCAGCACGAGGCTGATGATCGTGGAAACGGTGCCCGCGCCGCTGCGGCTTACTTTCTCGATGATTTCGTTGAAGGCGTTGGCAGTTGCCGGCCCCATCCAGCTCACCACTTGTGATTGAAGCTGCTGCGTGGCGGCGCGCTTGTGCAGTACCACCGTCAGGACCTTCATCGCAATGACAAGTAGAGGCGCCAGGGCGAGCAACGTGTAGCACGCCACGGCCGCCGCCCAGGTCATCGCATCATCATCGATCCACTCGATGACCGTCTCTTTCAGCATTCCCCACCAGGATCGATAGGTCCTCGCGTCCTGGGGTCGAACGGATGTGGCTGGCGCACTGGCAACCATTGCAACTCTTTGAGCAGATGACCGGGCGACTGGCCGTTTGCAAGAATGGTGCCTCGATCAAAAAGAAGACGCGGCGTGTAGGGTGGGCGCTGCCGGCACTGCCCGCCATCTCCCATTTCTATTAGAGGCTCTCAGCCGTCCGAGGATGGCTGCCGTTGCTCCCGGCCGAAAGGATCGCGGTGGGCCATCCAATGAGCCGCCAGCCGTGCCATTGCCCATAAGTTTCCCAGCCGGGCGGATTTGCAGTAACAACGCATCGCTTCGCGAGGATTGCTGCTGGTCCCCTCGCCGCGCTCGTAGCGCCGTCCGAGGCTGTACAACGCGTTGGCGTATCCCTCGAGAATCTCCGAACTGGCGGCGGTGGGAGCCTGCGGTGGGGGAACCGGCGGCGCCGCAATGTCGCCGCCATTGCGGAACTGCGTCAGATGCTGCCATCCGCCCAGCATATCCGATAGCCGTTGTTGTTCGGCAGTGGCCCCGAACAGCAGCACCCCTGGCGGCGACGCGTGCGTGTCCAACCCGCAACGCGGACAATACCGTCCCTCCTCGGGAAGCCGGCTGAGATCAGCGCCACAACGAAGACAGCGCGCCGCAGCCACCACAACTGCCGCCGGACCCGCAGATGATTCCGGCGAATTGGGCAGGCAGGTCTCCATCGGCCCACGATTATATCACAGGCTTGGCCTCCCACACGCGGCAAATCCGCCTCAAGCGTGGGGCGCGGACAGGAACGGCGCAATGCGCGCCAACTCCTCCCGCGCCATCGCCAGGGCATTGGGGTCATGCAGCCGCAGCATCGCCCGGTCCAGATAATGTCTGGCCCGCTCATAATTGGACAGGTATCGCGCGTAGATCAGCCCCAGCATCAGCTCGATCTGTTCAATCTGCTCCGCCTTGGGATAGACGCGAAGGTATGCCTCGTAGGCATCGGCCGCTTCGACAAATCTCTGCTCCCCCGCCAACTGGTTGGCGATATCGAGCTGAGGCTGTTTGGGAAGGACCTGTTGAGCGTCAAGCTGCTTGAGCTGGAGGTACAGGTGCGTCGCAGTAGGCAGATCGTGGCGCCCGACGGCCTCCAGCACGGAAGCTCGGACGTTCATGATCTGCTCTTGCCGGGGATCCGGCGGTGGCGGAGGACCCGGCCGCTCCCGAGACCCGTATTCAAACGGGTTGTAACCCTTGCTCACCATGTCGCGGTATTGCCGCCGGCGGTTCCATTGCTTGATCATCGCCACCAGGTCGAACTGATCACGCGGCAGCAGCCGTACCGACAGCAGAACGACGCAGATCGCAAACCCGAATACGGTGCCCCCCACGTGTGCCACGTGCGCCACATTATCCTGCTGCGCGAAATTGAAGATCAGATCCTTCACGAAGAAAAACAGAATGAACCAGAGGCTGGGAATTTCATACGTGCCGAAGAAATACCAGAAGTAGAAGATGGTGACGTTCGAGCGCGGAAACAGCACCAGGTACGCCCCCGTCACCGCCGCGATCGCGCCGCTGGCGCCGATCACCGGCGCGCCCCCCGTCTCCATCAGCACGTAGGCAATGCCCGCGAACACCCCTCCCGCCAGGTAGAACGCCAGGTATCCGATCTGGCCCATCTTGTCGTTGACGTTGTTCCCGAAGATGTACAAAAAAAGCATGTTCCCCACCAGGTGCATCACGTTGGCGTGCAGAAATGCGTAGGTGATGAACGACCGCAATTGCGGTTCGTAGGGCGACAGTTCGAACCGCGAGGTAACGTCGTTGAATCCGCGCGCCATCCCCCGGTTCCCGCCCAGCATTGAGAAATTCTGGAATCCGACAAAGACCAGCACGTTCAACGCAATCAACGCCCAGTTCATGTACGGCGTGCGATGCAGCCGGCTGTCGGTACGCAGGGGAATAATCATTCCGGCTCGTTGAGTTTAACCATCTTCAAACGGCGGCCCCCGCGGTCCCAGGAGACCTCGGTCATGTAGGCTTCAATTAACAGGATCCCCCGCCCGCTGCATTTCTCGATGTTCTCCGCCACCGTCGGGTCGGGAACCGATTTGCGGTTAAACCCCGCCCCCTGGTCTTCGATCCGAATCTCAAATCGCCGCGGTGAGACTTTGGCCGATACCTTCACCTTCTTCTTCGGATCAAGCCGGTTGCCGTGCTTGATTGCGTTGGTGAGCGCCTCTTCCAACGCAAGATTGATGGCGAAGAAGTTCTGCCCCTCGAATCCGTTGGCCTTCACTGCCTCCAGTATCCGGTTCTGAACCTCGCGGCGGTTGTCCCGTTCGGGAGAGATGACGAAGGCGAGCTTGTCGGCCATCCTCACCAATCCTGCCTGCTCAAGGGCCGGTCCGACACGGCAGATCGAAATCCTCGACCCCGGACCGACCTGAGGCCGGTTCCTTCACGTTTCCGCCGGCCCCGGCGCGGCGGTCATGTGAAACTCGCCAGGGCCTCCGCCCGGCTCGGAAAAATGCGAAACAGCTTGTTCAATTTCGTGATGACGAAGACTTCCAGAATCTGCGGCTTGATGTTGCTCAGCCGCAACTGACCGCTCCGTTCACGAATCTTATTATTGGCGTTGATCAGCATCCCCAGCGCCGCGCTGCTCAAATGATCCACCGTGGCAAAATCCAGCAACAGCTTGGGGTTGTCGGCTTCTTCGATCAGTGCGCCCAGCGTGGTGCCGATGTCGGCAATG
>DATHPP010000139.1:0-35336 GCA_035483795.1 Tepidisphaeraceae bacterium | reverse complement strand
GACCATGAGCTTTTCCGCCCTCGATGGGCTCCCGATGGGGACGCGATGCGGCAGCCTCGATCCGGGCGTCGTCCTGTTTTTACTGCAAAAGGGCATGACGCCGGCCCAAATTGAAACGCTCCTCTACAAAAGATCCGGGCTGCTGGGCATCTCGGGGGTGAGCAATGACGTCCGCGACCTTCTGGAGAGTAAGAAGCCGCTGGCGGGGGAGGCTATCGATTACTTCATTTACAGGATCGTTCGAGAGATCGGATCGTTGACGGCGGCACTGGGCGGACTGGACGGCCTGGTTTTCACCGCCGGCGTCGGCGAGAACTCCCCTCTCATTCGCGAGCGGGTTTGCCGTGGACTGGCATTCCTGTCGATCGGAATCGATCCGGAGGCGAACCGACGCGGCAAAGGCTGCATTTCACCCAGCGGTGCTTCACCCTCGGTCTGGGTCATTCCCACTGATGAGGAAGGCGTAATCGCGTCGCATACGCTGGCCGTGTTTCGAGCCAAAAGAGGTCCGAAATGATGCGCCCAGCCGGGACTACCTTCGGGTCCAGAACCACGGCCGTAGTGACACTGACAATACTTCTTGTCACGCATTGGCCTGCGGGTGCGGTATTTGCCACACCAACCACGGGAGCATCAACCAATGCCGCCGCCGAGCCAACGGAGCACGGCCTCCCGCCGAATGCCCTTGAGATCGTCCGGGTCTTCGGCTTCCCGATTACCAACTCCATGCTGGTCACCTGGATCGTGGCGCTGGGACTGATCGTTTTTGCCCGGGTCACAACGCGGAAGATGAAGTCGGTACCAAGCGGCGCCCAGAATCTTGCCGAGTGGCTCGTCGAAAGCCTCTACAACTTTCTTCAGGGGATCATTGGTAGTCATCTGGTAGAGCGGACGTTCTGGTTTTTTGCGACCGTTTTCATTTTTATCCTTGCGGCAAATTGGATCAGCCTGGTCCCCGGCGTGGGCACAATCGGATGGGGGCACCAGACCGGCCGCGGATTTCGCGTCGACCGGCCTTTGCTGCGCGGGGCCAACGCCGATCTGAATCTGACATTGGCGATGGCGTTGGTCTTCTTTGGCCTCTGGATCACCTGGTCTCTCCGGGAAGTTGGATTGCGGGGCTTTCTCAAGGAACTGTTCATGCCCAAGGGCGAGAGCTCGGGACCCATGAAGCTTTTGATGGTGGTCGTGTTCTTCGCGGTGGGTTGCCTGGAAGTGATCTCGATTCTCTTCCGGCCGATTTCTCTGAGCTTGCGTCTCTACGGCAATACCTTTGCCGGAGAGAACATGTTGGAAACGATGTCCAAACTGGTGTTCGGTCTCGGTTGGCTGCTTCCGATTCCATTTTATTTTCTGGAATTGCTGGTGGGGCTTGTTCAGGCGTTGGTGTTCATGTTGTTGACCGCGGTCTTCACGATGCTGATGTGCCAGCACGAGGAAGAATCGTCGGAGGCCGCGCAGGCCTGACCGGCCGGAACGAAACGAAAGGTGAGCTTCTATGGTAGTCATGCACTTACTAGCGGAAACGAGCGGGAATCTACACGTCGGCCTGGCGGCGCTGGGCGCCGCACTCGGCGTGGGGTTGATCGGCATGAAGGCCTCGGACGCGGTGGGACGCAATCCCGGTGCGGCCACGAAGATCCTGGTGCAGTCCATCCTGGCCATCGCCTTCGCGGAAGCGATTGTGTTTTACGCGCTGTTCCTCGTGAGGTAGTGCCCGGTCGGCATTAACCGTGGTGGAGATATGATTGGCTCCTTGTTACCAATCGCGGCGGGTGACGGGCAGATCGAAGAGATCGCCAGGAACTTTGGAGTGGACTGGCAACATCTCGCCGCCCAGATCATCAGCTTTAGCATCGTTTGCGCACTGCTGTACCGGTTCGCATATCACCCGGTGCTGGCGATGCTCGCTGAGCGGCGAAAGAACATTGCCGACGGGCTGGCCAATGCCGAGAAGATCAAGGCCGAGCTGGCCAAGATCGGGAGCCAGCGGCAGGAGACAATGAGGCAGGCCAACGAGCGTGCCACCAGGCTGATTGAGGAAGCGCGCTCCGTGGCCGCCCACGTCCGGACTGAGGAAACTCAGAAGGCGATTGCCGCGGCCGAACAGATCATTCTTGACGCGCGGCAGGTGGCTGATCGGGACCACGAGCGCATGCTCGCCGAGCTGAAACGCGAGGTCGGTCACCTGGTCGTGCAGGCCACCGCCGCCGTCACCGGCAAGATCCTGACGCCGGACGATCAACAGCGACTTGCGGAAGAGACTGCAAAACAGGTTGAGGTCTGAAGCGCGCGATGAAGATCAACAAACGAGTCCGGCGTGATGCCAAGAGGATGTTTCGCCTCTGCCTGGTCGACGGGTTGCTTGACGAAGCCCGCGCCCGCGAGGTGGTACGGCGTGTCAACGAGGAGGATCGCCGCGACCGGTGGGTGATCTTGCGCTACTTTTCACGGCTCGTGAAGCGCGACCGCGACCGCCACACGGCCACAGTCGAAAGCGCCGCACCCTTGCCGACGGAATTACAGTCTGGCGTGCAGCGTGACCTGTCGCGGCGCTACGGCGCCGGATTGACGACATCGTTCACCCACAGGCCAGAGCTGATCGGAGGGATGCGAATCAGAGTTGGCAGCGACGTCTACGACGGCAGCGTACAGGCCGGCCTGGCGGCGCTGGAGCGAAGCTTTTAGGCGGGAGGCGCGATCCGGGTTCGCCGGCGCAGCCCAGCCGCTGATGCGAGAGACATATGCCTAACCTACTCGAGGAACTTGAGACGCAAATTGCCGCCGTCAGGAGATCCGCGGCAAAGCAGAACGTCGGCACCATCCGCGAGATCGGCGACGGTGTCGCCCGAGTGGAGGGCCTTACCGATGTCATGCTCAACGAAATGATCGACATGGGTCACGGAATCACAGGGCTTGCTCTGAATCTCGAAGAGACCGAGGTCGCGATCGTCGTCCTGGGCGATTACACCGAGCTGGAGGAGGGGGACGAGGTCCGCTCGACCGGGAAGCTGCTCGAGGTTCCCGTCGGCAAGAACCTTTTGGGGCGTGTAGTGGACATACTCGGAAACCCGGTGGATGGGAAAGGGCCGATCAAGTGTGATGCGGCCTATCCGGTCGAGAAAGTTGCTCCCGGAATTATCCGGCGCAGGTCAGTCAACCAACCCGTGCAGACCGGCATCATGCCGATCGACGCGATGATACCCATCGGCCGCGGTCAGCGCGAATTGATCATCGGCGACCGCTCGACCGGCAAGACTACCATCTGCATTGATACCATCATCAGCCAGGCGCGGCTGAACAAAGCGGCCGAGAAAGCCGGTAAAAAGGACTATCGCCCTCTGTACTGCATCTACGTCGCGATCGCGCAAAAGCAATCGACCATCGCCAGAGTGATCCGAATTCTCGAAGAAGCCGGAGCGATGCAGTACACGACTATTGTTGCATCTCCGGCTTCCGACTCCGCGACCAGCCAATACCTGGCTCCCTTTGCGGGCGCCGCGATCGGCGAATGGTTCATGGACAATGGCATGGACGCCCTGATTGTTTTTGACGATCTGTCGAAGCACGCCGTTGCTTACCGGCAGCTCTCGCTGGTGCTCAGGCGGCCCTCGGGACGCGAGGCCTATCCGGGCGACGTATTCTACCTGCACAGCCGCCTGCTGGAGCGCTGCGGGCGTGTGGGAGAAAATTACGGCAACGGCTCCCTGACGGGCCTTCCGATCATCGAAACCCAGGCCGGCGACGTTTCTGCGTACATTCCCACCAACGTCATCTCCATTACGGACGGGCAGCTCTACCTGGAATCCGATCTGTTCTATCAGGGGGTTCGGCCGGCAATCTCGGTCGGGCTGTCCGTGTCCCGCATCGGGTCGGCAGCGCAAATCAAAGCGATGAAGCAGGTCGCCGGCCAGCTGAAAGGGGACCTGGCGCAATTCCGGGAGCTGGCGGCGTTCGCACAGTTCGGCTCGGAGCTCGATGCCAAGACGCAGGGGAAGATCGATCGCGGCAAGCGCATCCTCGAGCTCTTCAAGCAAGCCCAGTACAGCCCGATCCCGGTCGAGGTGCAGGTCGCCGTCCTGTGGGCGATGCAGAATGCATACATGGACGATGTGCCGGTCGATCGGATTAAGGAATTTCAGGCAAAGCTGGCGGAATTTGTAACCACGCGGAAGCCTCAAGTGCTGGAGAAGATCGATCAGCAGAAGGCGATTGGAGATCCGCTGAAGGCCGAATTAAAAGCGGCGCTCGACGAATTTAAGGAAGGCTGGACGTGAGTGTTGAAGCATTACTTGCGGAGTATTGATTATGCTCAGCGCCCGGGACTTACGCCGTCGAATCCGCTCAATTAACAGCACCGCGCAAATTACCCGCGCGATGCAGATGGTGGCGGCGTCGAAAATGCGCAAGGCGCAGGACGCGGCGCTCAAAACGCGAGCGTTCGCGCGGCTATTGTATCGAATTCAGCGACGCGCTACGACGCAGTCGGTGAATTTTACCCATCCGCTGCTGGAGGTCCGAGAGGTTCGCAAGCGCGCGATCATTCTCGTTGGCGGGGACAAGGGATTGTGTGGAGCGCTCAACAGCAATCTTTTCCGTATGGCCGCTCAGTATGATTCTGCCAACACAGTCTTCATCACGGCCGGCAAGAAGGCGGCCCAATTCGTCGCGCGCAGCGGTCGAAGGCTTGTCGCCGAGTTTGCTTACGGCGACACGCCTCGATTCGAGGAGGCGAGGGCGATCGGCACGTTTGCCCGTGACTTGTTCTTGAAGAGGGAAGTCGACGAGATCCGGATCGTGGGCACGCGGTTCATCAACACGCTGACCCAACAGGCCGCCTCAATCGAGTTTCTTCCGATCGGGCAGATCACGACGTTGACCATTCAGGGCGCCGAATCGGAAGACGAGCTGGCTGCGCGTGGCAACGAAATTATGTTCGAACCGAGTCCCGAAGCTCTGCTCGACTTTCTGTTGCCACGCTATTTGAACATTGTTCTTTATCAGGTGCTTCTCAATGCCAAGGCCAGCGAACAAAGCGCCCGCGTGGTGTCCATGAAGAACGCTACCGACAATGCGGATGACCTGATCAAGGATTTAACCCTCGAATACAACAAGCTGCGGCAGGGCACGATCACCAAGGAGTTGCTCGATATCGCCGGAGGACAGGCGATGTCGGATTGAATGGCGCGGGTTGGGTTGATTGCGAAAGCCAGGTGTCAAGATGAACAAAGGCACGATAGTTCAAGTTGTCGGTCCGGTTGTAGACGTCGAGTTTCCGGAAGAATTGCCCCGGATCTACAACGCGCTGTCGGTTGAGTACAAGGCGCTGGGGATTCCTGTGAAGTTGACGCTCGAAGTGCAACAACACCTGGGCGACAAATGGGTCCGAACCGTCGCGATGTCGGCTACCGACGGAATCAAGCGCGGGCTCACAGTCACCGACACCGGCCAGCCCATTTCGATGCCGGTTGGGGAGCAGGTGATGGGTCGCATTTTCGATGTGACAGGGAATCCCGTCGACGAGCGCGGCCCGGTCGAGACGGAGAAGCGATATCCGATCCACCGTAAGGCGCCGCCTCTTGTGGACCAATCGACTTCGCCGCAATTGTTGCCGACCGGAATCAAAGTGATCGACCTGGTTTGCCCATTTCTCAAAGGCGGAAAAATCGGCGCGTTCGGCGGGGCTGGTGTCGGCAAAACCGTTGTCATCATGGAGCTGATCAACAACATCGCCAAGCTCCATGGCGGCGTATCCGTGTTCGCCGGCGTCGGCGAGCGCACCCGTGAAGGGAGCGATCTTTATAGAGAGATGTCGGAAGCGGGAGTGATTAACCAGAAAGACCTGGCGGCGTCGAAAATCGCCCTGGTCTACGGACAGATGAATGAGTCACCCGGTGCGCGGTTGCGCGTCGCCCTTGCCGGTCTGGCCATGACCGAATATTTCCGCGACGAGAAGAATCAGGACGTGTTGCTGTTTATCGACAACATTTTCCGGTTTTCCCAGGCGGGTTCGGAAGTCTCGGCACTCCTGGGCCGTGCGGCAAGTGCCGTGGGCTACCAACCGACCCTCGCGGCCGAGATGGGAGCGCTTCAGGAGCGCATCACCTCGACCAAGAAAGGGTCCATCACGTCCTTCCAGGCCGTGTACGTGCCCGCGGACGATCTGACCGATCCGGCCCCCGCCACGACGTTCGCACACCTGGACGCGACGATTGTCCTGGAGCGTTCGATCGCGGAATTGGGCATTTACCCGGCGGTAGAACCCCTTTCTTCGACTTCCCGAGCCCTCGCCCCGGATGTCGTGGGCCAGGAGCACTACGACGTGGCGCGTGGAGTGCAGAAGGTCCTTCAACGGTACAAGGATCTTCAAGACATCATTGCGATTCTCGGCATGGACGAGCTATCGCCGGAGGACAAACTGACGGTGTTTCGGGCCCGCAAGATCCAACGCTTCTTGAGCCAGCCGTTCAGCGTGGCTCAAGTATTTACCGGACGCGAAGGCAAACAGGTTCCGGTTGCGGACACCGTGCGTGGGTTCCGGGAAATCCTCGAGGGCAAGCACGATGATGTGCCGGAGGGGAACTTCTACATGAAGGGGGGCATCGAAGAAATCAGGCAGAATTAACCAGCGAAACACCAGCGAGTAGAATATGCAGAATACCGTGAAACTGACGATCGTCACGCCGGATGCAACGGCCTATTCGGAAGACGTGGACATGGTCACACTGCCGGGCGTGGAAGGGCAAATGGGCGTGCTGCCCGAGCACGTGGCGTTGATGACGCCGATGGTGCCGGGCGAGATCATCGTCCGTAAAGACGGCCACGACACGTTTATTGCCGTGGGCGAGGGGATGGTTGAAATCACGGCGGAGCACGTGTCGATTCTCACGGACATGGCAGTCGCGGCGGAGCACATCGACGAAGCCAAGGCCGAAGAAGCGCGACAGCGCGCCGCCGCCCGGCTGCGCGAGAAGCTGTCGTCCGAAGAAGTCGCCTCGGTCAACGCCGCCCTGGCTCGGTCCCTGGCGCAGTTGCACGTCAAGCGACGGCAGCGCGGCTGATTCGACACCGCTTCGAATGGCCAGCTTGATCACGGCCTGTTCGCCAAACGCGGCCATCCATGCGGCGGATGATTTCGTAGCTGTTTCATGACAACCTTTTGTGGGGAGGTGGTGAATCATGGGATTCTGGAGCGCGCTGGAGCAGGATCCGCTGGCCCGGCACCTGATCGTGTGTTATTCGCCCAAGCCGCAGGAGCGCTCGTTCCTGGATTCGGCGCAGCATGCCGAGCAGGAAAACGTTGTAGTGAGCATCGCGGCACTGGATGCGCGGCAGAGCCGGCGGCTTTTCGGCGTCCCCTTGGCGCGGCGCGGCATCCAACCTGTTTGGCTGCGGATCGAGAACCGAGGCTCGTCGCGCTGCCGGCTGCACTTGGTCAGCATCGACCCGAATTACTACTCCCCTCGCGAAGCCGCCGCGGCCAACCACTACTCGGTCGGCAACCGCCTGATGGCCCTTGGGCTGATCGGATACCTGGTGTTTCTCCCTGTTCTGTTGCTCGTGCCGCTGAAGATTATCAGCGGCCTGCGCGCCAACCGCAAAATGGACGCGCTGTTTTGCGAGCAGGCGTTTCCGCTGCGCGCGATCGCCCCGGGCAAAGCGTCCGAAGGGTTCGTCTTCACGTCGCGGGACGTCGGGACCAAGGTCGTGCATCTTCGTCTTCTCCGCGTGGAGGGGCCGATCGAATTCGATTTCAACCTCCCGGTTTCCGGAATCGATGCCGACTACGAACGCCGCGAGCTGGCCGTGCCGGGCGCGCCCGATCAAACCGTGGATTGCGATCTGCCCGCGCTGTTCCAGCGGCTGGAGGCGTTGCCGCGAGCCGTCACCGGCTCGTCGGGCTTGAAGGAAGGCGATCCGGCCAATCTCGTCGTCGTCGGCGATTTCCCGACCCTGCTCACCGCCTTCGGGGCCCGATGGGACGAGTCTGAGGTGATCACGCTGAAAACCTGCTTGAAAACGTTTAAGGCATTTGCGTTCGGCGGCAAATACCGTTATTCGCCGGTCAGCCCGCTCTACCTGTTCGGACGCAGCCAGGACTTCGCGCTGCAGCGGATTCGAGTATCGATCAACGAGCGGCTGCACCTGCGGCTCTGGATGACCGAGTTGCGGTACGAGAGCAAGCCGGTCTGGGTGGGACAGGTGAGCCGTGACATCGGCGTGCGCTTTACCTACAGGGCCTGGAATCTCACGACCCACCGGATCGATCCGGACGTGGATGAATCGCGCGATTATGTCCTGGAAGATCTACTGGAAGCGCAGCGCGTGGAGAAACTGGGCTACGTGCCCGGCGTCGGGCAGTGCGACCGCACCGCGCCGCGGCGCAACCTGACGGGCGATCCGTATTTCACCGACGGCAACCGCGCCATTGCCGTTGTCTCCGGCAGCCGCACGGACGCCAGTTTTCTTGAGCCGCCCGCGCCCCAAACACTCCGAAAGTTGACGGGATGACATGCAAAGCGCTGGAGTTTTCTTCATCGTCGTGCTGTGCGGCTGCGACATCAGCACCCACCTCAAGCCCATGCCGGTCATCTACGGTCCCGGACGGCTGGACCTGTGCTCGATCATTCCGCAAGAGCGGCGTGCGAGCGCTTTGCAGGTCTTCTACGCGACCAATCGCCAGTCCGACGGACCGGCCAACAATTGCGAGTACGGCAACGACGTCGATTCATCGCTTCACCTGGGCGTCTCTACCGTTCAAATGGGGGACAAGAAGACCAACTGGGACGAAATCTGCCGAGCCTCAGCCGGCCAGGACGGCGATCCAACCTTGAAGCTCACCAACTCGACGGAATACTCCGATTCCGCGCCGTTCTTCGATGCGATCAATCAGCAGTTGGCGCTGTCCCCGAATCACGAAGTCAACATCTACGTCCACGGGTTTTTTACCTCGTTCAACGTCGCGGTCGAGGTGCTGGGCAAAATGCTGCATTGCAGCGCCCGCCGTGGGGTGATGGTCTGCTTCTCCTGGCCGGCGCGGCAGAGCATGCTTGTCTACGCCAGCGACGTCGAGCGGGGGCGGGCATCGGCGCATTACCTGGCCGATCTGATCGAACAGATCGCCGCCCACACCCGCGCCGAAAACATCAACCTGCTGGCTTACAGCGCCGGCGCCCCCTGCCTCACCGATGCGCTCCTTGAGCTGCGCAAGCGTCACGCGGATCAGACGCCCGACCAACTGAAAACGACCCTGCGCATTGGCGTCATCATCTATGCCGCTTCCGACCTCGACACGGAAACCTTCAGCCGTCAACAGATCGTGCAGCTCAAGCAACTAGCGCAGTTCGTGGTTGTCTACGTTTCCGAAGACGATGTTGTCCTGGGCCTGGCCGGCTTCATGTCCGGCGGCTCGCGCCTGGGCCACCCCGACCGGAGCAAGTTCACCAAGGCGGAACAGGAAGCGGTCGCCAAGGACCCGCAGATTCAGGTCATCGACGTGAGCGACGTCCCCGGCCCGCAGGGGTTCGGCGGTGTCGCCGGACACTACTACTGGTACGCCAACGATTGGGTCATGACCGATGTGGTGGTCAACTTCCGTTGGCAAATCAGCCCGGACCAACGCGGTCTCTATCACAAGCCCGGCATGTCGCGCTGGTACTTTCCCAAGGACTACCCCGACAAAATCACCGCCGCGGTAAAACGCTTCGCGATGCCGACCACCGCGCCGGCAAATCCATGAGCGCGCCAATGCCTAAGGCGCTCGGTGGATCTGAGTTGAGCCCGATTTCCGTTGCGTTCGGCCGAGGAAGATCCGCCGAGCGATCAGCATTCCGAGAAACACCAGAGCGGCCGCAACTGCAACGACGATGGCGATTAAGCGCGTGACCTGGTGCATGGCGTAATCGATTCGCGTCATCGCTATCCGATCCGCCTCGGCGGTGACTTGCCCGCGCTCCCGGCTGATGATTCCGGCGATCTCGGTCAGCGCAATGGCCCGCTCCCTGGCGATTTGCTCGAGGGTTGCGATTCGTTCTTCGTGGATCGCGTTGACAACGATCTGCCGTTCCGAACTTGCCAGCGCGGGCACGCTTTGGGCCGTTTCCAGGGTGCGTTCGATCGCCGGAGTCAGACGATTCACATCTGCCGCCGCGTTGTCCGCCGATTTCACCGCGCGCTCGAGAAGCGGAATTGCCCGGTCGGCGCCCAGCTCCGAAATCAGCTCCGTCTTGAAGAGTTCTGCTTCCCAGCGTGCCTGTCGAAAGAGCTGATCACTGTACACGCCGAGCTTGCGATTGAGGTCATCCACGGTGTTCGTGGCCTCGGCGATCGCTTCGCCTGGGGACAGACCAATGTCGAATTCTTTTTCGAACGCGCGGGCAAGTACGGAGGGGCGGTCCGCGATCGACTGGCGGATCGGGTGCTCCGCCGCCCATCTCTTCGCATAGTCCCGTACTTTGGGAAGTTCTCCGGAAAAAGTCGCGGAGTTCAGAACCTGGTTGAAATCCGTTTCCATGCTCCGGCAGGTGGCGACCGCCTGTGGACTGGCGGGGCCCAATGCTTTGCTGCCGGGCCCGGTGTCGAAGTAATCCATCATCTGGTCGCAAAGCACCAGCGTGTCGAGCGCCGCCGTGAACGGGTCCGGCTGGAACAGCGCCTCCCGCAGGGCGGGCACGGCGTCTATTTTCCACATCAGCGCTGCCGTCCGGACGTCGCGGTCATTCGTGCCGGCCATGATCGCATCGGCGCTGGCCTCGACCTTCCCGCACATCGGCTGAACCAGCGAGCGCATCCGAAGGCGCATTTGTTCGTGCGTTACCGCGATGCTTTGCCTCACCGTCACATCAACATTGCTTCGAGGTTGGGCCTCGCAGCCGTTTCCCCAGACCAGCAGCAGGCCAATGAGTGACGCACCGAGTGAACCGAGTGATTGGAAGCAACAGTGCGTCATGACGTCCCTCGTCAGAAGCGAAAGCGGAGGAAGACGCCGGCACGCAATTCCTGAGCGTTGCTGCCCAGACTTCCGAAATCTCCCCACGCCCACATGTAAGAAAGCTCGGCTCCAACGGAGCCGGGGCCCCAGGAATACCCCGCCTGAATGCAGGGCCGCAGCTCGAAGGCGGCGCCGGTGTGGTATGCGGTGTAGAAAGGGGTATCGATCCAGTAATCGTCGATCAGCAGGCCTGCACCGATCCGTGGCAGAAGGAAGAATCCTCCCGTCGCTCTCGAAGAGAGGGGCAACCCAAGACGTCCCTCGACGTTGAAAAGCCCCACGTTTGACGCGTTGCCGGTGACGACGGTGGAACCATAGTTGTAGTTGTCCTCATAGTGCCACGACCCGCTGAACCCGACGCCCGCCAGCACCCGGACTTTGCCGGGAAGCAGCACGTTGGCGTCGCCATCGAGGTAGACGCCGTCGTGGTTGTAATTGAAGCCGGATGTGGCGTGCAAGAAATGCAAGTCGGAATACCCGCCGGAGACGGTCCAGGAACCCTGTCCCCAGGCAACGCTTGCAAACAATGGAAATGCCACGATGAAATAAAACTGTTTCATGTTAGACTCCTCGTGAAATCAGCGCCAGCGTGACTCACCGGCCTTCGCTCTCTGAATCCTCACCGGCCGGAATCCAGCCCGGCCCGGGATCGAACTCGGTCATCTGCCGTGCAAGCTGTTCGGTGTCCGGCCCGAGATCGCGTTCGTAAACCACGCCGTCATGATTGGTGATGAAGGTCGTGATGCCGGAGTTTCCGTAGTCTGCCGGATAAGCCACGACAGCAAAGCCGCCAATGAGTTGACCATCGACCTCGTAGTCCATGGCGCCGCCAGTTGCGTGGACGCCTTGTTTGGTCAGGAGGCGGTAGCGGTAGCCGTGGTAGGGGGGCGGCTCCTCCGACGCGCGGGTTGCGCCGTAACCTTCTTCAGTGGCGTATGCGACCAACGGGCCGAGTGGACTGGGAGGTTCGTCGTCCTTGGTGGGCCAGTAGAGGCCGTCCTTCGTGCCGGGATGGCTGACGAGCCGGCGCGCATAGACCGGAAGATCGCCGCCCATCGGTCGCATCGTGACATAATCCCGCTGGGCGTCCACGATAGCAAGGCAAACCTGTTCGGCGGACAGTTCGTTGCGTCCAATGCGGCGGTTGAGGATCTCATCCTTTCCCGTCGCCGAGTCAAACGCATATCCCCCGCCCGAGCGGATAATCGGAACGGGGAATGGCCATTCCTGCTGGCCGACATAGAGAATAACGCCGCCGCCCAGGTCCGACTGCAAATAGTGTTTGGCGTCGTAAGCAGCCAGGAAGCGGTCGATCTCCGCCTGATCAGCGACCGGATCGCCGGACGAAATGATCTCCTCGTCGTCGGGCCGGAAGATGCTGCTGAGCTGGGCCGCATCGTGCGCGCGGAGCGCGTCGACCAAAGAGCTCACCGCGGCCTCGGGCGAATCAAAAACGCGAGCCGACGGCACCGTGGTGGGAGGCGCCGTCGGCGGCGGGGACGAACTGCACCCTTCAGTTAGCCCGGCCAATGCCATGAGGATCAAAGCGTTCTGAAACCGTTTCCAGAGCATATTGCGCTCCTTGTGAGGCGCATTGTTTGAGTCATCGGCGCCCGCCTCCTCGACCTCCGCCGCGCCCGCCTCCTCCGCCGCGAGGTGCCGCGGAATATCCACCGCTGCGGCTATGCTGGCCGCGGTTGCTTGCCGCCGTGGCCCCGGACCGTCCAGAATTCACGCCGCCGAACCCACTGCTGCGATCGCCCGCGGCGCTTCGATTTGCCGTGGTGTTTTGCCGTGCGCCGCTGTTGCGCTGATAGCCCTGCGACCCGGTTCGACCCCCCGTTGCGCCGCCGCGGTTGCCACCCCCGTAGGCATTGGCGCCACCACGGTTGAGGTCCTGCCGTCCCGTGTCCGCGCGGCCTCGATAAGCCTCCCGCGACTGTGCTGTTGCCCGATCACTTCCGGTGCCGCGATAGCGGTCGTTGGTCGCGGTGTCGCGGTATGCGACGCCCTGTCGATGCGACGGATCGTGTTTGAATTGGCCTTGTCCCCTGCCGCCGTTGGGGTTGCGGTTTTTATACTCTGCTTTGACCTTGTCGCGGTCGATGTTCTGGTTGAAGTTGAAGTTCTTATCGACGTCGATGTTGACGTCTCCGCCATCCCAATCACAGTTGCCCCAGGCATTGCCCCACGCGGCGCCGCACGCCACGCCGATCCCGAATGAGAGCATCGCGGTGCCCGCGACGTACCCGGGCGGATAGTAATACGCCGGCGGATAGGCCGGGTAAGGCCATGCCCCGTACACGACAGTCGGATTATATGTCGGCACATAAACCACCGACGGGCTCGAAGATTCGACCACGTACACCTGTGGAGGCGCGGCGGCCGAAGGCTGCGTGGTCGGCTGCACCGTCACCTTCTGCTCGGAGGTCGTCTTGAGATTTCCCTCGGCATACGCCTTTGCCCGCAGTTTCTGGACGGTATTCATGACCATTTTCTGATCGGCCAGAAATGCGTCGCCGAGCTTCAAGGTCCAGTCGAGCTTCTCGCTCATCATCGTGAGGACCTGGGGGAAGTTGATCAGCGACTTGACGCTGGGATCGAAGGTCAGCTTGTTCAGAGCGGCGGCATCGTCTTTCAGACCCGGATTCGCTTTCACCGCGCGCTCCGCCTGCACGACCTCGAGCGGATAGGTCGATGCCATTAGCACCTGCGCCAGCAGTGAATCGGGATACAACGCGACGGGCGCCAGGATCTGCTCGAGTTCCTCCGGCTTGAAGGACGAGGGTGCGGTGGTTGCCGGCCTCGTCGCGCTTCCTGCCGGCTGGGGGGTTTCCGGTGCGGGCGCCTGCGCGGCGACCCCTCCCACAATTGCCCACGGCCAGAGCAGGGCAATGACGACCGCTATGAGTTGCGTTTTACGGACCATGGTCGGCTCCGTTGCCAGTACCTCTCGACTACTGGGCCGGAATCGTAATGAGCGGCGGCGCTTCACGCTCTCCGGTTTCGGCCAAGGTGAACAGCATCATCATGAACGCGAAGGCCCGCTTGGTTCGCAGGTCCCGGTCATCGATCCAGAACCAGTGTTCGCGGTACGGGACGGCGACGAAAGCGTCGGAGGGCCTCTCACGCGACGACTTGATGAAAAGGGGCCGGCTGGCGGGTCCGTCGATAAGCCCGGGCGCCGCCCGTCCCTGGGCGATGTCCTCGGCCGGGACTTCCACCTGCGACGACATCGTCGTCATGATATGAAGAATGGACCGGGTGACGACAGCCAACTCGGTGTCGTTCGCCGCGACTGAGCCGAATACCAGCTTTATCTCCGTCGCAGTCGGATCGAGCCGCAACAGTCGTCGCAGCTTCGCCCCGTCCGCAAGTGTGTCAGGCGAGACGTCTTTGGACCGAATCGTCAGAATGGTGCTTTGGCCCTTCTTTGCGTCCTGAATTACTCGAAGAGATACGGCGCCGGAAAGCTGCATCCTCCGCATCAATTCCAATACTCGAAGGAAGTCCGGATCGGGCGGGCGGACGCCGGAAATCGTGGATTCCTGGTTTTTCAGTCCATTCATCACCGCGACCGCGCTGCCCAGCACTCCGTCCGCCGGCCAACCCGATTCGATCATGAAAAAGACCGATTCCGGCGGGAGGGGGGTCATCAGTGATTTGATGAACTTGTTTCCAGTGAGCGGCATGTAGGTGATCGTCGGCCGGTCGATGTAGACCGCCGCGCCCCCGAGCGTCAGCGAGTTACCCTGAATCGCTTTCTCCGACGAGATCTGCCCGCCCAGGTTGGCGCCTGTCTGGAGCGTGTAACCGGCCACGATTTGCCCCACGTCCACGAAAATCGGCGTATCCACGTAGCGCAGCTTGATGATGTTCAACAGTGTCTGTCGCTTCCAGGACTCGCCAACGGAGTCGCTGTAATCGAAGCGATCGCGAGCGACGCTGCTGGGACCGATGGAATGGCACCCGCACATGCCCACTGCGCCGACAACCATCAATCGAAATGCCGAACGTCCATCGCAAATGAGTTCGTGTCTCATCGCCATCACGCGGCTCCTCACTTACCGGCGCCATCGCCGGAGGAGCTGATTTGCCCACCTCGATGGTTCTGGCTTTCGATCCTCACTGCCCGCCTTTCGCTGGTGGCAAGGTCAAATGACGTGCCATTGTTCGATCGAGAGAGAATCGCCTCTGCGGCGTCGCGTTGCTTCCATGCGCCGATTAGTACGGCCCGGGCCTCCGATGGGGTGGAGGAACTCCAACAGATTGGAGCAATTGCGGAGTTCGATTGCTGGGTGCAGAGACCCCTGTCGCAACTCGGTGCTGTTAAACACCCGAACGGCAGGACTTGTGCCCCGCGTGTCGGAACGGGATCTCTTTCGTGAAACGAAAGAGTATGGCAGCCCGATTGCTTCAGGCATGGCTGGACAATTCCGAAGCACCAGGAGACATGCCGTGAAAAAGATCGCAATTGCCTGTCAGGGCGGGGGAAGCCAGACGGCCTTTACCGCCGGAGTGCTTCGGGCACTATTTGAGAATCGGATCCAACACCGCCGGGAGGTCGTCAGCCTCAGCGGCACCTCTGGAGGTGCGATTTGCGCGGGGCTCGCCTGGTACGGCCTTCTGAAAGAAGCTCAGGGAGATTCGACGCCGATCCCCCACAGAATCCTTCAGTTCTGGGATGAACTTACCTGTGGATCGTCCGCAGAAAGGGCCTTCGACGATTCCGTCGCGGCGATGTTACGGATCATCGACAGGGGGGTGCTTCCACAGTTCGCGACGAGCCCTGCAAGTCCTATTGCCGGGGCGATGATGGGAATGCTCACCGGCTTTTTGCCGCGGATCGAATTTACCAACCTCAAGGCGTTGCTGGAAAAACACATCGACTTCGCGGAGCTCAAGGAACTGGTTGGGCCCAAGAGCCCCGTGCTGCTGGTGGGGGCGGCCAATGTGCTGACCGGCGAGCTGAAGAAATTCAACTCACTGAAGGGTGAAATCAGCGTCGAAGCGATCCTGGCGTCCGCCGCGGTGCCGAATCTCTTCCCCGCCGTCAAGGTGGAAGGTCAGTACTATTGGGACGGGCTGTTTTCAGACAACCCACCGGTTCAGGAGTTAATCAGGGCGCGGACCGTCGAGGGCCACCGGACTCCCGACGAAGTCTGGGTGATCCAGATCAATCCCACGCATTGCAAGAAGGTTCCCACCACGCCCGGCGAGATCACCGACCGGCGTAATCAGATGGTGGGCAACATCTCGCTGATGCAAAACCTCGAGATCATCGAACTGGTCAACATTCTCTTGCGGAGCGGTGCCCTGAAACATGAGGTGCTTGAAAAGGTCGGCGTCTTCAAGCGGGATCCGATCGACGTGCGGTTTATCCAGATGTCCGAGGACCTTCAGGACACCTTGGACTACGTCAGCAAGCTCACCCGCGGCCCCGACCACATCGGACGGCTGATGGCCGACGGAGAAAAACAGGGACGGGCATTTGTCGAGCAATTCGTGACAGACGCTGAGGGGGGCGACGTTCAACCAAAGAAGCGGGCAGAAGCTCTGGTGGCGTCGTGACCGGTTACGTCCGAACCGCGGTCGAGTGGGCCGCGTTCGGCAGGGGACGGTTCGATTTCTGCGCCAGATCGATGAGGTCGGAGCCTTCGAAAGCTACAAGCAACAGCTTGGCCAGCCGTTGTTGCTTGGGTTGGACTTCCTGGTGGCGGGCGACGTCGTTCGCACCGTCGCGCTACAGCCGACGGTCGTCAACGTTGGAGCACTGGGACTGCTGATGCTTGTTCGCATCGGGTTGAGCTGGTCACTGGTGGTTGAGATGACGGGGCGGTGGCCGTGGCAGATGCCGTCGAATTCGCAGAATCATGGCCCGACGACGGGCAGGGAGATCGCATGCCGCACGACAGAACAGGAAAATCCCAAGGCGGGAACGGACGTACCCGTGCCGCGCGCGCCGTGATCCCCCGACACAGGGTAGGCCGCATCCTCCGCAAAGAAGTCGATTCGTCCGAGTCGAGCGGTCGCGAGGCGACTAAGCCGATGAATCGCAAGGAGTATGAGAAGGAGCTCGAGAAATTGCAGGGTGAGTTGGTGAAGGTTCAGCTTTGGGCTCGGCAGACCGGCGCTAAGATCATCGTCGTGTTTGAAGGGCGCGATGCGGCCGGAAAGGGGGGAGCGATCAAGGCGATCACCGAGCGAACCAGTCCGCGCTCCTTCCGGATCGCGGCGCTGCCCGCTCCGTCCGAGCGGGAGAAGAGCCAGATGTATTTGCAGCGGTACGTCGCCCATTTCCCTGCCGCGGGTGAAATCGTCCTGTTCGACCGCTCCTGGTACAACCGAGCCGGCGTTGAGGTGGTCATGGGATTCTGTCCGCCGCGCGAGGTCGAGCGGTTTCTGGAACTCTGTCCAATGATGGAACGTGCGATCATTGGTTCCGGCATCCAGCTCATCAAATACTGGTTCGAGGTGAGCCATAAAGAACAAGTGCGCCGATTCAAGGGTCGAATCGGCGACCCGCGCAAAGTCTGGAAACTCAGCCCGATGGACTTGGAGTCCTGTCGGCGCTGGTACGACTACTCCCGCGCCCGCGACGCGATGTTCAAGGCAACCGACACAAACCATTCTCCCTGGTACGTCATTGCTTCGGACGACAAACGTCTGGCCCGTCTACGATGCATCTCCCATTTCCTGAGCATCGTGCCGTACAAGGATGTTCCCATGGAGAAGATCAAGCTGCCCAAGCGCCAGAAGGCCAGGGGATATCAGGAGCCGGCGTATCCCTGGCGGTTTGTGCCGGAGTATCGCTGAACGGCGCTGGAGACGGATATGTCGTGGCTTCACCGTTATCGCGCGCGGCATTACATCGAGAATTCGATCTCGCTGTTTCCCATCCTGGCCATTGTCGCCGGCCTCGTGACCGCGCGGGCGTTGAATCTGCTCGATGCCGCTCTGGGTTGGAAATCCGCCCTTCAACCGGACGCCGCTCGGACGGTGCTCGCGGCACTGGCCTCATCGATGTTCACATGCGTTGTGTTCGTTTCATCCGCGTTGCTGCTGGTGGTGCAGTTGGCCAGTGCCCAGCTCACGCCGCGGATCATCGGATCGATGTTCAGAGATTCGACCACCAAAATCTCGTTGACCCTGTTTGTGTTCACATTCACGTTGTCAATGGCGGCGCTGGTTCGAGTAACGGATACGGTGCCGAAATTGACAGTACTGATCGCCACCTACGGCTGTGTGATCAGCATCGGCACACTCCTTTATCTGGTTGGCCATGTTGGTCAGGAACTTCGACCCAGCGGGGCGATGCGCGGGGTTGCGCGCTCGGGGCGGGGCGTCATCCAGGCCGTCTATAAGCGAACACTGAGCGAGTCCGCCGAGGCGGTGGACGATCCGGCGGAATTGCCGGGCAACGAGCCATCGTACGTCTTTCCCAATCCGAAGGATGGCGTAGTTCTTGCCGTCGACATCGAAGGGCTTGTAGCGCTGGCGGCCCAAGCGGGTTGTCTCATCGAAATGGCGCCTCAGGTGGGCCAGTTTGTCTCCGCTGGGGAACCGTTATTCCGAACATACGGCGGCGGGCGAACCGTCACGCCCCGCGACTTGGGCCACTGCATTGCACTGGGACAGGAACGCACGCTTGAGCAGGACCCGACGCTGGCGTTCCGTATCATCGTGGACATCGCCTGCAAGGCCCTCTCGCCAGCCATCAACGACCCGACCACCGCCGTGCTGGCGATCGACCAGATACATCATCTTCTGCGGATTGTCGGACGCAGAAAGCTTGACGAAGGGGGGATTCGCGATGCGCGGGGGATTCTACGACTCGTGTACCGCCGGCCGACCTGGGAGGACTATGTCAGCCTCGCGGCTACCGAGACGCGCCATTATGGCAAGGACAGTATTCAGGTCGTCCGGCGGCTAAAAGCGATGTTCCTGGATCTGATCCAGAGCCTGCCTGATAACCGTGCGGCGACGCTGCGCCGGCAACTCAACTTGCTGCACCGGACCTGTGAGCGATCCTTCGCCGAGCCGGAGGACCGTGCATCGGCCGAGATCGGCGATTTCCCAGGGCGTGGGAGGTACGGCGGAACAGAACGCAGCCGGCGCCCACAACTCAAACGCGCGTTCTGAGGAGAATACGAATGTCCACGTTGCCCAAATCATCTAACACGAGCGGCGGGCCCGAGGCCGAACGTCTTCTCGAGGCACGCGACGCCGGAGTCCCGTGGCGGCGCTGGGGTCCGTATCTGAGCGAACGACAGTGGGGGACCGTCCGTGAGGACTACAGCAGCGACGGCAACGCCTGGGATTATTTCAGCCACGACCAGGCTCGCTCCCGTGCCTACCGTTGGGGCGAAGACGGGCTCGCCGGATTCTCTGACGACAAGGCCCGGCTGTGCTTCGCGCTGGCGCTGTGGAACGGCAACGACCCGATCATCAAGGAGCGACTCTTTGGCCTTACCAATTCCGAAGGAAATCACGGCGAAGATGTCAAGGAATACTACTTCTACCTCGATTCGACGCCGACCCACTCGTACATGAAGTGGCTCTACAAGTACCCGCAGCGCGCCTACCCGTACTTGGACCTCGTGGAAACCAATCGTCATCGCTCGCGTACCGAAGACGAGTACGAGCTGCTGGACACGGGCCTATTTGCCCAAGATCGATACTTCGACGTCTTCGTTGAATATGCGAAAGCGGCGCCTGAGGACATCCTCATCCGCGTCACCGCCTTTAACCGTGGGCCGGAAGACGCCGAGCTGCACGTGCTCCCGACCCTCTGGTTCCGTAACACCTGGTCCTGGGAATCTCCCACTCCTAAACCTTCGCTTACGATCTCAGCCGGGCCCAGAGATCCACAGGTAATCGCCGCGATGCATCACGAGCTCGGTGAGCGATGGCTCTACAGTCAGGGTACGGCGCCCGTGCTGTTTACGGAGAACCAGACCAACGAACAGCGTATCTTCGGCCGGCCGAACGCCAGCCCCTTCGTCAAGGATGCCTTCAACGATTATATCGTTCACGGGAAAGATCCCGGGCTTGGCGAGAACCGGGAAGGTACCAAGGCGGCGGTACACCACCGAGTGATGATCAAGTCCGGACAATCCGTGGTCATCCGGCTGCGGCTCTCGAACGTCCGACCGACTCGGTCCGATCCCTTTGCCGGTTTCGATCAGACGTTCGACGCCCGTCGCAGCGAAGCAGACGAATACTATCGATCGATCACACCATCGAGGGCCGACCAGGATTCCGCCGCCATCATGCGGCAGGCACTCTCAGGGATGCTCTGGAGCAAGCAATACTACTTCTTCGAAGCCGACAAATGGCTGCGCGGACACAATGTGAACCCCCTGCGTGGCGGCGACCACAAGGTTCGCAACCGCGAGTGGTTTCACATGGTGAACGACGACGTGATTTCGATGCCCGACAAATGGGAGTACCCCTGGTATGCCGCATGGGACCTGGCCTTTCACGCGATCGCACTCAGCGGCGTCGATTCGGACTTCGCCAAACAGCAACTCGACATGATGCTCGGCGACGCCTACCTCCATCCGACCGGACAGATCCCCGCCTACGAATGGAATTTCGGCGACGTCAATCCGCCGGTGCACGCCTGGGCGACCATTTTTCTGTATCGCGTCGAACAGTTGCGACGCGGCGAAGGAGATATCGAATTTCTCAAGAAGTCATTCAACAAGTTGATGGCCAATTTCACCTGGTGGCTCAATCGCAAGGACCGGTTCGGAAAGAACCTGTTCGAGGGCGGTTTTCTCGGCTTGGATAACATCGGTGTCTTCGATCGCTCGGCGCCGCTTCCGACCGGCGGCTATCTGGAACAGGCGGACGGGACCGCTTGGATGGCGATGTTCTGTCAGAACATGCTCGAAATCGCCAACGAAGTCGCCGCTTCTGATCCCTCATATGAGATGATGGCCCTGAAGTTTGGGGAGCAATTTCTTTGGATCGGTAACGCCATGAATCGTGTCGGGCAAGACTCGATGTGGGATGAAGAGGACGGATTTTATTACGACGTGCTACGCACGCCCGATGGCCGTGCCACCCGATTGAAAGTTCGCTCGATGGTGGGATTGCTTCCGCTGGCCGCCACAACGGTTATCGAACCCTGGCAGCGCGAGCGGATGCCGATCCTGACAAATCACCTGCTCAACCGGATCAGACAAATGCCCGAACTTCTTCAAGGCATCCATCCCACCGGCCCCGGCCACTTGGGGTATAAAGAGCGCGGCATCTTCGCGCTGGTTAGCGAGGACCGGTTGCGCCGCATTCTCTCCCGCGTGCTCGACGAAAAGGAATTCCTCAGTCCCTTTGGCATCCGGGCTCTATCCCGCGCACATGCCGACCATCCTTATGTGTTTAACGTGCAAGGCCGTGAGTACCGAGTGAGTTATCTGCCTGGCGACTCCGATAGTGGGATGTTCGGCGGCAACTCGAACTGGCGCGGACCGATCTGGATGCCCGTCAATGCGGTCCTCATCCGCGCGCTGCTCCAGTATTACCTTTACTACGGGAACAACTTCAAAATCGAATGCCCGACCGGCTCCGGACGACTGATGAACCTGTACGAAGTGTCCAGCGAGATCGCCAATCGCCTGATCGGGATCTTCCGGCGCGACGCCAACGGCCGAAGGGCCGCCTATGGCCGCGCGGGCAAATTCCAGACTGACCCGCTCTGGCGCGACCACCTCAACTTCTTCGAATACTTTCATGGCGATACCGGCGCCGGAGTCGGCGCCAGCCACCAGACCGGCTGGACGGGCCTGGTTGCCACACTGATCCAGATTTTCCATGGGACTGACGCCACTCGATTCCTGGAAGGAGGCAAGGCGGGAGCGCTTGAGGCCCGAACGCCGCGGCATCGGGTGGGCGGCGAGGCATCATTGCCCAAATGGACGGCGGTAGGTTCATGACCCTCGACAGATGGATCAATATCCTCGTGCCAATCACGCTTATCGAGATGATGGTGGCGAGCGGACTTGGCGTGACCTTCTCAGAAGTCCTTGCGGTGGCGCGAAACTGGAGCCTCGTCGCCCGGGCCGCGGTGGCGAACTACGTTCTTGTTCCCGCCGCCACCATAGCGCTACTGTTGGTATTCCGCGCCGAGCCGATGGTCGCCGCCGGATTCCTGATCCTGGCCGTCTGTCCTGGCGCTCCCTACGGGCCGCCGGCGACGGCGGTCGCCAAAGGCAATGTGACCATCGCGGTTGGATTGATGATTATCCTGGCCGGATCTTCCGCGATCCTCGCGCCGCCTCTCCTCAAGCTTCTCCTTCCGATGATGGCGGGAGGTGCTCCGGCCCAGATCGGCCTTGCCAAAATGGCGATGACGCTGATGGTCACGCAGCTTATCCCCTTGTGCGTGGGCCTCGGTATTCGCCACTGGTATCCGAACGCCGCTGCCAAGTCGCGGAAGCCCGCGAACCGACTGAGCTTGTTGCTGAATCTCACCGTGATAGTGCTGATTCTGACGGCGCAGTATCAGATGCTTCTAGCGATTCGGGCTCGCGGCTTGGTCGGGATGCTGGCACTGCTGGCCGTCAGCTTCGTAGTCGGCTGGTTGCTCGGGCGGGGTGACGACCGCAAAGCGATGACCCTCTCGACGGCCATTCGAAACGTCGGCGTTGGCTTGGTCATTGCTACCACCGCGTTCCCGGATACTCCCGTCCTCACCGCCATCCTGGCCTATGGGCTTATCCAGGTTGTGGGGACGCTGCTCGCGGCCTCGGCCTGGTCCCAGATGGGGAGCCGAGAATTGGCGGTATCGGCGCGATGAGTCGCCGCTCGAACATGCACGGCTTTCCGATCATCCGGGAAACGAGGCGTCCGTTCTCAAATTTCACGTCAGGTGCCGCACTTGTTCTTTGCGGACGAAATGGAAGTATGCGACCACACTGAAAGAGTTGACGAGTATCGCGATCATGTTCCACGCGATGACAGGCCGGGAGGCGATCAGCAGGCCGTAGTAAACCCAGAGGACCTGAAAAATCGCCATGATCGTCGCCATACGGGGGTTCATTCCCGCGCTGGACCGGCGCCTGAGCATCGCGATCAGATCCGGTACGGCGGCGAAGGTGGTCCCCAATCCTGCTACAAAACCAAAGATCTCCGAGCGTTGAAATCGCGGGATCAGCAGGCTTTTGGTGTCGTGCGGAACCAGGTCCTGACAGCCGGCAAGTGCCAGACAAAGAACGGCGAGCATCACTCGGTTGAATCGGACCATATGTGACTCCATTTGTTCCAAGATCCCGGAAAGACCGGCCGATTAGAAATTCCATCGAGAGGTAATAGACGCGCTTGGGGTTCTGGCGGTCGTAGGCCTCCTCGGACGACGGTGAGACGCACGTTGTTCAATCGGGAACCTCCGTCGTCAATCCGTTGCCATGTCTGCTGCTTTCTTGAAAGGCTCTGAAAGCCTGCCGAAGTGTCGGAAAGAACAGCTGTTCGACTTGCGGGTCGTATGAGCCAATCCCCTTCAACCAGTTGAGATACTCTGTCTTGCGCCCGGCGACGACAAGCCTGACCCCGCGCCGGTCCATAGTTTGGCGCAGATCTCTTATAACCTGGAGGCCCGTCACATCGATGTGCGTGATCGGAATCGCATCGACGACAAACCAGCGGAGGCCGGAGCCGGCCGCGTCGGCGGCAGCCAGGGCCCGCCGCTTGAAGTAGTCGCAGTTAAAGAAGGTGATCGCACTGCCAAACCGATACATCACCAGGCCCGGAAAAATCTTGGCATCAGGATGTCGCTCGATCGAATGAAAGCCCGGCAGCCCATCCACTTTGCCAAGAACCTCATCGTCAGGCCGCGCGGCCAGCCGGATGAATCGGACCAGCGCGAGCGTCACCGCAAGCAGAATCGCATTGATCGCCCCGACCGCGACGACGCCAAGAGTGGTGATGATTGACAGGGCCAGCTCGAGCCTGTCGATCCGCCAGATCTGGCGCAACGTGCGAACATCGAAAAGCGAAAACGCCGCGAAAATCAGGACTGCCCCCAGCGCCGGGATGGGCACGTATTTGAGGGGCGACGTAAGGAACAGGAGGACAACCGCGATGCTCGCGGCGGCGACAAGACCCGTCACCTGCGTGCATCCTCCGCTGGCATCACCCATGGCGGTGCGCGAATCGGCGCCCGTGACGGCAAATCCCTGAGATACGGCGGAAGCGATGTTGGCCGCTCCGAACGCGGCAAACTCCTTGTCCACGTCGATATCGTAGCCATTCTTCGATGCGAAACTGCGCGCGGTGAGCATTCCACTGGAAAACAGCACCAGCGCCAGACCGGCGGCCTCGGCGGTCAAGCTGGGAAGGTCCGCAAGTGGAAACGCCGGCCATCGAAGCCTCGGAAGTCCGGCCGGAACCTTCCCTAGAATCGCCACGCCGTGAGCGTCGAGCTTTAGAAGCGCAACGCAGACCCCGGCGACGATCATCGCGATCAACGGGGCTGGTGCACGAGGCATGATGCGCCGCGAGAGAAACAACACAACGAACGATCCCGCACCCACGGCCAGCGTGAGCCAGTGCGTTTGCGGAAGCCTGGAGCCAATCTCCAGAAGCCGCGGGATTATGCCGCCGGCTTCGACCGGGAATCCACAGAGCTTTCCGATTTGTCCCAGGAAGATGCTGATTGCGATTCCATTGAGAAAGCCGACGAGGATTGGCTTGGACAGAAAGTCGGCCAAGGCCCCGAGCCGCAGGAAGCTGGCGACAATACAGAACAAGCCGGCAAGAAACGCCAGCGCCAGGGAGAGCGACGCGTACGCCGCTGGGTCGCCCCCGGCAAGCGGGGCAACCGACGCGGCGATCATCGCGCAGGCCGCCGCATCCGGATTGACCATGAGTTGCCGGGAGGTCCCGAAGATGGCGTAGGCGACCAGCGGAAGAATACTCGAATACAGTCCAACTTCCGGGCTGAAACCGGCCAGTTGTGCATAGGCGATCGCGACCGGCACCGCCACCGCCGCCACGCTGACCCCGGCAATCGCGTCGTGGCGAAAATCGTCAGCAAACCGGTAGGCCAACAACGGTCGCAAACCCGGTGCAATTCGAAACAGCCTTCCATTTCCAGCGGATGGAGACGCCTGCTTGACTTGAGACATTTGAAATCTCCCGTGCCGTCGGGCGATCTCGGCATTCTCAGAACAGGGCGGTCGGCCCATCCGCCGCAAAAGCCTTGCTAAAGAATCGCCGCGAGACACGCGAGCAGCGCGGCAGTCTGGATTCCGACGCGGAGCCAGTGACGGTGCGCGTTCTTGGTGGAGAGTTGCGTCGCAATCATGGCGGCCAGTAACAGAAGGAAGGCCCATGCCCATGCCCTTGCCATAAAGACACCCGTCCTTTCAAAAAAGCGGCGGTCGCGACAAAGGGGGACGCGTCGCGACCGCCAACATAAGCCGGGCGATGGCAAAGGATGTCGGGGGCCAGGGAAGGAGAACGATCCTTTGCCGGTTCGCGCCGACGACAACAATCTACAACTTCGGGTGCTGCGATTTCTGTAGAAATTCCTCCGATGTTTCTGGTGGGGATTCCCCGACGAACGCTCGCCGATGTCGGATCAGAAATCACTGTGGCCATGGCCGATCGCCTCGATGCAGAGCATTCGCAAGCGGAAACGTGGCGGCAAAAGCTCAGGCGTCGCGGCCGGCGGACGCACGGGTGATGCCGAGTTTTGCCATGCGGGCTTCGAGCGTCGTGGGCTTGAGACCGAGCAGCTCGGCGGCGCCGCCCGAGCCGCGGATGCGCCACCGGCTCCGATCCAGGACTTCAAGAATGTGCCGCTTCTCCAACTCGCAAAGATTGAGCGGACTGTTCCTGGGCGCCGCAATTGCCGGCGAATCCGGGATTGCCACCTCGAGCGTCGGTCCGCAGGAGACGATCATCGCCCGCTCGATGACGTTCCGCAGCTCGCGCACGTTGCCCGGCCAGGCATAGTGCTGGAGCTCGCTCATGCTCGATTGCGGGATCGCCCGAATCGACTTTCCCATGACGTTCATGAACTCGGTCACAAAAGCCCACACCATCATCGGGACGTCGTCCGGCCGTTGCCTCAAGGGCGGGATTTCGATGGGGAATACGTTGAGGCGATAAAACAGGTCTTCGCGGAAGCGGCCTTCGGCAATGGCTTTTTTGAGGTCGCGGTTGGTCGCGGCGATCACGCGGACGTTCACGCGGATCGGTTTTGGGTTGCCGACCCGCTCGAACTCGCCATGTTGGAGGACCCGGAGTAGCTTGGCCTGCAACTCCATGGGCAATTCCGCAAGCTCGTCGAGGAAGAGGGTGGACTGGTGTGCGAGTTCGAATCGGCCGATCTCGCGGGTGAGGGCGCCGGTATAGGCGCCTTTCTCACGTCCGAACAGCTCGCTTTCCACCAAGCCCGCGGGTAGGGCGGCACAGTTTACCACCAGCATGGGTTTTGCACGCCGCGGGCTTAATTGGTGAATCGCCCGCGCCACCAACTCCTTTCCGGTGCCCGTCTCTCCCAGCAGGAGCACCGTGGATTCGGTGGCGGCGACCTGTTCGACCTGGGAGAGCACACGTTTGATGGCCGGGCTCTGGCCGATGATCTCCTCGTAATTCCCGTTGAGCTTGATTTCCTGGCGCAGCAGTAAATTCTCCTGTTGCAACTGGTCGCGAAGCTGCTGGACTTCGCCCAGCGCCTTGACGAGATTCTCGTTGGCCTGACGTTGTTCGGTGATGTCCGTACACAAGCCGGTGAGGCGTACCAACTGGCCATCGGCGTCGAAGTGCGATTGTCCGGTGGTGGCGAGCCACCGGGCGCTGTCGTTGTGAATCAACACCCGAAATTCGTATTTGAATGACGGCTGTTTCCGCGCCACTGACTCTCGCGCGTTGGATTCGATGCGGATGCGGTCGTCGGGGTGCAGTCGTGCGAGAAATGTCTCGGTGGTAAGGGTCGGGGCTAGTCCAACTCCGAACAAGCTTCGCATCTTCGGCGTGCTCCAGAATTCGCCCGAGCCTATGTCGACGGACCAAAGCCCCGCATTGGACGACTCCACCGCAAGGCTCAGCCGCTCCTGGCTTTGTGCCAGCGCCCGGTATGAATCCCTACGCTCGATCGCATTGACCAGGATTTCACCAATCGCCCGAACCCGGGGGATGTACTCTTCCGGCCAGGTGCGACGCTTGTGGGTCGTCTGCACGTTGATCAGATGGCGAACGGCGTTTCCCGTAACTATGGGGACGATCATGCGCGACATCGTGCCCAAGGCGATGCAGGACTTGCGGTCCTGCTCGGCCTCGGAAGGCAGATCTTCCGGGCCGGAACTGACGTGGGGGAGCCGCTGAATGACGAAGCGCTCGTACGACCAGGGGAACAATTCGGCGAGGTTCAGGTCGGGAGGCACCCGCTTTGTGCCGTTTCCGTAAAATACATGCGTGACAGAGATGTACCTGTCTTCCGGCCGCACTCCCAGAATCGCGCAGCGGTCCGCTTTGAAAAACTCGGCGACTTCGCACAGGGCATGCCCGATTTCCCGGTCCACGTCGTCGGGTGGAACCTTCAATAACCGGCTGGACAGCTCCGCCAGGAGCATCTCGAAGCGTAACTGCTCGGCATTGGCCTCCTCGGCCCGACATCGAGCCGTCACATCGCGGATGGACCACCGCAGTCCGGCGGGATTGTTCGGGGTGCCGGCGAAGCGGGCGGCGCTGAGCTCCGCGGGAAATGGAGCACCGTCCTCGGACTGGAGGGTGGCCTGCCATGGGCCTTGCGAAACTTCCGTGGTTGCCAGAAGCTGCTGCCAGAACGCAAGGTTGTCCCGCCCTACGACGAAACTGGCCAGCGATTGACCCACCAACTTGCCTGGTGCGACTTTTAACAGGCGGCTGGAGGCGCAATTGGCTTCTCGAATGTTCCCCTCCAGATCGGTTACGACATACCCATCCGGGGCCGATTGGAAAAGGTCGACGTATCGCTGGCTGTGTTCCTGGGCTTCCAACTGGGCTGCGGTCAGGGCTTCCTTTTGGGCGATCAGGTCCGCTTGCATCGCTCTGAGGCGGCTTATCGCATCTGAAAGCGCTTCATCGGCGCGCTTGCGGGCGGCAAGCTGCACGCAGGCGGCGTGGCCATGAACGTGAACCACTGGGCCCGGGGATTCTCCGCGCACCCTTCCGAATGCTATGTGCCCTCGACCCGGGTGCTCTCGCATCGTAGTGACCTCCCGAATCTCAGAACGCCGATCCCGGCAATCGCTCAGCCGGAATGCCATCCCGTCAGATTTCAAAACCGACTATCAATTCGCGCGTCGTCGATGGCCATCAGCAAATTGCTGGATTATGCTGTTGGATATTGAGCCATTCGAATAGGGAGGAATCCGATTCCCGGGGCGTCGGACCCCTCAATCATCGGGCGTGGGCCCCCCGAAAGCGACAGCACAATGGGCATTTGCGTCTCCTGGCTCTCTCGGGCCTCAGGGCGCGGGTCAAAAGCGGTCCAATTTCGCCTGAGTAACTCAGGTTCTGCCGCCTTCCGGCGAGAGAAAATATGTCAACTCGGTAACCGCGCCTATTGGACCTTAGTCCAATATTGCGGTGTTCAGAACGCCAGGCAAAGGGCTGTCCAAGAATCGAATTCTATATCGAAACTGTAACATCGACGTGTTGGGCATAGCAATTTATTTGAAATTGACTGACAGATTTCGGCCTTCTGATAACAGCGGTGTCTGTTCCGGCGGCTCCATCAGGGCTGCCGTCTCGACCGGCGCGGCGGTTTCAGACAAAGCGTTCGAAATCGAGAAACGGCCCAAATTCCCTGGTCGCGCCAACCTCCTTGGGCCGCGCGACCGACGACCCGTTTGTGGTTCTGGCGCGCCGGGCGTCGCGCGAGCTCCAGGGGGGAATAGGACTTTGGTCCAATAGCGGTCAGCGGTGCCATATCGTAGATTGCGGCAAAAGGTTGCGACTGTGTCGTGGCCGAGTTGATTGATTACCTGGAGCCTGCCGCCTGGAAAGGAACTGAAAATGAACCGCAAGACACTTTTCGTAGCGGGTCTTATTCTTGGTTTTGTCGTCGGATGCGCTTCGTATTACCGCGTCACTGATCCTTCCACGGGAAAGGTCTACTACACGACCGAGCTTAAGCAGGACAGCGGCGCGACGACGCTGAAGGATGGTCGCACGGGCGATATGGTGACCGTCCAGAACGTCGAGGTGCGAAAGATTTCCAAGGAGGATTATGAGGTGGGAAGGATGACGCCCCCGGCTGCTCCGGTTGCTGCTGCTCCGGCTCCCGTTGCTGGCGCGCCTGCGGCAGCTGCGGCTGGTGCTGCCGCCCCTGCCGCCGCTGCCCCGCCGACAACTGCCCCTTCCAAATGAGCGCAGTCGTCTGAGGTCGTTACGACAAAGGGTTGCGATCGACTCGGCGGGAATTGCGCGCCGGTCGACCGTGACCCTTCTATGTTTTCACCACGAAGGCAGTTGAACGTGGACCCAGGTCGCGCGGTCGAGCGCCACAAACCGGAGGCACCTCATGATGCGTTTAAGCTCGAATTGTTTACACTCACCGCCGCGTTGGCTCGTCGCAGGGTCGCTCTTCATCGGGATGACCGGGTGCACGTCGGAACACCCGTCGACGCCGGATCAGAAGTCTGACGCATCGGCTGCGCCCAAAACCGCCGCGGCGCAGATGGTCGACCTCGGTAGGATCCACACCGACAAATTCCTGAGCTACAGCCAGACCGAGGGGCTGCGGAACATACTCGGTGGCGCTCGCGGCATTTTCATCGCACCCAACACAGGCGGCGGGGCCTTCATTGCGGGACTCAACGCCGGCACTGGGTTCCTGATGCGCAGACATGGGGAAAACTGGAGTGACCCCATCTTTTTCGACATCACGGAAACCAGTGCTGGGTTTCAACTGGGCATTAAGAAATCCAACGTCATCATTTTGCTGATGACGGACGCCGCCGTAAACAACTTCATCAATGGCAGCATGCGCGTGGGAGGCAGCGGGGGCATCACGCTGGGCTCCTATGGCCTGAGCATCAGCGGCGCCGGCGGCACGGACGGCGGGCTGGAGTTGCTCATCATCTCGGCCAGCCAGGGCGTTTCGCTGGGGGGTGGTATCGCCAGCTTTCAGCCGAAACTCGACGCCAAACTGAACACCCAGGCGTACGGTTCCAACGTGGATGCCAAGTCGGTCCTCGCGACCTCAGGAGGCAAGTGTGCCGCAGCTCTGAAGCTTCGCCACGACCTGAGCCAGATGGTCCGCCAGGCCTGGGACGTCCAAAGCGGCGGCGCGATGGTTGCGGAAATAAATTGACGGCAACCTCACCGCGGCGCAGGAAAATGGCGAAGTTCCGCAGAACACACAATTAGATCGGGAGAAGCCATGAGGCCGGCTCGAAGGCAGGCAGAATCCTGGTTTGGACCAATACGCACCGAACGGTATCGTGCATAATAGTCGTTCGCCTTCGACATACGCGGTGATGGCGCCGCGCAGCCGATGGGTTTCAGATCCCACAGGGCAGGGTGAGTACCATGATTTGGCGAAGCTATGCAACGACGTGCCCGCATTGGCACAGATTGAACGCGCGATTCTCGGTCGTGTTGGTGGTGGCGACCCTGGTTGCCGCCGGCTGTGGTGAGACGAGGCCCACCCAGTCGCAGGCTCAGTTGCTCTCGATCCGTGCCGCGTCTGACGCGCGGAGAGACGTAGCGACCAAGGGCGTTGTCACGCAACTTGTCCACCGTGCCAAGGGCCAGTACGACGAATACAAGGCAGGGCGCCGGCCGACACCGCCGGTCATTGATGTGCTCATCGTTTCCGGTGGCGGAGACTGGGGTGCATTTGGCGCCGGCTTTCTCAAGGGGTGGGAGCGCGTACCCAAAAGCGATCCGCTCGCCAAACCCGAGTTTGCCGCCGTCACCGGCGTCAGCACGGGGGCGCTGATCGCCCCGTTTGCCTTCCTGGCCGACAACGCATCGACTGACATCGTGGTGCATCTCTACCGCAACCCCCAGCCGGACTGGGTCAAGACGCGGGGGTGGCTTTATTTCCTTCCGAGCAACGTCTCGCTGGCGGAAGTGCCGGGGCTGGAGCGGGAGTTGCGCACCGCCGTCAACGCCGAAACCGTCAAGCGGATCGAAGAGGCGGGCGCGGACGGGCGCGTGCTGGCGGTCAGCACGACCAACATCGACGACGCCAGCCCACGCGCCTTCGACATGGTGGCCGAAGCCCGGCGGGCGCGGCAGACCGGCAATCTGGACCGCTTTCGCGACATCCTGCTTGCCTCGGCGGGCATTCCCGGGGCTTTTCCCTTTCGCATGATCGACAACCAGATGTACGTCGACGGGGGCGTGATCGGAAGCATTCTCTACGGAGGCAGGGCTGCCCAGGATGATACGCTGGCGCCGGAATGGCGCGAGACGTACCCCGAGCTTCCGATACCCAAGATGCGTTATTGGGTGATCTTCAACAACCAGTTCCGTCCGCCGCCCCAAGTCACCGAACCGAGCTGGCTTAGCATCATCACCCGGAGTATGGAGACGGCCAGCCGCTCCTCTTCGCTGACCGCCATGCGGCACTTGGCGGCAATGGCCGAGATCGCCCGGCTGAAATGGCACGCGGATGTGGAGGTGCGGATTGTTTCGATCCCAGGGGCGTGGATGCCGCCCAAGCCCGGATCGTTCCAAAAGGAAACCATGAATGAACTGGTTGACCTGGGCGAACAGATGGGCGCCGACCCAAAGACCTGGACGGACGCGGTTCCCTGACGTGACCGTCCAATGATTGGGCTGGTCAGTCGGTATAGAACATCTTCTGAATCTCGCCCGGGTCGTGCGTCTTAATGAGAGCGAGTTGGAGCAGCACGCGGGCTTTCCCCGGCGTCAGTTCGCCAGACGCGACGAATCCCATCTTGTCGTCATCGACCTCGTTGTTTCGAAGAACCAGGCCCTCGGGGAGTCGGGTGCTGCGGACGATCACCACCCCGTTTTTTGCGGCTGTGGCAAGCCGATCGAGTGCGGGTTGAGTCATGTTTCCATCGCCAACGCCGGCAACGACCAGGCCTTTGGCGCCGCCCTTGATCGCAGCGTCGATCAGGTCTGTGCTCATATTCGCGTGCGCGTACAGGATGTCGACCCGCGGGAGCGAGTCGAGATGAACAACGTCAAACGGGGCAGCCGAGCCGGCCATGGGCGCTTCGGGCTTCTGGAAGAAAGTCACGTTGCCGGTGTGAACCAGGCCGACCGGCCCACGATTGACGGAGCGGAAGGTCTCAACGTTGGTGGTGTTGGTCTTGGTGACGTTGCGTGCCAGATGTATCGAATCATTCAGCTCGACCAGCACCCCGCGGCCGCGCGAATCCGGATCGGCGGCGACGGCGACGGCATTGTAGAGATTGGCCGGGCCGTCCGCGCCGACCGCCGTTGCCGGCCGCATCGAACCGGTGAATACGATCGGCTTCCCCCTTGGCGTGACCAGCGAGATGAAGTACGCAGTTTCCTCCATCGTGTCGGTGCCGTGCGTGACCACGATGCCGTCCACGTCGCCGGGAGAAAGCCGCTCGTTCAACCGCTTTGCCAGCTTCAGCCAGACGGCATCATTCATGTCCTGGCTACCGATATTGACGACCTGCTCGCCGGTGATGTCGGCCAGATTCTTCATCTGAGGGACCGCGTTGATGAGGTCCTCGATTCTGAAGGACCCGGACTTGTACCCGTATTCACTGGCGCTGGCCTGCGCTCCGGCAATGGTTCCCCCAGTGGCGATGATTTCCACCCGCGGCTTGGGTTTGGTGTCTTGCGCCGCCGCAGGGACGGGCGCCGCAATAATCAGGCTCGCCAGAACGACGGCTCCAATTAATCGAGTTAATCGAGTGAAAGTCATGGCTTCTCCGGATTCGTGGTAGCTGTTGAGGAACACCGCGGACCAAAAAAGTCGTGTCACGTGGGAAGCTTTCTGGGGTCGGTCATCTTGGATGGACTGAGAAGATCATCCAGCTTCTCCCGCGTCAGCCATCCCTTTTGGAGGACGAGATCGTAGACGCTTCCGCCGGTGGCAAGCGCCTCCTTGGCAATCGCCGCCGACCGCTCGTATCCGATGACCGGGTTCAATGCCGTCACGAGGCCGATGCTGTTCTGCACGTAATACCTGCACCGATCCTCGTTCGCGCTGATTCCGGCTATGCATCGCGCGGCCAGGGTCACACACGCGTTCTTCAGAATCATCAGCGCGTGCAACAAGTCGTAGGCGATAATCGGTTCGGCCATGTTCAGTTCCAGCTCGCTCGCTTCGGATGCCATGCCGATCGTCACGTCGTACCCTATGATCTGGTAACAGATCTGGCTGACGAGCTCGGGGATGACGGGATTCACCTTGCCCGGCATGATCGACGAACCCGGTTGCATCGGCGGCAGGTTAATTTCGTTGAGCCCGCAACGCGGACCCGATGACAGCCACCGCAGGTCGTTGCAGATCTTCGACACCTGCACCGCCGCACGCTTGATCGTCGCGGCCATCTGCGCGAAGGCGCCAGAATCCTGAGTGGCTTCCACCAGGTTAGCCGCCTTCTTCAGCGGAAGACCGGTCAGTTCCGCCAGCCGGCGTGTGACCAGGTCCGCATAGCCCGGCGGGCTGCATATGCCGGTGCCGATCGCGGTCGCCCCCATGTTCAGCTCGTGCAGTTCCTCGGCCGAGCGTTTCAGCGCCGACATCGCGCTGTCGATCATCCCGGCATACGCGCCGAACTCCTGCCCCAGCGTCATCGGCACCGCGTCCTGATTCTCCGTACGCCCCATCTTCAGGATTTGGGAAAACTCCTTCTCCTTGGCCAGCAATGACGAGCGAAGCTCTCCCATCGCCGCCAGGGTGTCCTTTAGCGAGAAGATGACGGCCAGCTTAATCGCGGTGGGATAAGCGTCGTTGGTCGACTGCGAACAGTTCACGTGATCGTTGGGGTGCAGGTGCTGGTAATCGCCCTTTTGGTAACCCATCAGCTCGAGGCCACGGTTGGCGATGACCTCGTTGGCGTTCATGTTGGTCGAGGTGCCGGCGCCCCCCTGCATCATGTCGACGACGAACTGGTCGTGAAGCTTACCGTCGAGGATCTCATCGCACGCCCGGGCGATCGCGTCGGCGATCTTGCCGTCAAGGCACTTCAGTCCGGCGTTGGCCTGCGCCGCCGCCTTCTTGACATACGCCAGCGCGTTGACGAAATGGGCGAAATTCCGAAGCGGAATTCCGGAGATGGCGAAGTTCTCCAGCGCACGCACGGTCTGCACGCCGTAGTAGGCGTTGTTCGGAAGCTCGCGCTCGCCGAGCGAATCGTGCTCGGTTCGATAGGCGGTCACCTGCGGCGCGGATTCCGCTTGGCCGGCGAGCAGGTCGGATGCCGCCCGAAGCCGGTCGCCGATCCGACGCGCGACCCGCGCAACGATTTTGAAATAGATCTCGGGCTTGACGGACTTGACTTGCTCGAACACTTCCGGCGACACTTGGAGCACCCGCACGGCCTTACCGCGGGCAAAGGCGCTGGAGGCGTGCGCGCATTCGTCGAGCAGGATTCCTTCCGAGATCAGCGCGCCATCCTTGAGGGTCGCCAGATGGGTTTGCCGCCCGTGCAAGCCGCGAACAATTTCAACCTCCCCGTCCAGCACCATTCCGAACCACTGCCGCGGGGTCGATTCGTGAAAGAGGCATTCCCCGCCGTCGTAAGAAACGGTCTGGCCCTTTTCCACGATCGCCATCAGTTCGGCGACGGGCACTCCCATTGCGCGAGCCGGCGTCTCGAGCTTTTGCAGAATGCTTTCCATAGGCGCTCCTAAAAGAAGAGTTTCCCGATCAGCAGGCCCGCCGAGACAGCGACCACGGTCGACACCAGGCCGGGGATCATGAACGAATGGTTCAGGACGTACTTGCCAATCCGCGTTGTCCCGCTGCGGTCGAAATTGACGGCAGCGATCAGTGTGCCGTACGTGGGAATGAAGAAATACCCGTTGGTCGCCGGGAACATCCCTGCCAGGGTGGCGGGCGAGATGCCCAGCGTCAGCCCCAGCGGCGCCATCGTCTGGGTCGTAGCCGCCTGGCTGTAGAGCAGCATCGACATCACGAACATTCCGACCGAAAAGAGCGCGGGGTACGACTTGGCCATCGTCTCCAGCCCGCTCGTGATGATTTCCCGATTATCGCGGATGAAGGTATCGCCGAGCCACGCTAGTCCGAGGATCCCGATGACCGCGGTGATCCCCGCCTGGCAGGTTTTGGTTTTGACGATTTCCCCCGCCGGGGCGCCGGTGAAAAAAACCATGGCGGCGGCGATGGCGAGCATCACAATGGCGATCGTCATCGGCATGGAAA
>DATHPP010000138.1:0-4561 GCA_035483795.1 Tepidisphaeraceae bacterium | reverse complement strand
TTCCGTCAGTACCTGATGGCCCGCATCGGCGACGCCGAGACGCGCATGATCGTGGTCGAGTGGGGCGTCGAGATGCGCAACCCGCTGGCCCATGTGTTGTTCAACGGCATCTCGCAGTGACGGAGCGGTCGCGCGTCTATCACAACGCCCATGGCGTCCGCCGGACGCTCATCGCCGATGATGAGCGCCCGGACCGGTTCGTCGTGCGCACCCAGCAAGACGTCGAGCCGGTGCTGGCCAGCGTCGAGCGCGACCGCGCGATCATGGCCCACGACGGCGTCAACAAGCTCCTCGCTCGCATTCCCGTGTCGATCTTCGAGCGCTCGGTCCATGAGCAATGGGACGAGGGCGACTGGAAGAAATGGCTCAATTCGAGCGAGGCCGCGCCATTCCGCGTCTGGCCAGGGAGAGTCTGATGCCTTACGACCGCAAGCTTTTCTTCGACACCGTGCGCAAAGACCTGTTTCGGGGCACGCTGACCCAATCGCAGGTCGACGGCATGAACTATCTGCTCGAGGTGTGGGAAAAGCACTTTGAGGCCAACAATCCCAACGACGGGACGATGTGGCTGGCCTATTGCCTCGCGACCTTTTTCCACGAAACCGCCGAGCAAATGATCCCGCTCGAGGAATACGGCAAGGGCGCGGGCAAGTCCTACGGCAAGCCGGTCGCGCCGCACACCCAAGCCTATTACGGCCGCGGCCATGTCCAACTGACCTGGGACACGAACTACAAGAACGGGCAGCAATTCCTAAAAGATAGATATGCTGTGCACGCCAACATTTACCCTGAGCCGCACCTGATGCTGCACCCGCAGACCTCGGCGCTGATCAGCTACGACGGCATGGTCTACGGCTGGTTCACGGGTGTCGGTCTGCCGAAATATCTGTCGAAATCGAAGGGGATTGAGGATCCGAAGAACGCGCGCCGGATCGTCAACGGCACTGACAAGGCTGACCTGATCGCCGGCTATTACTGGAAGTTCAAGAAGGCTCTGAAGCAGATCCCGACGGCGACGGTCATGGTCGAGGCCGAGCTCCCCGGCTTGCCCGCCGGCCCAGCGATGCCGGAACCGTCGTGAACGCCCCGCCGATCCCAAAGATCCTCGACTATCCGGCGGCTTTGGGGCTGGTGATCGCGGTTGCTCTGACGGCTGTTCTTCTCGTTGTCTGCAAGCACTTCGACCCGACCGGCGGCTCGCTCACCATCTCGCTTCTGGTGATCCTGGCCTTCCTGAGCCTGGTCACCTACTGCGCGTTTTTTACCATTCCGACTGATGAAATCACGAGCGGAGCGATCGGCGGCCTGGTCGCCGCGTTCGGCGCGGTGGTCGCGTTTTGGCTCTACCGGGATCCAAGAAAATGAGCCCGATCCGCCTCCTTCTTATCGTCATCCTGGTCCTGGTTCTGCTCGGCGGCCTGGGCGGCGGACGGTGGGGCGTGCCCTACGGCTATGGCGCCGGCCCGTATGGCGTCGGCGGGGTCGGCGTCGTCCTCATCATCCTCCTCATCGTGTTCCTCATGGGGTGGGCATGAGCAACGGCTCGACTGACTATCAGACGCTGTGCGCGCAGATCGCCGATTGGGCCAATCGCCAGGACTGGTCGCAGGCGCTGGTGCAGTCATTTGTCGCCATGGCCGAACAGAAGTTCAATGCCGATCTCCGGGTCGACCGGATGATCAACACCGCGCAGAACACCGTCACCTGCCGCTGCTCGACGCTGCCCGACGACTGGCTGGAAATGGACTTCGTCTCGATCGCCAACGCCAACGCCGCCAACGGCTGGTTGCCGATCCGCTACATGCCGAGGGATCAGTTCTTCAACACCGTCGATACTTGGGCCTATGGGTTTTACACGATCGAGGGCCGCGTCATCACCTTCGGCGGCACGCCCGACGTGACCGAGGGCATCCCCTACCAGATTTACTACTACCAGGAAGTCCCGGTGATGTCGGTCACCGGCTCGAGCTGGATCTACACCAAATATCCGCGTCTTTATCTGTTCGCCGCGCTGATGAACGCTGACCTGCATGCGGTCGGCGAGGAGCAGACGGCGATGATGCTCGGCCAGGAAGTCGACAAGATGATCCAGAAGCTCAACGACGACCACAACATGGCCAAGGCGAGCGGCTCGAGGCTCAAGCGGACCCGGATGAGGAGGTTCTGAATGAGATGACCGACCAGTGGGTTCCCCCGGCGCCGACCATCCCGCCGCCGCCGATCACGCCGCCTCCGCTGCCGCCGGCGAATAGCTGGAACGACATCGCTGGCTGCACGGTCGGTCCCAATCAGCCCTCGATCGTCAGCGGGATCGTCATCAGCGGCGTGCCAGCGACCATCAGCTCGATCTACTGGCAGGTTTCGCTCAACGACGGTTCGGGCAATTTCCAGATCAACCAGCTCGATGGCGCTGGCAATTTCGTCGGCACATCGATGCAGGGGTCGGGCGTCGACGGCAGCATGACGGTTGCCCAGGATCCAACCCAACCGTTAGGAGTGGTTACTAAACAATACGCCGACGCTATTCCTCCCGGCGAAGCGCCGATGGATCAGGGGATCTACGCCCGGTTTATGGGGACGTGGTATTCGCTTCCTGCCTATGTTCAGGAGGCCCCAAGCGGCCAGATCTTTGGCCGCTTCAACGGCACTTGGGCTCCGGTGCCTGTCCAGACCGATGCGCCGAGCGACGGCAACACCTATGGGCGCTCGAATGCGGCTTGGAACCCGGCGCTGGCGATCACCGGCGGCACGATTACCGGCAATCTGACGGTCAATCAGGTTCTGACCGTGCAGGGGTCGAACAGCTTGGTGCTGAACGCCCCGGTCGGCAATCAGCGTTCGATCCTCGGCATGACGTCGAACATTGCGCGCTGGGGATTGACGCTCGGCGACGGCACTACGGAGGGATTGAACAACGTCGGTTCGAACTTTACTCTAGCCGCTTACAGCACGACCGGCGCATTCCTCGGCAATTGGCTGACCATCGCGCGCGCGGATGGCTCGACGGTGTTCAACGGGTCGGGCGTCACCATCAATGGCGGCCTTTCGGTTAACGGGCTCCTGGCTCTCGCCAGTCCGAACAACCTCGCGATCTACGGCGGCTCGGCCGGGCAGTTTCTAGAGACTAATGGTGCAGGTGTGCTCTCCTGGCAAACCCCGCCGGGAGCGGGCGGCGGGATCGGAGACGCGCCGACCGATGGCAATGCTTATCTGCGCTCGAATGCAGCCTGGGCGAGCGGCGGCACAATAGCGGGCACGCTGAATATTTCTCCACCCACCGGCAGTGCCAGTCTGAATTTAAATTCTGGTTCAACCACGAATACCATTTCGCTTACAACAGGTTTTAATGCTCTTTTGCAGCTTAATTCTGTAAACGGCCTTTCTGATATTACAATGGGAAAGGCGTCCAGTGGTGGTTATTCGTCTACTATTACAGGTGTTGTTGGCGCAACGCCGGACACCCGCTGGCGGATTGATTTGGTTGATGCGACCGCCGAAACTGGGGGCAATACTGGTTCTAATTTTGGCATAGTCGCATTTAGCGATGATAGTTCGGTGATTTTCACGCCGCTTTCGATTGCCCGCGCGACTGGTGTCGTCAATTTTTCTACGACCCCCACCGTTGCTGGGGTTCCGATCGGCGGTGGTGGCATTGCTGACGCGCCCAACGACGGCACGGCTTACGCCAGGAAGAGCGCCGCTTGGGCGCATCTCGCCCATACTGACATCACCGATTGGGCGGCGACGCTCGCCAATTACTATCCGACCAGCAATCCGAGCGGCTATCAGACGGCGGCGAACGTCACCACCGCGCTTGCGCCTTATGCGCTGACTTCGAGCCTGCCGCCCGCTTCGACGGTGCTGCCGATCATCGATGGGACGGCGGCGATCGGCGTCTCGACGGCTTACGCGCGCGCCGATCACGTTCACCCAACGTCGGCGGCGAGCGGCGGCGACACAGTCGACATCGCCTATTTCGGCGATGGGTCGGACGGCGCGGTCAGCATTACCACCACGGTCGTGCTGACCCGTGACATGTACTATTCCAATTTGGCGATCAGCGGCGCGGGCATCCTGCAAACAAATGGTTGGCGGGTGTTTGTTTCTGGCGTGCTTGATCTTTCGGCGGCGGGCGTGGGCGCGATTGCTCCTAACATACCATCAACCGCTGGCGGCAATGGTGCCAGTCCAACAGGCGGAACCTCCGGTTTTGGTAGAGCGGGGACGTTTTTTCAGACCCTTAACGGTAATGTTGGAGGTGGAGGGGCTACCGCCGCCAATGGCAGTGCGACCGGCGGTGGTCCAAACAGTGTCTTAGCGCCGGGGGCTCTCGGCGGCATAGGGGGGTCTGGAGGTCCGGGTGGCATTGGTACTGGCACTGGAACTCCGGGTCCGGGGTCTTCTACTGCCGCTTCCGCTATCGCCCGTTTGCGACTCTTGCTCACTCTTCCTGTTATGCCTCTCACCACAACAACCGCTCCCATCTATTTTGCTGGTGGTGGCGGCGGTTCAGGCGGTGGCGGGAGTGGGGCCACTAATGCCGTCAATGGCGGCGGTGGTG
>DATHPP010000137.1:0-12303 GCA_035483795.1 Tepidisphaeraceae bacterium | reverse complement strand
CCTCCACGCGGAACTCATGGGACACGCTAAATGCAGCCGCACAGGCCCGCTCACGGTGGTGCGGCCCCACATAGATGCCCTTGATTCCGAGCCCGTGCGAAATCCATGAGGCGTCAGGGGGGGGAGTGATGGAGTGGGCGTGGGCGATCAGCTCGTTCACCGTCGGCGGTCTGGTCCAGTGATGCGTGTCTACGTCAAGGACAGTGAACTGCGCGTGCTTGTCGGCTTCGAGCACCATGTCCGGTGGCAGTCCGGTTCGGGCGAGCAGATCCCGGAGGTCCGGGTTTTCGAGCAAGTTGAAGCCATCCCGGCTCTGCCGCATCTGCCCCATCCGCAGGAGCCCCCGCATCATCAGCCCGGAGCCCGCGGTGCTCGCGGGCTGGGATGGAGGTTGGTCGACGGTCGGGGGCTGGGAATCATTGCTGTTGGGCACGTCGGGCGTGGTCTCAGTGGAAAAGCCCTCTACGTGTTTTGTGACTTCGGCACACCCAGCACTTTCGGATTCATCGAGGTGCCCATTAATCTTTTTTGTAGAAGCCGTTCCTAACGTGCCCGACGCGGCCAATTGAGGAATTTCAGTTGCGCCACCGCCGCCCGACGTGGGGTTGAGACTGCCCGACGGCGGAGGGGTGGCCTGGGGAGTGCCGGTTGGGAGTTGGTTTGTCGGCGGACGATGCGTATCATCCATGATCTAGTCGCTTGGCGGTCTACCCTGGTCGGGGTGGCCGCCATTTTGTTGGTGACCGCCGCCAAAGAGTTTCTCGATCAGTGTCCGTGGATTCCAAAGTAACTCATTCAAAAAAGCCGTCTGCCGCCAACGAGGCGGTCGCATCTCCGACTTGTTTTGGTGACACCCGTCCTTCCAAGGGCGCGGGCGGCGTGCTGGTGAGGCGATGAACGAATCGGTCCAGCGCCTCACGGGAGGTGACGAGCTTTCGACCGGCTCGCACGTGTTCGAGAAAAACGCGCTGGCCGTCATCTGCGATCGCGCCGGCCTGCATCCAGCGCCACACCGTCACGGGACTGAAATTGGAGTCCGGGATGCGCTGATTCAAGTATCTCGCGGCCGCCGCCGTCGTCAGCCCGCCCTCGGTGAGGATGGGGGAGGTGGTCATATGGCCTCCCGTTGTCGTGCCATGCGCGCCAGCTCCTGACGAATCTGGGCAACATCATGAGTCGTGAAGACGCGTGCATTTCCAGCCCGGCCAGTAGGGCTAATCTTTCGCGTTTCGATGACGTAGCGGATGCGGTGCGTGCCGACACCCAGCTCGGTGGCGATAGACCCGACTGTTGGCAGGCGAACTAGCTTTTCGTCCATGAGACTCCATCTCCGCATACGCGTTAAGCGCTATGCGACACATGTGATGTGTTCTGAAGGAGTCCCCCCATTGTGCGGTGGATGTGCGAAAACCCTGCATTAATCGGACTGTAGATCCACACTAAGCGAGGAAAATGCGGCCGTCGTGTGACACCGGATGTGCATAAGAATTAGCATTCACGGCCCGCTAACTAATCGTTATCGTCAGAGGCTTCAAGGCCGTGATCTCCGCCCCGCCCCCGGGTTTTGAATCCTTTGGGCGGCAGCGTGGCGTTGTGCGCCTCCCAGGCGGCCATGAATCTCTTGGAGCGGTATAGCGTCGTGTGACTGCAGCCGATCTCTTGTGCGATACGCGATACTGACCAGTCTGGATGGTCCATCAGCTGTAGTATCGCCGCCTTGGTCGGTTCTCCCCGGGCACGCTTTGGCTTCTGTTTCTCCACCGGGATCGCGGTGGCCAGACTTTGACAGAAATCGGCGTATTGGCGGCACCGTTGGCGATTGACTGCCTGGGGCGTTCGCAGTGTCCGCTCCACCCGCTGCCGTAGTGTCTCTGGTGCAGAAGGTAATTGGAGGGACGGCGATGTGTCATCGCCGATCAATTCGTATTCTTGTGTTTGACCGCTGCGATTCCGTAACTCCACTGGCGATTTCCCGACGCACAGAGCGAACAGATTCGACTTCGTCTGCAGCAGTTCGCCCCAGCTCCTGGTTTCGTATGCCGCCACCAGCACCCGCAGTTGGCGATCGTCTAACAGTTTTGAGTTGACCAAATCTATTAAAACCTGTCCTGCCTCGTCGGATGCCTTGTCAAAGCGGGTTCGGTCATCCTGGCGTGCCTTTTGCCTCAAGATGGATTCCGCGACGTCCACAGCGGTGAAATTTCCCACAGCAGGTTCCGGCACTTCGATGTCAGCCAATTCGTTGAATAGCGCGGCCAATTCGAGCAGCTTGGTTCGGAGTTCGTTTTGGGGGAGGGGGCCGACAGTCATGGCATCGTTGCCTGCTTCTATGTAGAGGGTCGCTCACCGATGCAAGACCACAGCCGCGGTGGCTCCACAGCCCAGACTATAACCCAGTGGGTCAGCCCGGATCAGTTGTCCGAGCGACCTCGGCATTTAACCGACTTCTGCGATTGCCCTTAACGCCCGCAGTTGGTCCTGCTCGGCATAGATCTGCGTGGTTGAGACCGAACTGTGACCCAAAATCGCCATAGCGACCTCCAGTCCGAACTCTCGCCGCAGAAAGGTTGCCGCGTTATGGCGGAGTCGGTGCGGGCCCCAGGCGTGGGCTTTGCGCCACTGCCGCGTTTCTTGGGCGTCCAGCCCGTCGGGTGTCGGAAACGCATCGGCCAGCGCCCGGTGGATGCTGCGGCGGTAGCTGGCGGTCGTGTAGTGCTGGCCGAGGGTGCGGTCGCTGCGCCGCGGGTTGGGCTTCTGCCCGATGCGGCGGTGTCCGGCGGCGCGGTCGTGGCGTTCCCGCTCGGCTTCGGTCGGTGAGAACAGCGGCGCATCGGCCGGCCCGCCGGGTTTCATGAAGAGCCGCAGAATCCGCTGCGACCTGGGTCCGAAATAAATCCACCGCTCCTTCTCGTGGTGGGCGGTCTTGTGAGCGGCGGGGTTGAAGCTCCAGACGTCGCGGCTGCGGTCGATGTCCGTGGCACGCAGTCGCAGCAGCTCATCGGCGCGGGCGCCGGTGAGCAGCTGCAGGTCGATCAGCGCCCGCACCTGCCGGGAGACGCGGCGGCGCACGACCCGGATCAGCGGGCGGGGCACTGGCTTGACCCGCGGCCGTTCGGCCGCCTCGCCGCGACGGAGGGGTTCGACCGTACGGAGCTGGTTGTAGATCCGCTCGGGGATCAGCTCGTGGGACGCCGCCCAGCGGAACAGGGCGCGCACGCGTGAGATCTGACGGTTGATCTGCCGGCGGGTCCACTGCCGGCGGATCATTTCGGCGCGGACGGCCCGCAGCGCGTTGGGGCCGAATTCCAACGCGGACACCGACCCGTAGAGCGCCTCGGCGATCCGCAGGGCGGATTTGATCGTGAGAACTTCTGAGGGCGTGTAGCGTTCCTTGGCCCAGCGCCAGTATGGCGCCAGGATCTGCAAGATCGTCACGGGCGCCGTATCGGCCGGTGTCGGTGGCGGCTCGGGAAGGACACGGCCGTTGGCGAGCCATTGACCAACGAGGCGGTCGTACTTCTCGCGGGTCAGCGGCTCGCCGTAGCGGCCGAGCCAGATCTGCTGACCGCCGATCTTCACGAACGCCTGCCCGCGCTGGTGGCGGCAAAGCTTGGGAACCTGAGTAATGAGCTTGGGCATGCGGCCTCCGAAAAAGTGGTGCGCGCACCACTGATTCGTCTGCCGCACCGCCCGGAGGCGGGAGACGCCAACTTGGCATCCCGGCGAGACTTGACGTTCATGGGCGATGAGGGGCTCGAACCCCCGACCTCACGGGTGTGATCCGACTCGCCCAGGGGCTCCGGTCACAGAAGACCGGGTTTTTCGCGTGTTTTTCGGGTTTCGGCCGATGCGTTCAGTGCAAACATCGCCCGAAAATGGCCGTTTGCGCGGAAGATGCGCGGAAGATTGGCGGGGGCTCACGTCCAGCAGCAAGCCCGCCAGTCGGTCCAGCGCCTCCATGCCGAACCCCTCGTTACCGGCCATGAAGCGCGACATCTGGGCCTCGTGCAGTCCGAGGCGCCGACAAATGTCCTTTTGGCTCATGCCGCTCGCGCGGATCGCGTCGCGGAGCTGCTGGCTAAGAGGGGGACGTTTCGGGTCCATCCGCGGCAGCATCTATCAAAATTGAGGATATGTCAATAGCATCTTAGCGCGCCGCGTTGGTCGAATATGGCATGACGTACAATTGAGCGATGAAGAAGCGCCCAAAACTGACGCGCAAAAAAGTTGATCCCCGTTTGCCCGCCATCACGCTCCTGCCGGGAATGCGCTTTGAACCTAGCGCTTCTGCGACACAAAGCGAAGGAAATCGGCCACGGCGACCGGCTCCCTCACGTTAATCTGTTTTTTCCCCTTCGGCCCAGGCACCGACAGACAAATCCCCAGCGAGCCGGTGACGGTTGCCCACAACGTCGGCGGTAACGTTCCGTCGTGGAAACAGAACCCGCCGCCGGCGTCGGGATTGGGGATGCAAGCCGCCGTGGCGCAGGTCGCATAGGACAGCCCGGTGAACGTGAGAAGCACCGACGCCGGCGAATCGCCTCGACAGCACGGGCAGACACCACCGCCGCTACCACTCCCGGAGCCGCAGCAATCCGGGCAGGGGGCGCCGGGGTTGGAATACACCAGGCCCCGCTCACTAAACATAAGGCCGTTTGGGCCGAAAAGGGCCACGATTCACCTCAAAAACTCCCCCCCAACGTTGCTATCCCGACAGCCTAATTCAACCCCACCGTCTCACGCATCCGTAAGGACGAACTTACCCCCGAACAACCCGCCCGCAGGCGCGATGAAGTCGCCATAGCCAGCCGCGTTGGGCTGGAGCAGCTCGCCGTTTCCCCTCGGGTCCGGCGGCGGATTGGCCGAGTCGAAAACGAGCGACCCGCCGCAGGGGAGCGGTCCTCCAAGATCGAGGTAGTCAATGCCCGGGGCATCCAACCCGTTGGGGTAACCGCCGCAAATGATCGGACCCTGGCCGGTGGGGATCTCGTTGTTGTAGGGTCCGATCATGTTCACGGATGGATCGGTCAAATACGCGTACAACATCACCTGATCGGCGACCAGCAGATCGAAGTGCAGAATTGAGAAGTGCGCACTGGGCGGCCCCGAACAGGTCGTGTCGGAGAATTGAGGCCACTGATCGGCAGACGCTGGGACGTCGACGCCGTAGTAGCAATAGGTGACGAGTCCCCCCGTGTTGAAAAAACTCTCTCCCAGATATTGCGCCCGCAGCGTCAACGTGAAGGTCCCGTTGATCGTTAGAGAATTGAACCGGTAGGAGAAATTGCTCAGGAGGCCGACCCAGCAGGTCGCCGTCACGTCGGGGACGTTCATGACCGTCAGCGTCTTCGTCGTCTTGTAGCTGCCGCCGCCGCCTCCGCTTCCTCCTGCCGGACAACTACAGCAGCACACGCAGGCCGAATTGGACGCCGGCAGCGGACCCGGCTCGCCCGGATAGACGACGAACGGCGGCACGTCCGGCACCGGGGCCTCCAGGTACATCGCACCCTTGCTGGAAAAGAGCCAGCCATTCGGGCCAAACAAGGCCATTTGGTTGCCTTTGCTATGGATGCACGCTACGCAAACGCCTCTCCGCCCTACGAAAGGCGGCGATCGCCACCGCCCACCGGCGCGAGGCTTCGCCCAGCGCATCGGCCAACGTCTCCGCCGCCTCCGCGGTGAATTCGGGATCGAGCATCAGCTCTGCCGGATCGCAATCCTGGTCGAGCATGTCCGCCAGCGACGCCGCGGCGTTGTTCATGCTTTTGAGCATTTCCAAGCTCCGGACGAATTCCGAATGCATCACAGTCGCCTCAAAAAAACGCGCCGGCGCAGCCATGATCCGGAACCGCGCCGGCGCTTGCGGAGTTTCAAAGGAGCGGCGCGGGCCGTTTGGAGCCGGCCCGCGCCGGCAATCGCGGAAAGTCAGGCCGCGATTACTGCGTTGAGCCCCACGTGGCGGCTCAGCACACCCACCTCAAGTCCATCACGCCTCGACCGGCTCACGGCTCTCGATGACGCCCTCCGCCAGTCCGGTGGGACCCCGAACCACTCGCTTAAAAGTTGGCCTGCCAAGACGATCGAGGGCTGCAATCAGTTGGCGCAGTAACCCATCGCCGTCGGCCAGGGGCGCATCTTCCGGCGCCGGCGCTTCGGACAACGCTGCCGCCGGCCGTGCGGGCAACGCCCAGCACGCCGCGAATTTTCGATTGGGCTTCAGGTCCGCCAGCATGGGGTCGCTGGCGTCGATCGAGCCGAGCCACATGAGGCGGCTGGCGACTTGGCGCACAAGCTCGGCGTTGCACAGGACCAATGCTCGCGCCCTCTTGCGGGCCTCGGCTGCGAACGCCGCGGCGTTGTCGCCAGCGGCACGCGTTGCCAGATAATCCAGATGGCAAGCCGCATGAAAGCTGGGATCGGCATAGCCGGCCCGCAGTCTCGCGCGACGGCTTGGGGGCAACACCATCATCGTTGCCGCCTGGCCAGCAGCGTCGAGGATCGCGCCGCGGCGAATGCCTTCCGCGTCAACGTTCTTTTCGGTTGTGAACGTGCAGCCGTAGGCCAAGCCCGTAACATCAGACTTTTTGAGACCGGCCTTCGGGTTGCGGAACCCGAGGGCCATTGCCGCCACGAACTCGCCAGCCGTGTGCAGACAGATTTCCCACCTTGCAAGTTCGTCCGCCCTGGCCAGCTTGATCGTCGGGGGCGGCGTGGACGGCTTGGGTTTCGGGCTGGAAGCGAACGGCGCCGCGAATCGTTTGTTCACGTGGACCGTGGCCAGGGCGGGATGAGCGCTGGTGATGGAACCCAACCAAAATAAATGAGACGCAACGGATTTCACGGCCGCGGCGTTGGCGCCGACGATCGTGGCCGCGCGACGACGGGCGTCCTGAATCCACTGCTCGCAAAGCTCGGCGGAATAGTCGATCGGCAAAAAGTTGCCAGCCAGCCCGATGATTTGGGGAAGGTCGCTGTCTGCTCGCATCTCCTCCGGCACACGGCCGAACCGGTCCGGTGGCAACATCATCGCGGTCGCGAGCTGCCCGCCCCACGTCATCACGGCATTGACCCTTGCTTTCGGTTCGCCGTCGATTCCGGTCGGTTCAAAACCGCAGCTCCCGCTGCCGTCGGAGCTGACGGCAGCCTTCACCCCGCTGAGCCCGAGGGCCGCTCCGCAAACGCAATGGCCCGATTCGTGGACGCACACGCGCCATCGCCGAAGCTGTTGCGGCGTCATTCTCACGGGTATTGGCTGGGCGTTGGGCATGATGCTGCTCCCTCAACGTTGTGACGGCGCAGCGGGGCGCGGTGGCCGACCGACATCGCTATTCGGCGTGCCGGCGGCCACTCTGGCCGCCTGGCGGGCGAGTCGCACGGCGTGGGCGGCACGGTAGATCGAGCTTTTCGTTGCGAGCTTTCCCATGCAATCGAGGGCGCGGTAAATGCCGACGCCGCGCCGCGACAGTCGGCTCAACACAACGTTTGCCACTTCGGCGTCGTCAGGCTCAAGCGGCTCGTTGGTGTCCGGGTCGTCGCCCTCGCCCGCGGCAAGATCTCCGACGTCAATCAGGAGCCCGATTTGCTCGTCATCCATGGCGGTCAGCTCGTCCATGATGTTCGTGTCGGCGTAGAACCCGTCGCTATCTTCGGGGATAGGGGCGCGGGCCAGGTCCTGCGGGTTCGATTCCGACCATCCGGAGCTGTCGGGGAACTCCGGTTGCGGATCGAACATCGCGGTCGGCTTGGCGCTGAGCAGCCCGTGAGGATTCGCAGCCGGCGACGACACCAAATCGCAAGCCACCAGCTCGATGATTCGCGCGGGGCGCCCCAGCACGTTGCCCCATGAATCCACGATCGGTTCGACCTCGTACGGGAAAAAGGCAGAGATTCCCAGCTTGCCGGGGTCCTGTTTGGCGATTCCGAGGATGTAGCTGCGCACGTCGCCGAGGCCGGGCATCGTCCTCGAATAGTCCCCGAGAATCAGATCGCCGCGGGCCTGCGACCCCACAACGCGGGCATTCTTCACAACGCCAATTAAACTGCCCGTGTCGTCGGCAACCTCCTGGATCAGATTCCCCTCGGGGTCCGTCTTGGTCGTCACCGCAGGATGCTTCCAGCGCGACTTCACGCCGTCAGCACCGGCGGCGTTGATGAAATCGACAAGCTGCTCGACGGTGGTCTGGTCGATCTCGAACGGGTGACCCTTTGCCGGCCCAGCGGTGATAAGGGCAATGTTGCGAAGCACGCCGGCTTGCTCGTCGACCTGGAGACCCCCATCGGAGTAGGTCGTCGGTGCGCGTAGGGCAGCGTGCCGGCGGCGGGTTGTGGTGATCATGATGCCTCAGCGGTGGCCAGTGCGGCCGGTTCGGATTTGCGAATGAGCGCTCGCCCCCTTTTCTGCGCGGCTTGGAGCTGCGGCAACGTGATACCGGGCCGCGCCCGCTCCGCGAGCTGCAAGAGGAACTTCCCGGTTAGCGCCTCCAGGTCCTGTGGCGATTGACCCGGTGCGAGAATCCAGTGCACGATCCACTGCTCGGACTCAAACAGATAAAGCGAGACGTCGTTGCTTTCCCCGACGAGCAGCACCGCATTTCGGTGACGCCGGATTCGTGGCTCGGCATCGTTCGGCAACAAGTATTTTGCCGGCCGCCCGTCTTGGATGAGCGCGGTGGCGATCGCCACCAGGCCGTCGAGCTGCTCCCGGCTTTGGCCGGGCAACGGGATGAACGTCAGGCCGGGTGCCAGCAAGTCGCGCCACTGCGACGGATCGGCCATGATTTGCTCGATGAGGATCGTGTCGTATTGCCCGATGGCCACGTCGCTGAAAACCCCCTGGGCCAGGTGCCGGCGCCGGGCGGCAATGTTGGGGTCTTCCACGTCCAGCAGCGCGAAATGTTTCGCCCGCAATTGGCGGAGTTTGTCGCCGGCATCGAGGGCCAGCTTTAGGCGGCGCCCGGCGCTAAGCTGCCCCGCGGCGATCGAGGCGCGGCGGGCATTCAACGCGTCTACCTTCGCGCCAGCTTCAATCTCGAACTCGGCGCGCAGGTTCATCATTTGCTTTTCTTCGGCGCGGGCGCTGTCGGCGGTGGCGGCGATCGGCGCTAGCTCCGCCTCGGCGCGGAAAACCTTCGCGTCGGCCTCCAGCATCGCAGTTGTCAATTCCAGCGTGTCGGCCAGCGCGTTGAGTTTCGTTTCCTCCTGGCTCGACAGCTTCCCGCCGGTTGCGGCTTTGCGGGCGAGCTGCCGGTAGGCTTTGAGATTGGTGGCCTGCTGGTCGGCTTCGGCTTGTTTTCTCTTTTCGATGAAATCCGTCATTCGTTGGCATCCACAAAAATATGTTGCGACATTCTCCTGGCAGGTAAGCCGCGGGACCCCTGTCTCACGACGCGAATCCTCCAGCCACCGCCGAGCCCTCCTGGCCAGCCGGCGGATTTCCGCCGAATCGACCGGCGAATCGATTACAGATGCCCTTGAGCCAATCGATGATCTTGCTTTCGCGCTCGGTATCGTTGGTGCAGGGCGCCAGCGCCGCCATCAGCCGGGGAGTGTTCATCAGCTCATTTCTGACAGCCAGCACTTTCCGCACGTTTTCCTGCTCGACCTGATCCCGCGGAATCCATTCCCGCCGTAGCAGCTTTACTTCGGATTCCATTTTTTCGATCTTGGCGGTCAGCAGTCGCAGCTCCAGATCGCGCTTTGGATTTCCGATGGGCGTCTCGGCGCCGGATGGCACGATGTTGATCCGGACCCAATCCTTCGCATTCTGGACCTCGGCAGCCGGCATCGGGAGCTTGTACGGCCAGTCGGGTCGCTTGGACGCCCGAAGGACCGAGGATTTTCCTCTGCCCATCGCAGCGGCGAGCTGCGTCCAGCTCGTCAGCATCTTTTTTTTCTTTGCACGTTTTTTCATTTCGACCTCGTTTTGGACCGGACCGGACCGCGCGTTTCGGCGCGCAACACTTAGCCGGCAATCGCCCGCTGGCGAATCGCGGTTCAGTCCCCTTCGGCAAAGAACCTACGAACTTTTCCTAATAGGCGCAACCGCTTGGGGTTACGTGCCAGGTCCGCTCGCCCCCATCCTGCGGAGGAGGATCTTGGCGAGATACTCATCGCGAGCCTCGTCCACGAGCCCGCGCTCGCACCCCCCCATCGCCCGCACGTAAGCCGCACCGAGGATGCCGAGACGGCGGCGTTGTCTCCGGCGTGAGACGTGTCGAAAACTCTCGTAAATGCTTCTACCCATATGGGAGTCCTTACGCCGGCGTCTGGTCGCTTGCCGACTCCGCGAGTTTCCGCATGTCCTCCAGGGAGCGATCGAGCAATACCCTCTCCACCAACTCGGGGCTGAACCGAATCATGTTGTTCACGGTGATGAACGGAATCCGATGCGCCTTGGCCTCCCTCTTGACGAAGCTGAGCGGCAGACCCAACCGACACGCGAGATGTTCCGGTGAAACGAACTTGCTGGTCATCACCGAACGTTACGCACTCAGTGCGCGCCGGGTCGGTGGTGGTGCAAAGAGAAGCAGAGCCGGCGCAGTGTGACGCAGAGATGACGCAGGCGTGGTCGTGGTCGTTGGGTCAGCACCGACCAGACGTATTGGTCGAAGACGTACTTGTAGACGTACTCGTCGAAGACGGCAGATCCGGGGCGCTCAGGAGTCTCTGGGTTTCGACCGGGAAAAGGTCGATCCTGATCTTAATTGCCTGGACAGTGATCGGTTGGATTTCAAAGTCGCCGCGCTTGCGGCGCCGCAGGAACGTCGATCGCGAAATCCCCAAGCGATCAGCGACGACACCGACGTGCAGCTCTGGGGAATAGACCGGTACCGACTTGGCCTTAAGCGCATCGGTGAGCCGGTTCAACGCTCGCGCCAGGGTTTGGAAGTCTGATCGCCTGGCCGGCGGATCGCGGCCTCTCACTCGTCCTCGCGGACAATGTCGCGGGCGGGTCGCGGTTGTTCTTTGGCCTTTGGCGTGAGGCGCGTCTCGTACTCCCGCAGCAAACGACGCTGCTCATCCAGCTCGCGTTCACCACCGGCGATGCAATCACGGATCGTCGCGGCGTGCGCCTCCTGGTCCTCTAACAGTGCCTCGATGAGGATGACGATCGCGTGCTCGAACTCAGCGTGCGATGCAGCACCGGTCTTCAACCGGACTGACAAGGCTTTAAGGATGGCAGGTTCGGCGGGCACAAAGGGCATTGTACCCGGCGTTAGGGTTCCGTTTAGCGGTGCTCCGTCCAAAGGGCTGCCTGCGCATTCATCAAGGCCGCCGCTTGCTCGGCCTCTTGACGGTCCATCCACGTGCACTTGCCGGAATCCTGGAAACAGATGGGAGACTTACCCGTGACGGTTTCGTGGGAAAAGTCGCAGATGCACCATTCCGGCGGTGGACCGGCCGAGTAACCCTGGACCCGATACCGTTGCTGCATGCTCATAAAGAACTCCTGCCCGATGCACGGGCGTTTGAGGGGACGGTTGAGTGCAGAATGAATCACCGCCGCGGGTGGGCAGCGGTGTAAGCCTCTCTCATCCTGGCCGTGCTGACGTGCGTGTAGATCTGGGTTGTGGCCAAACTTTGGTGGCCGAGCAGCTCCTGGATACTCCGAAGATCAGCGCCATTGTTCAGCAGGTGCGTGGCGCAGCTGTGCCGGAGCTTGTGGGGGCTGATCCGGGGATCGAGCCCGGCAGCATGCAGATACAGCTTGAGCTTCCGACCGACGCTGCGGCTGCTGAGGGCGCCGCCGTCCTTGTTCAGGAAGAGTTGTGGGGCGGCGTCGACACCGCGGAGGTCGACGTAGCTCTTGATCGCCTTCACAGCTTGGGCGCCGATCGGCGTGAAGCGATCGCAGTCACCTTTGCCGCACACGCGGGCGAGGCCCTGATCGAGGTCGACGTCGGCCTGCTTGAGGCCGACCAGCTCGGAGACGCGAAGTCCGCTTTCGTACGCCAGGGTGAGAATAGCCCGATCGCGCCGGCCCAGGAGGTCGGTTGCCGGCGTGCCCAGGAGAGTGAGCATCGCGCCAACGTCTGGACATGACGGCAGACGGTGATGTCGCTTGGGCGTGCGGATCGTCGCCGGTGTTGACGCGATGTCACCACGGCGCACCAGGAAGCGGTAGCAGCTGCGAACCGTCGCGAGCTTGCGGGCGATCGTTGCCCGGCTGTAGTGCTGCTGGTGTAGGTGAAGCAAGTAATCCTGGATGCGCCGGCGATCGCAGTCGATCAGGTTGCCGGCGACGAAGCACGTGAACTGCCGCAGATCGTTCCTGTAGCCAGCGATCGTCAGCGGGCTCGATCG
>DATHPP010000136.1:0-2126 GCA_035483795.1 Tepidisphaeraceae bacterium | reverse complement strand
GACCGGGATCCCTTGTTGCATACGCTTTGCCGCGTTGTTCCACTGCGGATCGCCCGCCACCATGACCGGCTGGGTTGGATCGACGGGCTTTGTTGCCCGCAGGTCGTTGCACAGGCGGGTCACGTCGGCGGTGAATTCCTCCCGGTCGCGGAACAGGCCCGGGTCAATCGCGATCATGCAATGGCCAATGTCGTTGCCCCGCGGTTTCTTGCCGGCCATCGGATCGGTGATCAAGGTCGCACCTGACAAACATGAGCCGAGGATATTCACCATCACCGCGAGCCCGTAGCCCTTGTAGCTGGAGTTTTCCGGCGAGCCGCCGAGAGAGGTGAGGAACCCGCCCTTCTCGCGTGCCTCCAGAGGATCCGTGCTGGGGAGCCCGTCCTTGTTCAGCACCCAGCCGGGCGGGCATGGGAGCCCCTCATTGGCCTTGTTGCGGATGCGGCCCGCGGCGACGGTCGTCGTCGCCATATCGAGCAGAAACGGCCGCCCATCCGTCGTCGGAGCGGCAAAGGACCAAGGGTCGGTGCCGAGCTTGGCTTCCTTGCCGAAGGTCGGCGCCACCTGGATGCTCGAAGCGCCGGTGCACGCCATGCCGATCAGCCCTTCCTTCGCCGCCATCAGCGTGTAATAGCCGGTCGCGCCAAAATGGGCCGAGTTGCGCACCGCGGCGATTGCCATGCCTGACTGCTTGGCCTTGTCGATCGCCACTTGCATCGCGAAACGCGCCGGCACGTGGCCGAGCCCGCCGTCGCCGTCCACCAGCGCGGAGACCGGGGTTTCCTTGATGATGCGCGGCCGCGCTTCCATGTTCGCCCTGCCGTTGCGACGCAGCCGGTCATAACCGGGGAGCATAGATATGCCATGGCTGTCGACGCCGTGCAGATCAGCCCAGGAGAGGATGTCGGCCGTCGCTTCGGCGTTGTCCTCCGGCATGCCCCAAGCCAAGAGGATGGCTTTGAGCTGTGCGCGATGCTTGTCGTACGGTGCAGGCATGGGCGTCTCCTCCTCTGGTCGGCGCGCAGCCTTGCGCAATAGGTCAATTCCGGCAAGGTTGCTGTTCGGCCAAACAAGGGGCACGGATCACATCATGTAAAAAGGCCGATGGCATGGACCCGACGTATTTTGGCGCAGAACAGGTAACCGACGAAGATCGGGCTTACCGGGGATCGCGCTTTTCCGAAGTCCGCGACGCCATATTTGCCAACCCTTACCAGAAGGTGTGGGGCGGTCCCGGCGAACCGCCGCTCCCCGTCTATGATGTGACCTTGTCGAGCGTGCTGCGAGGGGCGCTGCCGTTCGGACCGCCTTATCTTTTTCGGCAGGCGGTCGCCAGAGCCGTCGATTCGAAGGCCGATCTGCGCTGGGGCGCCGATCGCAAAGGTTTCCGACGGATCATTCATCCCAACGGAATATGCCTGACTGGCCTGTGGGAAATATCCGCACAGACGCCCTATTCCGGCTATTTTCGAACGGGGAGTCGAGCGCTGACAGTCGGACGCTACTCCACTTGCTGCAAAGAGACGCGGCGCGGCCGGGAACGATCCTTGTCGCTGGTCGGCAAGTTGTTCCCGACCGTGGACCCGAGCCACGGCGAGCCGCTCCGCACCGCCAACTTCATCACCCAGCAAGATCTCGGCGGCGAGCGGACCGGCTATATCAATGACGCCGAGCTGCGTAACGCGCCCAATACCACGAGCTGGCGTCGCGGGTTCGGCGTGCCGATACTGCTCGTCGAAGCCATCCTGTTTGGTCAGACCGACAAGCAACCCACGCAGCGACAGCTCTATCAGATTGCCGAATTGGATAAACCGGACGGCGAACCGACCCGAACGCCGGCTTTAATGCGGCTGCTGGTCGACCCCGCCCAGCCGCGGATTCAGGGGGACGCATTGGATTTCCGCGATGAAATCATGGCGCAAATTTATGATCGAGGCGACCCCGTTCCAAAGCGCAGCCTGACTTTTCACATCGAGGTGACGGAGGAGGGTTCAACGCACGGCCCTGCATTCTTTCAGCGGCGCAGGTTCGGCAATTGGACGCGTATTGGGCGACTGGTGTTTGACGAAGCGGTCGCCTCTTACAATGGCGACTTTGTCATTCACTTCAATCACCCGACGTGGCGG
>DATHPP010000135.1:0-3343 GCA_035483795.1 Tepidisphaeraceae bacterium | reverse complement strand
ATTTATCTGCGTTATCTGCCCTCTCGGGCTCGGCGCTTGGGGGCATGGCATCGATTGTGACAACCTGGCTCAATCAACATTCACAGGAGCGTTCGCAGCGACATGCCCAGTCGGTAGCTCGGCGAGAGAGGTTGTACGGTGATTTTGTCGACCAGGCATCGGCATTACTCGTTGATGCCTTAACCCACGACCAATTCGACCCATCAAAGTTCGTCCAGATTTATGCGACCGTCGGGAAGTTGCGGTTATTTGCGTCCGGTGACGTTGTATCGAGAGCAGACAAGGTCATGCGAGACGTCAGCGAAATCTATTATCTCCCAAAGCGAGATTACGCCAACCGAGACGCTGCGCTGAAGGGGGACCTAAATGTCCTTCAAGCGTTCAGTGAAGCTTGTCGCGACGACTTGCGCAACTGAGAGGCCGCCTCGAAACGCTTCGGCAGGGGCTTGAAATCAGGCAAAGGCCATAACCTCAAAAAGCCTCTCCCGCGACCGAGATGGTATGCCTCCCGCAGTGCTGCGATTTTATACGGTAGCGTATTCCACGCCATCCCGCTGTCGGCCGTCAGGCAGCACCGGAGCCACCACAACGTCCGTTCCAACGGAGAGCTGGGCGTATTGCACGCCATCTCGACCCCCCGGATAGGCACCCGGCGGCGCTGGCGGCGGTTCTGTTGCAAAGTCTGGCATTGATCGCGGACCACCCGCTCGACGATCGCGGCGCATCAAGTCAGGCGGCGACCCCAAATAGCTCGGCGAGGAAGGCCGCCCGTGCCCTCATGTCTCTGCCGCCGATCTTCCGAACCTGCCCCTTTCTGATCATCGCCATTGCCTCGAAGCCCGCCAGTGTTCGTCGCGCCGTCCAGAGGCTGCCATAGCCGAGCCGAGGACCGGTCAGGTGTTTGATACCTCGGTGGTCTTGCTCCAAAATGTTGTTCAAGTATTTCACCTGGCGTAACCGTGAGCGCCATCACAGCTCGCCGTCCGCCTTCATCTCCGCCGCTGCCTTTGGGCAGGCGGCGTTCTTGTCCACCGTGATCTTGCGCGGGTTCACGGTATGAGGCTGGCCCAACGCCTTGCGGAAGAAGCGCTTGGCCGCTTCCGCATCCCGCTCGGCCGAGAGCAGGAAGTCGATATTCTGGCCCTGGCTATCAACCGCTCGATACAGATAGGTCCAGCGGCCCTTGATCTTCACATAGGTTCCGTCCACAGGTCATGCACCCGGCCGGCGATCATGCGCGGCCAGTTCTGCGCAATGATGTGGCGCGGCTCCGGACCTGGCAGTGCGTGGCCATGCTCGGCTAGCAGCCGGACGATCGACAATCAGCCGTGCCGGGGGCGGCGACTGCAGGACACCTCCAGCATGTTCACGCCGGCGTCGGCGAACAGGGGGGCCATCTGGCCGAAGGTGACGATGCCTGACTTGCTCATGCAGCCAGTCTATCCCCCTCACGTGTCCACCGAAACGCGACGCTCGAGTGCCACGCCGACGCCCTGGTGCGCCGCTTGCTCGAAAATATTGCGACTGCGACACAGTTGAGCCAGTGACGCGCCCGCCCACCGGGAGCGATATGCCGGGCCATGATCAACCCCCTCACCATCGGCGGCCTGACCTTCGCAGCCTACCTCACCGCTCTGCACGCCTGATCGCCCGCCGGCGCCGCAGGGCGTTCTGGCCCGTGTTCCACCTCGGCCTGGTGCTGCACGCGGAGCTGGCGTTCCGCGCCCTGGTGGTCGCTGGACACGTCCTGCTGGTCACCCTGGCCCTCGCCGCCGCCGCGCAGGCGGGTCGCGGCCCTCGGGCCTATGTCGGGCTCACCCGAAGCGCCCGCGGCCGTATCCGCGCGCGGGAAGGCCTGTTCTGGCGCCTGTGACCAATTGCGCCGCACCGGCCGCAGGGCGGTGCGGGCGTGAACCGCCGGAATCGGACCCATAGCGGACCTAGAGCCGGCGAAACTTTCGTTTCCGGAGCGATCTTCCATCACACGCCCTTCGCGAGTTCGGCCCTAACGAGGCCGGCCAATTCCTGGCGCAGTGCGACGGCCTCATTCCACCCGGCGGTACCGAATGGGACCAAGCCGCCGCAGACCGCGAGGTCCTGTCCCGTGATAAAGGTCGAGGCATCGCTGGCGAGGAAGACCGCCGCGTTGGCGATGTCGTCCGTCTCGCCCGCGCGTGGGATCGGCTGAACGGTCTTGAAGCGCTCGGCGACTACGCCGAGTACCCGATCGGCATCGGCGCCACCGACTCCAGCGGTCTTGGCGAAAATGCCAGTGACGATGCCGCCAGGGGAAATACTGTTGGCGCGAATGCCGCGCTGGCTGAGTTCCGCCGCCGCCGAACGTGTGAGATGGATCGCCGCCGCTTTCGAGCTGCTATAAACATGACCGGCCGTGCCCGCCCGCAGGCCCGAGACGCTGGCGACGGTGATAAGGCTGCCCGCCCCAACTGTTCCTCGGTTACGTCCGCGATGCTGACCATCGGTGCGCCGCTGCCCGCGTTATTGACGAGGCAGTCCAGCCGCCCGAAACGAGTCACCGCGTGATCGATCATCGCCTTGACGTCGACTTCCTTCGAAACATCGGCGCGAACAAAGCTGAGTGCTTCACCACAGCGCGCCGCCAGGGCCTCACCTTGATCGGTGCGCCGCCCGGCGGCGATCACGCGCGCACCCTCGGCAACGAACACTTCAGCAATCCTTTCGCCGATGCCGCTGGTCGCGCCGGTCACGATGGCGATTTTTCCGTCAAGTTGTCCCATTGTTCCCCCCCCCTGAAATGGGCGGTTTTCTGTGAGCACGCCGGCGTGAGTCGACTTTCACCCTATGACCGGGCCGCCAGGCACCTGGCAGGCAGCGTACCCCCCTCCGAAGCGCTTTACTACGGTAGGATCGCTAGGACGACGCTGGAAGCCTGGCCGATCGAGCCCCGATGACTGCTTGAGGGCGAATTCAGGCCCCCCAATCCGCGTCGTATGCACGCCCCCATCTGGCACGCAGATTGAACCGCCGCCGCGATCGTTTCCAGCATCGGCTTCTGAAGACGCCCCACACCGCCGCATCCCACCCAAACCGGCGGTAGCCGGGGCACCCGGCCCGAACCGCCGGAATCGACCCTCAGCGGACTTTCAGGCCAGGTGACCGACTGGCAGGGTGCTGGCACGAAAACGAACCGATTGCTTCACGGCGGCCTGGTCCCCAAAGGGGCTCTGGTGCAAATTGCCGGCCGTTGTAGCTTCGCAGCCCACTGGTGAGTTGAGGGCGGTGCGATGGCCGGGCTTCCGGGCGTGGACGAGCTGTTTGATGGTCGGCACTTTGATCGCGAGATCATCGTCTTGTGCGTGAG
>DATHPP010000134.1:0-3035 GCA_035483795.1 Tepidisphaeraceae bacterium | reverse complement strand
CTCGTACGCGTAGGTCCTGCCGTCGTCGTTATAGAGGGTGAAATCCGCATCCGCGCCGGGGTAGACGCGCACCTTTTCAAGACGCTGCGGCTGTGACGTACTGTCAATCGGTGCACCGAGCGGCAAAACGGAGCCAGCCCTCACAAACAGCGGAATCGTCTCGATGGGCGCGCTGGCCTCGATCCACTGGCCCCCACGCAGCCGCTCGTCGGTCCAGTAGTTGTACCAGTCCGCGCCTGTCGGCAAGTAGACGCGTTTCGTCGTCGCGCCCTGCTCTGTCACCGGTGCGACCAGCAGATCCGGCCCGAACATGTACTCATCGCCGAGCTCGGCCACATTCGGATCGTCCGGAAAATCCATAAATAGCGCGCGCATGTACGGCGCGCCGCTCTCATGCGTCATCCATCCGAGCGAATAGATATACGGCATCAACTGGTAGCGCAGGCGGAGGTACTTCTCCAGAATCGGCTCGGCCTGTTTCCCGTACGACCACACCTCGTTGTGGTCGCGGCTGCCATGTGTGCGGAAGTTCGGTTGGAAGACGCCATATTCGAACCACCGTGTGTACAGCTCCGGATAGTCGTCGTAATAGCCAACATTGTCACGAGCGTCAGAAGGATCGAGCAGCGGCTTGTGCAGAGGCATGTGTTGAGACGGCAGATACTGCCATCCACCAATGTCGTTGCCCCAATACGCAATGCCGGACGCCGTCACGTCCAGCCCGGTTGCGACCTGCCGCTTCAACGTGTCCCACGTGGGAGAGATGTCCGACGACCAGAACATCGTGCCGTTGCGCTGCGCGCCCAGGTATGCGTCGCGCGAGAGTACCAGCGCACGTGTCTTCAGGTCGCGCCGGAAGCCGTCATAGATCGATGCGGTGTGGAAGAGCGGATACACGTTGAAGTAGCGCGTGCCCGGCCCGATCGAAAAGTAGCTGCCGTTTGGTGGCAGGTCCGGCTCGGTCTCATCGGCCCAGAACGAATCGAAGCCCTTCGACACCAGGTTGTCTCGGATGATGCCCCAATACCAGCGTGCCGCCTCGGGATTGGTCGTATCGATGTCCGATCCAGCCTTGTCATAGGGCAGCCCGTTGGTTGGTGCGCCATCGGCGAGGTGCTCGAACCAGCCCTTCTTCAGCAGAAGATCATAGTAGCGAGAGCCCTCAGTAAAGCGCGGCCACACGCTGATCATCGTCTGAATGCCGTCGGCGTGCAGTTGATTGTTCATGGCCGTCGGATCGGGCCACTTCACAGGATCCATGTCAAACTGGCCCATCTTGGTGTAGTAGAACCAGTCCACCACCAGCACATCGAGCGGCAGATGCCGTTCGCGATATCCCCTCGCGACCGCCAGCAATTCGTCCTGCGTGATGTAGCGCTGTTTGCACTGGATGAACCCATAAGCCGCCTTGGGCAGCATCGGCGTTGCGCCGGTCAGTTCGCGATAGCCCTGGTAGATCTCATCCGTCGTCCGGCCTGCGATTACGAAGAAGGAAACTCGATTGCCAACCTCGGAAGTCCACTTCGTCTGCTCGTTGAAGCCGGGCTCAACTGTCGTCTTCGACGGGTTGTCCCAGACCAACCCATAGCCCTTATTCGTAACCGCAAATGGCACACAAAAGCTGGCCCCACCGGTCGCGTTGTAATCGTTCCAGCAATCGACGGTGTGGCCGCGATGATCGAGAAAACCATGCTGGTCCTGTCCGAGCCCGTAGTAGTGCTCATCCGGTGGTGAGACGAACGTGGCACCTACCCGGAAGAAAGCCTCATCCGTCGGTCGCTTGTCATAAAGGATGTCCGCGTTGCCGTCTTTGTGATTGGGCACAGACTGCTGCCATCCCACCATTTCCAGGAGGGTCGCGCCCTCCGGCGTGGCAATGCGGATGTGCGCGCCCGGTGTCGATCCCGTGAAGAACTTCGCGATGTCCGCCTGCGTCAGACTCGGCTTGCCGCCGTGGTGGCTGGCATCGAGCGTCACCACCAGGCGCGGGGAGCGGTAAGTGTCGCCGTGGTCGTCCGACGTGTGCGTCCATCCATCGGTGTTCGACTTGGCGACAAAGCCATAGCCCGCCGCTGCCACCGCCGGGTCGTGCTGCATGCTCAGGGTCACGCGGATGATATTCGGCGCGTAGGGCTCGAACATGACTGTGCTGCCGTCGTGTTCCATTGCTACCGGGTTCTGTTGCGCCTGAAGCGTCGCCAGCCACAAAGCTGCCATCGCGGCGCCCAGCAGGATATGAATTCCTGTTCGGAAGGAGGATCGGAAAGCGGATAGGACCGACGTCACAGAGTGCCTCCAAGAGAGAGTGCCCAAGCCCACGATCGCAACGGCCGCGCCGCCATTGAAAAGGAAAACGTTGCGCCGGTACAGGGTAAGCCACATCGCGGCACGCGCAAACTCCCGAGCCCGCGGCACCGGACCCAGAACACCGTCAGCGGCCAGCCATCGGCCGCCTCGTACCGCGGAAGCGCGGTCGCGGTGGCGCACCGCTCGGTGGCGCCAGCCCGGCGGGCCGGAAGGCCCGCTCCCGATTCATCCGAGAATCCCCCCGGAAGCCGCAATCGCCGCAACACTGACGTGGTCGGTCGAGTTACCCAAGAGGCGCTCCGCCGGCGGAACTCGCCGCCACCACCAGTCGGCTCGCCAGCCATTTCCCGCTCGGCGCGGATACAATACCTCTACACCCCGTTTCGGTATGGTCGTATTCTCCGTCTCGGATCAACGAGGGATTTGGATTTGCAGTCAGCTTCGTGCAGTACCCCGTCGTCTTCGCGCCGGTCCTTCCGCGCGCTTCCGGTTGCCGCTGCCGTTCTTGCACTCGCGTCTGCCGCCTTCGGCCAGTCTCACGCCGTTGCCACCACCACATCGTTGACGGCTGTGCCCGCCGGCGATGTCTCCGGCAAGACCACCTTCACGGTCCACGTATCCCCCGTACCGCAAGCAGCGGAAGCCGGGAGCGCCACTGCAGACCGCGGTAGCGTCGCATTTCTGGAGACGGCCAGCGACGGTCGGCCCCACTCGCTTGGGTCAGCATT
>DATHPP010000133.1:0-4712 GCA_035483795.1 Tepidisphaeraceae bacterium | reverse complement strand
CATCTCTATGGCCATCGCTTCACGCTCGTCCAGCTCGGCCACCGCGTCCCAGAGCCGCTGATAGGTCTCGGCATCCTCGGACTGCCGGAGCGGCGACGGCTGGCCCGCGTCCGGATGCTCGGATGGAAGTTCACTTCCGACAGCCCGGCGGTTTCGGGCGCGCATTCTTCCGATCGTGCGGCACGCAATCCGGTAGACCCAGGTCCCCACCGTCGATCGCGCCTCAAAGCCGGGGATCGCGCGAAAGACATTGGCGAAGACCTCCGCCGCGGCGTCGTCCAAGTCGGCGCCACGCAGGCCCATCGATTGGCAAAGCCCCAGCACAAGCGGTTGATGGCGTTCGACAAGCATGGCAAAGGCGGCGGGCTCGCGCCGCCGTAACGGCTCAATCGGAATCTCGATCTCGGCATCGCGGTCAATCAATCCGTCTTCTACTCCTGTTAGTGCCCAGCTCAAACCAGGCGGTTTCAGAAAAGTTTACCTCGGGATTCCTGAAACCGGGGTGAAGCCGATGGACACTAACGATGACAGGAGTAGACATGCCCCACATTTCCGGACCCCTGGCGGAATTCCTCGGAGACAGCCTCGGCATCGCAGCGGTGCTGCTGGTGGCAGGATGGCTGGTGCTTCGCTGGCAGCAGGACCAGCATCGATTTGTGCTGATGCGGACGGCGCTGGAGAAGGGGATCACGCGGCTGAGCGATGCGCCGCCGTTCTGGCTGCTGTCGATCCGTCAGGGGGTGACGATGGTTGCGCTGGGGTTGGCACTCGCGGTGGTGGGCGGCGGTTCGTTCTGGCTTGGTCGGCAGGTTCCGATCCCAAAGGCGGAGGCAAGGTTGAGTGTGGACGCGCCCCCTCCGCCGCCGCAACCGGACGAGGGGTTGCGGGGGCCGGAGCGTCGTCCGCCTCCGCCGCGCCCTAATCCGGAGATGGAACGGTGGCATCAGGCGCAGGTCGAACAAACGGCGGGGCTGGGGTCGGTGGGGATCGGGTTCATTTTGCTGGTCGTCGGCGTCGTGCGGATCGTTTTCGCCCAGGCCGAGCGGCAATACGCCCAGCAGGCGGCGCAAGACACAAATATCTGATCGGGCACATTCAAGGAGAACGCTATGAAAATTGTATCACGACAATCCAAACCAATTCTGACATTGGCGACAATGGGCCTGGCCGCGGCGATTGGCCTGGGCGTCACGAGCGCATCGGCGCAAGTCGGCCCGCCGCAAGGTCCTCCGGGCGCCCGACCGGCCCAAGGCGGCCCGGGCGATGCGCCGCCGGCGCCGCCCCAACGGCCTCAGGGCCGCATGCAGCCGCCGTCTCGCGGGCCTCAGCTTCCGCCGCGCGACGCCGTCGATCTGAGCGGCGCCGTCGACAATTACAATCTCAGCCCCCGCGGAGATGTCGACGGCTTCATATTGAAGACCGGCGATCGGACGGTGCAGGTGAATGTGCCGCCGGGATTGGGGGTTCTCGTGATCCAGCAGGCTGCGGTTGGGAGTCAGGTCAAGGTGAAGGCGTTTCCCCTGCCGGCGCGGGCGGACCATTCGGTTTATGTACTGGTTTCCCTTTCCGCTGAAAGCGGGAAGGAAATCAAGGTTCCCATGCCCGGCGACCGGCGGTTCATGCACGAAGAGGGCAATGTGAAAAACTTGAACTATTCGCAAAATGGCGAACTCGATGGGGCGGTTTTGAGCACAGGGGATCTGGTACACATCGGCCCCGGCGCCAGCAATCTCAAGCTGACGGTCGGCCAGAAGCTGACGGTGGACGGCTTTGCGCTGCCCGCCATCGCTTCGGATCACCAGGCGATCGAGGCAGTCGCCATCGACCAAAGAGCCGTCGAGCGGCCTCGACCGGCTGGGCCAGACGGCAGCCCACCGCCTCCCGGCGCCAGACGACCCGGCGGAGCTGGAATACAAGGCCCCGGCAGCCCGCCCGACGAACCGCGGCTTGGCCCCCCACCCGCCGGCGCCCGCCGTCCGCCCGGCGGCGACGAGCCCCCGCCCGGCGGTCCGATCGGTGATCAGGAGCCTCCAGTCCACGAATGAGAATTAGTCTGTTGATTGCGATATATTTTCTTGTATTGCAGGATCGATCCTGCTAGCATCCGAAGGTGTCGGCGGTATCCCCGGAGAAGGCCCCCCCCCTCCTTTTCCACCCGCCGACATTTTTTATGCGCCGGTTTTTCGCCTTTTACGCGCCGATTTTTCGTTCCGGCGCCCGCCCGACGAGTTCGTAACTTTCCAATTGCCAAATCGCCGGGACGTGCAGATAATCCTCTGGCTGTCGTCTTCCATGACTTGCACCGCGGTTCCTGTATAGCCAGTTCCCCGGCGATGCAGCGAGCTCCGAGTCGTGGGGTGCCAAAGCCCGCCGCACGCGATCGTTGCGGAAACCAGGAACTGCATTTGATCGAGTGTTTTTTCTTGAGGATTTCCCTCAAGATTCAACCAAGGATACTGCACCATGAGCGTGGCAACCAAGGCCAGTCAGATCGTCGAGAACGCCCAGATCGATCGTCAATCCCCCCAGCCGCAGATCCATATCGAGGAACGGCGGCTTAGTCTGCTCGACTTCCTCAAGACCGCCATCAAGATCGGCGGCTCCGACGTACACCTTCAGGCCGGCTCCGTCCCGATGATCCGCGTCGACGGGCGCGCCCGCTACCTCGACTGCCCCGAGCTGACCGACTCGCAGTTGGAGCTGTTCGTCAAGGAACTGTGCCCGATGGAGGACAAGCGGCAGATCCTGGAGAAGACCGGCTCGGTCGACCTGGCCTACCCGATGCCGGACAAATCCGCCCGATTCCGCACCAACATCTTCCATAGCCGCGAGCGCTATGCGGTGGTGATGCGGCGCATCGTGACCAAGATCCCCAAGTTCGACGAACTGAATCTTCCCCCGCAAATCGAGAAACTCGCCGACGTCCATCGCGGCCTGATCGTCATCTCCGGCACGACCGGCAGCGGCAAATCCACCACGCTCGCCTCGATCATCGGCCAGATCAATCACACGCGGGCCGAGCGCATTATCACCGTCGAGGACCCCGTCGAGTACCAGCACGACAACGCCAAGGCCCTGGTTAGCCAGGTGGAAGTCGGCACCGATTCCCAGAGCTACGAGCACGCCCTTCGCGCCATGATGCGCCAGGATCCGGACACGATCCTGATCGGCGAGATCCGCGATTCGTTCTCCCTCACAACCGCCCTCCGCGCCGCCGACACCGGCCACCTGGTCTACACCACGGTGCACGCCACCAACGCTCCGATGTCGGTCGAGCGTCTGGTTTCGTTGTTCGACCCCGATCAGAAAGAGCTTCAGCAGACGCAGCTCGGCTTGAACCTGGTGGCGGTGGTGTGTCAGCGCCTGGCCAAGCGCCGCGATGGCAAAGGCCGCGTGCCGGTCGTCGAGATCATGATGGCCACGCCGCTCGTGCGGAAATACATCATCGAAGGCGAGTTCGAGAAGCTCAAAGGCGCCGTCGGCAACCGCGAGGCAGGAAGCCAGAGCTTCGACCAGCACCTGACCGAGCTTTTCCAGAAGCAGATCATCGACGTCGCAGAGGCCAAGCGCCTGGCGAGCAACGTCGACGCCCTCAACCTCGCCCTCCGCGGCATCAGCAACAGCGACACCCGGCTCAGGTAACCTGCCCGTTCCAGGTGGGACATTCCACGTCCACTGCTCAACGGCTCTCCTGCTCCACCGCTGTCGCTCGCCCGCAGCGGGTGGCGCGGTGGCACGCGCCAAACCGCGCCAATTCCCCCGGATTCCGGTCACAGGCATGCCGCCACTGGCCGGATCCGACCTTTGGCGACATGGCGGCGGCGCCAATGTCCCATGTCCCCCCGCGCCGGAGGGGACATTATGGGACATTATGGGACATTGGCGATTGTCGGTTTGCGGGCGAAAGCACATCCCCCGGCGTCACACAAATGTCGCACCTGTCCCACCCCCCAAAAGTGCGACATTCCGCGACATTCGCGACATTTGCGTCACACCCCATTTCCACCGCCCGCGGCCAAAATCGCGAAAAACGTTCAGTTCCGTTCAAAACGTTCGCCCTTCAACTGCTCGACTGATCTCCCGCTCCACTGTTCTCGCTCGCCAAGGCGAGCGTGGCACTTTTCGGCGAATTTGGCACAAAAAATGGCACGTGCCAAAAGTGCCATGTGTCACATGCCTCAAAAAGTGTAACACTTTGTAACATCTTGTAACATCGCCATGCTTGTTGCCGGTCCGGCAGCACCGCCGTCACCGAAAATGCGCAAAAGTGGCCTGAAATGGCACTGTATTTAACAAATTTTTGCGATACAGCCGCTTCGCTGATTATTGCTCATGCTGCTGGCCCTCGACCGCTTCGCCCCTCTCTCCCATTCCGCCGGCCTTCGCGCCGCCTGCGAGCGGTTGCACCGCCGGGGCGGTGAGCCAAAGGCCATCAGACTGTAAAGGTGATCGGTGCGATGACCCGTCTGCGAGGAAAACCCTGCATTTCCCGGCGATTTCTGAGGATTTGGTCCTCGCGAGAACGGCTTGTGACCAACTTGTGTGACCACCGACCGCCGTGTGACCATGATTTTCCTGTGACCACTGTGACCAAAATACCCCCGGCCTGAGTTCATCAGGTTCGGGGGTTTTTTGTTTCAATCGTCAGCGATGAGACGGAACAGGACGCTCATTGCCGGGGGAGAACAGGTGCCCGCGAGTGGTGCACGCCC
>DATHPP010000132.1:0-7455 GCA_035483795.1 Tepidisphaeraceae bacterium | reverse complement strand
GCAGGCTCACGGTCAGCCTCCACGCCACCGATTGATTCGCTGTTTTTCACCAACCGAATCCGCCGCGCCCCCGTTGTCACTGGCGCCGAGGGGCGCCACGATCGCGGCGTGGACTCAACGAACCTCAATCCGGAGCAGGTGAAGAAGCTCTGCGACGAGCTGGCCCGGCAACTCCACTACCTCAACAAACTGTGCGGCCGGATGCAGATCCTCAGATTCCCGGACGATGACCCGGTGTGGCGTGAGGCGACGCGGTGGAACCGGTTGCAGGATTTGTTCGACGCGGCCCGGCTCGCGGGTCAACGCTCAAACAGATAGATGGTGATCGGGGCGCCGCCAGTCGGCGAGTCGTCGTGGCAGTTGATCAACCGCCAGCCGTCAGAGCCGAGCCGATTGAGTACGCGAACGAAGAGGAAGTCCGGCGCAGTGGCTCCGATCAGCGAATGAACCGCTCGGTTTCCGCCGGAGGATCTGACTTACACGCGCTAAAGTCACGGGTGGCGATACAGGACCTGAACACGGCGGCGCAGTACGTGAGTTGCACTCATGGCGTGGGGCGGCCGGCGAAGTGACGCTGATAAAATGGCTGTCATGCCCGATCAGAAGCGACGACCACGGGCGCCGCGCCAGCAGATTCCCGGCAGCATCGCGCCGATGCTGGCGGTGCCGTCCGACGTATTGCCGAGCAATTCCGGCAAGTGGGCCTTCGAGTTCAAGTGGGACGGCGTCCGCGCCGTCTGTTTCTGGGACGGCAAAAAGCTCCGTCTCCAGAGCCGCAATGAACTCGACATCACGCGCCGCTATCCCGAGCTTCACGGCCTGGGCAAGGCGCTGCCTTCCTCAGGCGCTGTTCTCGACGGGGAGATCATCGCGCTCGATGCCAACTGCCGCCCTAGCTTCGCTCAGCTTCAATTCCGAATGCACGCCGAAGGTGCCGCCAAGATCGCCAGGCTCTCGGCAACGATCCCCGTCTGGTATGTGGTCTTTGACGTGCTCTGGTTCCGCGGTAAATCGGTCATCGACCAGCCTTACCGCGCCCGAAGGCGGATTCTGGAAGACTTGAAGCTCGACGGGTCGGGGTGGCAGATCTCACCCGCCCAGGTCGACCACGGCAAGGCAATGCTGAACGCCGCCAAACGGAACGGCCTCGAAGGGGTCGTCGCCAAGCGGCTCGACAGCCCTTACGTGCCCGGGAGTCGCTCGCCGAACTGGCTCAAGATCAAGGTCGTCTTTGGCCAGGAATTCGTCATCGGCGGATGGTTCCCGGAAAAGGGCGTCAACCAGGAGCGGGTCGGTGCCCTGCTGGTCGGCTATTACGACAGCGACGGCCGGCTCCGTTATGCCGGCGGGGTCGGGACCGGGTTCAACGCCGCGCTGCATGCGTCGCTCACTCGCCAACTGACAGCCAGGACGATCAGGACCAGCCCGTTTGCCGACCGAGTTCCCAAGAAAGACGCGATTTTCGTCTCGCCCGATCTGGTCGCGGAGGTGGAGTACCGGCGCTGGCCGGCTGGCGCGCAGGTCCAGCAGGCAGCGTTCAAGGGCTTGCGCGACGACAAACCGGCCAGAGAAGTCGTGAGGGAAAGACACGGCGCTTGACTGGGCGGTGGCGCCACGGCGACCGGCTGATCCCGGCTCCGCAATCGGGTCATCAGCGGCCGCAGAATTCTCAACTCGGAATTTTCGGGTCGAGAAAATCACCATTGGGCTCAGTGCCGACGTAACCGGATCATCTTGTTCGCCAGCCGCCTCGCGTCCGCGCGCTCGCCGCCCTGCCGCTTCTTCCCAATCCAGAATAATCCAATCTCGCGCGCCCTGTCCTTGTCACCGCAGCGCCTTGGGTGAAGAGGTGAGTCGAATCCTGCAAGGACCTAAGCCAACGAGGTGAATCATGACGATCACTTTCAAAGGATTGAGGGAGCTCTTCGGCCAAACCATCCGAGCGGTGTTGGGTCATCCCCGCAGGGTGTACTACTCGGACTGGTTTCTACCCCTGACGATGTAGCTTTTCGTCCATTGCATCTTTGTTGCGCGGGAGCGGGTACAATCGATCGCGCATTTCTTCCCGCTCTGAATCGAGAATTCGAGTGTGGTCATGACGCAACCGGCCCCTTCGGGCGAGCAGTCACTGGATCGGTACCGCTCGTACCTGATTCTGCTGGCCCGCACGCAGCTGGACCCGCGGCTGGGCTGCCGGGTGGATGCCTCGGACGTCGTTCAGCAGACACTTTTGGAAGCCCACGCAAAACAGGCGCAGTTCCGCGGGCAGACCCATGCGGATCGAGGCGCCTGGCTGCGTCAGATCCTCGCCCACAACCTCGCCGACGCCTTTCGCGACATTTCTCGCGCGAAGCGCGATCTGCACCGCCAGCGTTCGCTGGAGGCATCGGTCAACCAGTCGTCCGTGCGCCTGGGTGGGCTGCTGGCAGCAGATCAGTCTTCCCCGGGCGACCATCTGGATCGCGAGGAGCGGGCGGTTCAACTGGCCGACGCAATGGCCAATCTGCCCGAAGCCCAGCGTGAAGCCCTGGTGATGCAATACTGGCACAGGATGCCGCTGGCAGAAATTGCGACACAGATGTCGCGCACCCCCGCCGCGGTGGCCGGGCTGCTCAAGCGGGCGCTCAAGCAACTGCGCGATCAGCTTTGCGACGCACCTGCCGAGGAGGCGCCATGAGCAGCCCGCGCCTGGAATCCGAGCGTGAAGCCCGGCTGGACGAGATCCTGGCCCAGTACCTGCGGTCAGCCGAATCGGGGAAAGAGCCCGAACGATCGGCGTTCATCGCCGGCCATTCCGAGTTCGCCCAGGAACTCAACGACTTTTTCCAGCACCGCGAGTGGTTTGAAAACACGGCACGACCGTTTGCCCCTTGCGTTGAGCCTGACCCAGCAGATCCCGCCGCGACGGAGGCGGGAGCACAGTGGTTCGGCGAGTACGAGCTGCTGGAGCGAGTCGGATTCGGCGGGATGGGCGTCGTTTACAAGGCGCGACACGTCCGGCTCAGCCGCACCGTCGCACTCAAGATGATTCTGGCGGGGCATTTCGCCCGGGGCGAGGATATCAGGCGGTTCGAGATCGAGGCCGAGAACGCCGCACGGCTGGACCACCCCAACATCGTCCCGATCTACGAAGCCGGCCGACACCAGGGCCGCAGCTTTTTCACCATGAAGCTGGTCGCGGGCGGAAGTCTGGCGGCTCAAGTCCCGCGGCTGGTCCAGGACCCGCGATCCGGCGCTCGGCTGATCGCGACCGCAGCGCGGGCCGTCCACTATGCACACCAGCATGGCGTCCTTCACCGCGATTTGAAGTCCAGCAACATCCTGCTCGATACAGATGGGCAGCCGCAGATCGCCGATTTCGGGCTCGCCCGCATGATCGAGCGTGAAGGTGGCATTACTGTCTCAGGCGCGATCCTCGGAACCCCCAGTTACATGGCCCCGGAGCAGGCGTCGTCGAGCAAATCGGCGACGACCGCAGTCGACGTCTACAGCTTGGGGGCGATCCTGTACGAGCTGCTGACCGGCTCGCCGCCGTTCCAGAGCGACACTCCGCTGGAGACGCTGCGGCTGGTGCGAGAACAAGAGCCGCGGCGTCCCAGCGCTCACGACAAACCGGTCAATCGCGACCTGGAGACGATCTGCCTCAAGTGTCTCCGGAAGCAGCCGAGCGAGCGGTACGGCTCTGCCGAGGCGATGGCCGAAGACCTGGAACGTTGGCTGCGTGGCGAGCCGATCCGAGCGCGGCCGACCGGTCGCTTGCACCGGGTGATCAAGTGGGTCATCCGCAGGCCGGCTATCGCGGCGCTGGTTGCGATGAGCGCCGTCGGATTTCTAGGGCTCATCGTGGCGGCGATCGCCTGGCCGTACAGCATGCGCCTTAAGGCCGCGTTGGGCGCCAAGCAGATCGCTCTTGCCGATGCCGGCAAGGCTCGCGAAGCCGAGAGCAAGAGCCGCGCGATCGCTGAGCAGGCGCTGGACGTCGCACGGTCTGCCTTAGCAGCCAAGCAGATTGCTCTGGCCGATGCCAGCAACGCAAGCTACCTGAATCAGATCGGCTGGGCCGAGCGAGAGTGGTCGGCCAACGATGTAGGCCACGCCGAGCGGATCCTGGACGAGTGCCAACCTTCCCTACGCCAGTGGGAATGGTACCACCTCAGAGCACTTTGCCATTCCGAACTCGTATCCGTCACACATCCGGATGCCGTCCGCAGCGTCGTACCCGACCCCGATGGAAATGTATTTCTCACGCTCAGCGCCGCCGGTGTGATGAGGGCCTGGCGCACCGACAGCGGAATCGAGGATCGAACGTTGTTCAGCTTCTGTAGGTCACAGACCACCTCGGTGATTGCTGTCGCGTTCAGCACCGCGGGCTCGCGATGGGCAGTGGCTTATGCCGACGGAGTGATCCGAGTGTGGGACCGGCTGGGCAATCCGATCACGGAGCTGAGTGGTGAGCATGCTACCTGCCTGGCTTTGAGCCCGGACAACCGATGGCTGGCTTGGGGTACTCCCAGTAAGATTGTTAGAGTCTGGGATTTAGACACCCGATCGCTTGCTCGTTCACTCGGGGGGCACACCCAACGCATCAACGGCGTGACATTCAGCCCCGACGGTCACCGCCTAGCCTCTTGCAGCGGCGAACCAGCGACCCCGGATCAGAGCAACTTAACAGCTCCAGAAAAGTCGGGCGAGATCAAGCTGTGGGATCTCCGGAGCGAGTCGATGATCGCCTCGACCTTCGGTGAACACGCGGGCGTCATCTGGGCGGTGGCCTTTACCTCCGCCGACCAACTCGCCTCAGCCCACAGCGACAGGACCATTCGGCTTTGGGGCCTGAAGGCGGGTCGGGTAGACGCAACGTTTTGGGGCCATTCCGGCAGCGTCCTGTGCGTCGCCGCCAACCGCGAGGGCAGCCGCCTCGTTTCCGCAAGCGCCGATTCCACCATTCGGGTCTGGGACGCCCGGACGGGCGAGCAGTTGCTGGTATGTCGCGGGCACCGTGGTCCGGTCTTCACTGCCGCTTTTCTGCCCGACGGACAGCGAGTGATCTCCGGCGGGGCTGACAAGGCAGCCAAGATCTGGCATACGCAATGGAACCCCGAGGCCGAGGTATCCCGGGACCTCGGTTTCTGCACCGATCTGGCGTTCAACGTGGACGGCAGCAAGCTGGCAGTAGTGAGCAGTCAAGGTCTCTTCATCCGCAACGGAACCGGCCCGTACGAGAACCTGCAAGTGGGATCGACCCGGTTTGCGCGCTTGGCGTTCAGCCCCGATGGGTCGCGGGTGGCGATCGGCAATCGAGATGGTGTTGCTGTCCGGAATATCAAAAGCGGCAATGCCGTCCACCTGAACGGCGGGTCCTACGGTGTCGCCTTCAGTCCGGACGGCTCACAAATCGCCTCAAGTGGGGTGTTGATCTGGGACCTGAGCTCGGGGGAGCAACTACGGCGTCTCAAAGACGACCGTGGTGTCTACGCGGTCGCGTTCAGCCCGGACGGCCGGTGGCTCGCGGCAGGAGGCGGCCATTTCTCTGGTCGTTCCGGTCACATCAACCTTTGGGATCTCAAGACCGGTCGCCTTGTTCATACGATGGTAACTGAGCCGTTCTGTGTGTGGGGCCTCTCGTTCAATAAGGATGGGAATCGTCTCGCAAGCGGGGCCGGGTACTACCAGCGCGACAAACCCGCTACGGCCCCGGGCGAAACGCGCGGCCGCGTTCAAGTCTGGGACACGCGAACTGGGGAGGCACTCTGTGATTGGCCGGGGCTGGCATGCGTCTTTTGCGTGGCCATTAGCCCCGATGGCAGTCGGGTGGCCTCGGGCGGAGGCTTTTGGGGAGGGCAATTGGTTGGTCCGAGCGACGTCACCTTGTGGGACACAATCTACCGGAGAGAAGTCTTACGGCTTCACGGCCATCAAAGCACGATCTACGGGTTGGCATTCAGCCCCGATGGCCAAACTCTGGCGTCCGCGTCGGCCGACGGAACTGTCAGGATTTGGCGTACCCTCGTGCCGCCTGTTGGCAAGTGAGTACCCGATCTCGAGAACATCGTGATGCCCGAAGACCGCCCCGATGAAACTTCCAGAGACGATCGCCTGGAGCAGGTGCTGGCGGAATACCTTCAGGCCGTCGATGCGGGACGTGAGCCGGACCGCAAGGAGTTCCTTGCTCGCTACCCGCAGTTCGCTGTGGACATGAGAGAGTTCTTTGAGAACCAATCCCTATTCGAGCGGGCGGCTCGGCCCTGGGTGCCCGTGAGCAACGACGATCCGACCGGAGATGTCGCGACGCAGGCCGGGACCACGGCCGTCGCCACGGGCACTCATCTGCCGTATTTCGGGGACTACGAACTCCTGGAGGAGATCGCCCGCGGCGGAATGGGGATCGTCTACAAGGCCCGGCAGATCAGCCTGAACCGGGTCGTCGCGGTGAAGATGATTCTCGCCGGCGAATTCGCGTCCGCCGCCGACGTGCAGCGGTTCCGCATTGAAGCGGAAAACGCGGCCAACCTCGAACATCCCAACATCGTTCCCATCTACGAGGTGGGCCAGTACAAGGGCCATCACTACTACAGCATGAAGCTGGTCGAGGGCGGACGGTTGGCACAGCAGATTCCGCGGTTCACCAATGATCACCGTGCCGCCGCCCGACTCATGGCCACCGTCTCCCATGCTGTGCACTACGCTCACCAGCATGGAATCCTGCACCGGGATCTCAAGCCCGGGAACATCCTGCTTGACGCAGTCGGCGAACCGCAGGTGACGGACCTGGGGCTCGCCCGTCGGCTCACGGCCGATTCTCATCTGACGTTAGCAGGGACCATCGTGGGCACCCCCTGCTACATGGCCCCCGAACAGGCGCGGTCGGAAAAAGAACTGACCACCGCAGTCGACATATACAGCCTGGGAGCAATCCTGTACGAGCTACTGACTGGCCAGCCACCCTTCCGGGCGGACACGGTGCTGGAGACCCTCGGGCAGGTGCGCGAGCGCGAGCCGCTGCGGCTATCGTCAGTAAACTCGCGAGTCCGCCGGGACTTGGAGACGATCTGCCTCAAATGCCTCCAGAAGGACCCGCAGAAACGGTACGGCTCGGCAAAGGACTTGGCGGATGACCTGGGGCACTGGCTCAAAGACGAGCCAATTCTGGCTCGACCCGCGCGGACGGCGGAGCGGACCCTCAAATGGATACGGCGACATCCCGCGGCGGCGGCGGTCGCAGGAACGGGACTGGTTGCAGTGCTCGCCGTCGTCGCCCTGGCGGTCGCGCTGCCGTATGCGTGGCGGCTAAAAGAGGCCCGGCGCAAGACCGAGGAGTCATGGCGGAACACCCAGCAGGCACTCACGCGCGAAGCGGCGGCGCGGGCGGAGGCGGACGGGCTGCTGAAACGTTCCGAAGCGTACTTCTACGCCGCACATATCCTTGCGGCGGACCGGGAACTCCAAGACCACCAC
>DATHPP010000131.1:0-17634 GCA_035483795.1 Tepidisphaeraceae bacterium | reverse complement strand
GGATTCGGGGGCGGCGAACGTCGTCCCTTCCAATTCCTTTGGATGATCTTTGTCAGCGGCCTGCGCCTGGAGCCGGCTCTGGATGCCGCGGGACAGATCCAGCTGCAAATTCGGCCAGTCGATGGCCATGGCGCGATCGGTCCAGACCATGACGGCGACGCGCTTCTTCTGGAGCCCTTTGTAGCTGGCGTCAATCTTGGGGTGCGGCGCGACATAAGCCGCCAGGCCCAGGAACACGCACCCGGAGGTCAGGACCGCCGCCAGCAGCACAATCGCGCCGCGAATGAGGGCCGTTCGGTGGGGAATCATGGTGTCGATCCTTGAAGAAGTTAGAAGACAGGAGTCAGAAGACAGATGGGAATTAACGCGCCGCGTCTCCGGTCTTCTGTCTCCTATCCGTTTTTTCTTTGCTCAGCGCCATCCATCCACGCCCGCCAGGTGGATGTATATCTTCCAGCCCCAGGCGAGGATGGCAAAGCTAAGCAGGGGCACAAAGTAATATCGGCCGGGCAGCAGACGAAGCAGTCGATAAACCGGTCGCCCGATGATGGCGACGTAGAATCCCACCCAAACGCCCGCGACGGTGATAACCGCCAGCACCGTTCCCATCGGCTGAACATAGAGGCTGGCGACCAGGTTGCCGCGAACGAACCAAGCCCAGCTCGTCGTCATTCCGCAACTCGGGCAGGGCAATCCCGTCCGCTGGAGGAATGCACATTCCTGTAGGCCCAGTTGGGTATGCGTTGCGAAGCCGGCGGCGCTGGGCTGGAGCCTCGCCGCCACGACCAGCGGAACCAGACACCCGATTGCGATTCCCATTGCCGCCAGGCGACCGCGAGCGGGAAGCAGCCTCGCTTCCGCGCTTCGCGTGTAAATCAGCGGTACGGCCTGTTCCACGATCCTTCAATTTACCCGGATCGCGTCGTCGCCACAAATCTTCCTGACGCACACCCGATCGGACATAAATGGCGGCGACGACGGAACAACGGGAATGTCTGTCGGAGATATTGACAAGACAGGATGGGGAACTTTAACTTGTCGCACAGCCAAGTGCGCGACGCCTCGCCGGATGGAGTCGGGTGAGTTTTTTCGATCGGTCGTCGTGGTGGCCTTGCCGTCCGGTAAGGTCGGAATTTCCTCGGAACATGCTGGTTCGCGCCGGCTGCGTGAGGCCCTGACCGCCATGTTGGAGCCAACGAACCGCCTGTCAGTGTGGGCTTTCAATTCCTGAGGGCGCTGCTCTGACAACAGAGGTTGTCTAGAATCATCTGTCCGGGGAGTCGAGTCTGGTCCCGGGTGAAAGAGCAGTATTCAATGCGCGTGTTCATGCTCGGGTGGGAGTTTCCACCATTCATCAGCGGCGGTTTGGGGACGGCATGCTACGGTCTGACCAAGGCGATGAGCGGCATCGGAACGGACATCATGTTCGTTCTGCCGCGCCCGGTTTCGACGCCGTTCTCGACACATGTGCGGCTGGTGAGCCCGCGGCCTGGCTCGCCGCTGGCTTCGCCCAGCACCGAGTTTCGACTGGATGAATTCGATCATGTGACATTTCGCACGGTCAATGCGGCGTTGAGCAGTACGTATAACACGCCGGCCGATTACAAGAAGCGGCAGGAAGAACGCGCCGCCAAAGCGGCCCAGGCCGAAACGACCGAGCCGGCGACCCAGCCGGCGCCGCTGACCCCGGTCGGTCCCGGTGGGGCGGCGACCTCGCCCTACGCCGGCGACATGTTCGCGGAAATCCAGCGGTACGCGCTTTTAGCAAGCGAAATCGCGCGCCAGGAAAGTTTTGATGTCGTCCATGCTCATGACTGGATGACCTTTCCGGCCGGCCTCGCGGTTAGCGCACTAAAGGGCGTGCCGCTGGTCGTTCATGTCCACTCCACCGAGTTCGACCGCAGCGGCACGAACATCGACCAGCGGATCTACGACGTCGAACGCCGCGGCATGCACGGCGCCCTCAAGATCATCGCCGTCAGCTACCTCACCAAGAACCAGATCACCCATCAATACGGCATCGATCCGGGAAAAGTCGAGGTCGTCTACAACGCCATCGAGCCCAGCGCCAACGGCTTTGACGAGGAGAAATACTCGATCCACAAGGACGAAAAGATCGTCCTGTTCCTCGGCCGCATCACCATGCAGAAGGGCCCGGAGTATTTCCTGGCCGCGGCCAAGAAGGTGCTGGAGGTGATGGACAACGTGAAGTTCGTGATGGCCGGCTCGGGCGACATGATCCGCCGGACCATCGAGATGGCGGCGTCGATGGGCATCGGCCACAAGGTCCTGTTCACCGGGTTTCTGCGCGGGCCTGACGTCGAGAAAGTCTTCAAGATGGCGGATTTGTATGTGATGCCATCGGTCAGCGAGCCCTTCGGCATCGCGCCGCTGGAGGCCATGAGCCACGACGTGCCGGTCATCATCTCCAAGCAATCCGGGGTGAGCGAAGTGCTGACGCACGCGCTGAAGGTCGATTTCTGGGACATCAACGAGATGGCCAACAAGATCATCGCGGTTCTGAAGCACCCGCCGCTGGCCAGCACCCTCCGCCAGCACGGCTCGTTCGAGGTCCGCCGCCTCAGTTGGGTCGACGCGGCCCGACAGTGCGTCCAGATCTACGATCAGGCCCGGGCGATGGTGAACGGCAAAGGGTGACGCCGACGCCCACCGACTGCTTCCTCGATTTCGGCCACACCGCGCCAAACGGCGCCAAACGGCGCCAAACCGCGCCATTTATCGAATTGCTCCGCTCAGATTCGTTCCGCTTCGGTAGCCGCGCCCATTCAGCAATCAGCGCTCAGCATCGTTCCCTCGTCCGGGCCTCGGCTCCCGCTCCGCCACCCTCACCTGGTGAGTGGCCTAAAGTGGCCTAAAATGGCACTGCGTTTAACAATATATTGCTGTATGCCATTTATCATATTTTTGCTAAACAATGCCCGCGTCCTCCTTCGGAATCGAGTTCGCCGCGTCAATTCAAGGCAGACTCGATTACGAAGTTCCGGCTTGACCAGATTCCTCGAACGCTCGGGCAACCGATCAGGCGATCCGCCGTTGCCACCCGCCCCCCGAATGTGTAATCATCTTCTCCGGCAAGAAGAGGAGCGGCCATGAATCACCACGTCATCAGGAGTCAAGCGGCTTTCGTTATTTGCGCGATCCCGCTCATCGCGATCTCCGGCGGGTGCGTCGCCAGCGACAAGCAGGTCATTCAGCAGGCGTCGGCGTTCAACAGCGGGCTTCAGCCGGCGGAGATTCGCGAGGCGCAAAACATCGCCTATCTCCAGCAGATCGGCGATCGCATCGTCGCCGCGGCAAAGCAGTTCGATAAGGAGGGCGTGGGGCCGAAGTCGCACTTCAAAGAGAAGGACAACTCCTGGATGTTTCAGGACCTGCACTGGGAGCTGGTCAACAGCAAGACGATCAACGCCTTCACGACCGGCGGGCACTACGTCTACATCTACAACGCCCTGTTCCAGATGTGCAAAAACGAGGACGAGCTGGCGGCGGTGATGGCCCACGAGTACGGCCATATCTATTGCCGGCACGTGCAGAAGGGGACCGGGCGGCAGGAGGCGCTGGCGATGGTTTCGCTCGCCGCCACGGGCGCCGGCTACGTCTACGGCGGGCAGGCAAATGGGGCCCAATACGCCCAGGCCGCATCGTCGCTCACGCAGGCGGGCGGCGGGTTCATCGACATGGGATTCACCCGCGACGATGAAGCCCAGGCGGATGAATACGGCTTGCGGTTTTACACCCGGGCCGGCTGGCCGCCGGAGCATTTTGCGGATTTCTTCAAGGACATGATCGCCGCCGGCTATGACAAGACCCCGGCGATCGCCAGCGACCATCCGACCCTGGCCAGCCGGGTTGAGGCGGCGGAAAAACGCGTCAAGGCGCTGGATCCCGCGCGGGTGGCGCAGTTGCGCAAGGACAACATCGCCACGCAGGAGCAGTTCAATCAGTACAAGCGCGCCGCCGTCGGAGCGTCACAGGGAATGCCGGACGATCAAAAGGTCCTCCAGGCCAAGAACCTCCTCCAGGCGCTGCCGCGAAGCTGCTGGGTGCCGTACGATCCCGACGACCAGAAGGAAGCGCAGCAGAAGCTCATCGAGCAGGCGCAGAAACAACAGGGACAGAACTCGGCAGCGAAATAGGCTGAAACGCCTCCTCCTTCGATTCTCCCGCCGGCGCGCGTCCAAGCTTTTCCGATCAAAATCATCGCACAGATTTGCCTCCGGATGAGGTACATAGTACCATAGCCTGAAATGCGGCTCACATTTGGTCAGACGGTGGCGTTTGACACACAGTGGCGACGGCTTCGATTGACGGATGATGACCTGCAAGCACTGGAATGGTTGATTATGGAGAGGCCCGAGGCCGGTGTGGTTATGCAGGGGACCGGCGGTCTTCGGAAGATTCGTTTTGCGCCGCCGTCGTGGCATACAGGCAAAAGCGGCGCGACTCGGGTGTGCTACGTGGCATACACGGAATTCGGGCACTGCCTTCTGGTCGAACTCTTCGCGAAGAATGAAAAGGTGAACTTGTCCGCGGCAGGTAAGATGGCGGCCCGTCGTGCCGTGGAAGCCTTCCGGCGACGCTTACTGAGCGAAAGGAGCTGAGTATGAAGCAGGTGAAGCAGAAAAAGCTCAAGCGGAGGGATGTGAAGACCAATGCCGCCGGGCGCCGCCTCTTGGCGGCATTGGCAGAGTTGGAGTACGCGGCTGACACGGGCGATTTCTCAAAGCTTTCGATACGCGAGGTGGAGATCGTCGAACCGTCGAAATTCAGCGCTCGCGACATCAAGGCTCTTCGGGTGCGCCTTGGCGTAAGCCAGGAACTGTTCGCGTCCCTGCTGGGAGTGAGTCGCGATTTGGTGAAGCACTGGGAATATGGAATCCGCAAACCGGCACCCGTTGTCTGCCGCCTGTTGGAGCAGGTGCGGGCTGATCCAAAGGCTTTTTGGTCCGGCGTTGTGAAACGGAAATCGGTTGCGTAACACAAACACGCACATTCGCTTCGGCCTCTCGGTCGGACTCATCGGTTTATCATTACTTGCCCGTGCCAATGCCGTGGCTTGGGGCGCAATTCCCGGCGCGACGCGCGCAAACGTCGCGCTGGAACTTGATTTCAGGTCGATCAAGACACAAACCGATCCTTTCAACGATCTCACGCTGGACGTGAGCTTCACCGACCCCAGTGGCGCCGTCCGTCGTGTTCCTGCGTTCTGGGCGGGCGGGAACGTGTGGAAAGTGCGGTACGCCTCCGGCGTTGTCGGAACGCATACCTATCGCACCGAATGCTCCGATGCCACGGACGCCGGGCTCAATGGTGTCAGGGGCAAAGTCGAAGTTGTCCCGTATACCGGGACCAATCCGCTGTACCTGCACGGCCCGATCCACATTGCTGCTGATCACCGGCATTTCGAGCACACGGATGGGACGCCGTTCCTTTGGATCGGGGATACGTGGTGGATGGGGTTGTCGAAGCGATTGGTTTTTCCCGATGAGTTCGCGACGCTGGTGGAGGACCGGCAAAAGAAGGGGTTCAATGTAATTCAGATTGTCGCCGGGCTTTATCCGGACCAGGGGGCGTTTGATCCGCGTGGGGCAAACGAGGCCGGGTTTCCGTGGGAGAAGGATTATTCCCGCGTCCGGCCGGAGTATTTCGACGCCGCGGACAAGCGGATCGAGTACCTGGTGGAGCACGGGTTTGTGCCGTGCATTGTCGGCGCCTGGGGATATCACCTGCCGTGGCTGGGGGAGAAGAAGATGAAGCAGCACCTGCGCTACCTGGCGGCGCGGTGGGGGGCGCTGCCGGTGGTGTGGTGTGCGGCGGGGGAGTTCGATCTGCCGTGGTACCTCTCGAAGGGCTTTCCGCGGATCGACGCCGAGCAGGCGAAAGAGTGGGTGGAGGTCATTCGCTATTTCCGCGGCGTGAACGCTTTTAGCCGGCCGATCACGGCGCATCCGACGGGGATCCCGCCGCTCAGTGCTCGCATGGTCCTGCGCGATGTGGCGAAGGAGAAAGAGGAGCTGCTCGATTTCGACATGCTCCAGACGGGGCACGGCGGCCGCGGGGTGCTCGCGCCCACCATCTCGACGCTTCGCGCGTCACTGGCGCTCGATCCTCCGACGCCGGTCGTGAACGGCGAAGTCGCCTATGAGGCGCTGCTCGGGCGAATTCCCGCGGAAGTTCCGCGCCTCATGTGCTGGGCTTGCCTGCTCAGCGGCGCAGGCGGGCACACTTACGGAGCCAACGGCATCTGGCAGCTCAACCGTGAAGGGGATCCGTACGGTAAATCCCCGCACGGCGGGACCTACGGTCCCATCCCCTGGGACCAGGCGATGCGCCTTCCCGGCTCCGAGCAGGTCGGCTTCGCGGGGAAACTGCTGCGGGAATATCACTTTGAGAAGTTCGAGCCGCACCCCGAGTGGGCGGAATTCGCGAAGCCGACGAGCGACAAGTTCCTGGTTCCATATGCAGCTGGAATTCCCGGCGCGGTCCGCATCGTCTACGTGCCCGTCCCCGAAGCGATCGTACTCAACAAACTGCGGCCCCACCTCCGCGTCTGGGGACAATTGGTCGACCCGGTCTCGTGCTTGACGAAGGAGGCGACTTTCGGCGAGCCCGACGAAGAGGGTATCTTGCGCGTCCCACCTCCGCAGGGTATCGACCACGACTGGGCCCTTATTCTCGCGCAACCGACGCCATGAGCCCGGCGCCGCTCCCGGACGCGCACAGCGAGCTTGATCGCACGCCTCGGCGCGCAACAATTCGGCAAGGCAAGTTGGTTCTCCCACACCAAGACCGACGTCGGTTGAACGACTTCACTGACGCACGGGTTAGAAACCCGTGCCACGAGAAATGCCACCTCCGAAAGGCGAAACCGCCCAATTAGAGCGCAAAGAAGTCCCGCTGTGCGAACTCACCCCTCATCCAAAACAAACCGGATCGGGGGAGCGACAGCGGGCTTCTCTTCTCCAATCCGTGCCGAATACTTCCAGCACAGATTGAAAGACGCGAAGTGGTGTGCAACACGTATGCCACCTCAGTTATTTGCCCGGCGGGGCGGGGTAGCGCGGTCGGTTGCCTTCGAGAACGGCCATCACGTCGCGGACGACCCAGCTCATATTCTCCATGGCCGTGTGCGTGCGTGCGGCGATGTGCGGCGTGAGCAGCACGTTGTCGAGGCCCAATAGCGGAAAACCGGGCTTGGGGGGCTCGGGGTAGAAGACGTCCAGCGCGGCGCCGGCCAGGCGCTTGCTGCGGATCGCGTCCGCCAGGGCCTGGGCGTCGAGCACTTCGCCGCGGCTGGTGTTGATCAGGACCGCGTCCGGCTTCATCAGGTCGAGCTGCTCGCGGCCGACCAGGTGCTCGTTGCCGGGACGCATGTCGACGTGAAGGCTCAGGATATCGACCGTGCGATAGAGAGTCGGCTTGTCGACCGAGGTGGCGGGAAAATCGAGCAGGTGGCGAACGTCCTGAATGTCGTTATAGAGCACGCGCATGCCGAACCCGTGTGTCGCGACGTGTCCAACTCTTCGACCCACGCGGCCCATTCCGAGAATGCCGAGCGTCAATTCGTTGAGCTGCCGGCCGCGAAGCGTGTCGCGCACGCGCTTAAATTCCCCGGCCTCGATGATTTGCTCTCGGAAATACATCCATTGGCGTACGAGCTGTAGGGCCAGCCCGAAGACGAAATCGCCGACGGCCAGGGTGTTGGCGTCCGGCGTATAGACGACTTCGATTCCGCGACGGCGGCACGCCGCCACATCGATGTTTTCCAGCCCCACGCCGCCCCGTCCCACGACCCGCAGCTTCGGCGCCTGTGAAAGCAGGTTTTCGTTGACCTTGGTGTACGTGCGAACGAGCAATCCCTCGGCGCGGGCCAGATGCGCCGCCAGCGAAGGATCGTCCGGCGTGGACTCGATCATCTCCACCCGTTGCCTGAGCCATTGCAGCGGCGACGGGTCATACGCTTCGGTCACGAGCACGATGGGGCGAGGGGGCATGGGTGGTGAGAATACCGAAGACGGGACATGGAAGACAGCGTAGCAGGCACGCTCCGCGTGCCGTCAGCAAGTTGCAACGGCGACGGCACGCGGAGCGTGCCTGCTACTGCTCAATTCACTCCATCCTCGGCAGATCGATCTGGCGGGGAGTGTGGGGCTCGATGACGAGTTCCTGCGGGGGCAGGGGCGCGGCGCCGCGCGTGCGGACCAGAATGTATCGGCCGGGCATCAAGAGAAACGTGGCGCGGGTACTTTTGCTGTCGAGGCTGGCGGTCTGAGAGGCGCCGTCGCTGTTGGTGAGGATGACTTTGTCGCCGGGCTGCGCGTTGACCGTCACGGTGGTCGGGAGATCGATGATGGCGCCGCGGCGGTGGTCGACGGTGACGACGTAGGTGACGCTGGGGCCTGATCCGGGATATTGGATCGTGACATTGTACTGCCCCGGATAGCGGAAGATCGCCGGGTCGAATTTTCGCTCCTGCCCGAGCGTCACGTTGACCCTGGGCTCGGCCGGATCGTCGGCGGACTCGACGGTGATGCGCGCGCCGTCCAGCGAAGGATCCCCGTGAACCAGAATGGCGGTCGTTGGCTCGCGGACGCTGCTCCAGTGCTGCCAGAGCAGCGCCATCATTACAAGGACCAGAAGGATGCTGCCGGCGACGGCGACCCGAACAATTCCCTCCCGCGCCAAAAGCGATCTTCCAGCCGGCCGTCCGTCCTGCATGGAGGGATTTTGGGTTGGGTCCCGCGGCTTTGCAATTTCCGCAGGACCGGCATGCGCTTTACTCATATCTCCGCACCTGACCTCGAAAGGAGACATTATATGGCATCCCGGCGCAGCGCCTCGGACAAGAAGGGCCAATCGAGAAAGAGCAATGCTCGCGGCGGCGGAAAAGTCGGCAGCGACCGCGCCGCCGACCGTGAAATTGGCGGCAAGCTCGACTTTGGCATACCCGCGGCGAAAGCCAAAGCGCCGCAGCCGATTGGCGGCCGCGACAAAGGGCCGGAGCAGGGGACCGGGCCCATGCGCAGCGGCGCCAGCGGCACCCGAACCAGCGGTGTCGGCCATGCACCGGGGCGGCCGGGCACTGGCAGCGGGGGCGACCTCGATACCGACTTCATCGGCCTCGACCACAAGGGAGGAATAGCCGTGCGGCCCGCGTCTGGCCGTACCCAGGGTCCAGATATCACCGAGGGAGGCAGCGGGGCGTTTGCGAGTGGCCCGCCGGCCAAAGGCGAGAACGAGCTTCCCGCGGGAACGCACGGGATCGCGCCGGAGATCGTGAGGGGCTCGACTTTCGATCGCTCCGGCGGCGATGCCGCCACCACCGGCATTGGCGGCGGCGCCGACGCGGCCACGAGCTCCGCTGACCAGGGTGAGATCAGCGGCGATGAGGCTGCGGAAAATGGGTGAGACTGAAGCGCGGTGACGTTCCACCATTGGTGTTCCAGTCACCGAATCTCCTGCATGTCGGGCGTCCTTGACCGGCGTTGCCCTCCGCGCCGGCTCGATCTAAGATCGCCGCCTGCCTCGCGACATAGGATTTCATGGCCGATCGTAGCAAGAAGAACACCCGTGCCGATTCCGAAGCCGCGTTTCTCAAGGCCCGCCGGGTGATGCCCGGCGGGGTGAGCTCGCCGGTGCGGGCGTTCAAGGCCGTGGGGGGGATGCCGGTCTTTATCCGCGAGGGCGAGGGGCCGCACCTCACGGATATCGATGGGAATACCTATATCGATTACGTCGGCAGCTATGGGCCGCTGATCGCGGGCCATGCCAATGAACGGGTTGTCGCTGCGTTGTCCAAGGCGATCGGCCGCGGCACCAGCTTCGGCGCGCCGACCGAATCGGAAACGCAGCTGGCGTCGATGATCGTGTCGGCGCTGCCGGGCGTCGACATGGTGCGGTTCGTCAACAGCGGGACGGAAGCGACGATGAGCGCGATCCGGCTGGCCCGCGCCGCCACCGGCCGCGATCTGATCGTCAAGTGCATCGGCTGCTATCACGGGCACGTCGACGGGCTATTGGTATTGGCCGGCAGCGGCGCGCTGACGCTGGGCGTGCCCAGCAGCCCCGGCATTCCGCAAGCGGTCGCCGCCTGCACGCTTGTGGCCCCATATAACGACCTGTGGGCGGCCCAGGAACTGTTCGAGGCCCATGCGGGCAAGATTGCGGCGTTTCTTGTCGAGCCGGTCGCGGGAAACATGGGCGTCGTGCCGCCCGCCGACGGTTATCTCCTGGGGCTGCGCAAACTGTGCGACGCACACGGTGCGCTGTTGATATTCGACGAAGTGATGACCGGCTTTCGCGTAGCATGGGGTGGGGCGCAAGTGCGATTCGACGTGAAGCCCGACCTGACGTGCCTGGGCAAAGTGATCGGCGGCGGCCTCCCTTGCGCCGCCTACGCCGGGGCGAAAAACCTCATGGAGCTGGTCAGCCCGGCGGGCAGCGTCTATCAGGCCGGCACGCTCAGCGGCAACCCGCTGGCCATGGCCGGGGGCATCGCCACGCTGGAAATCCTCCAGGAGGGCGGTTGCTACGAAGCCCTCGAGCGGCGCAGCGCCATGCTGGCTGAGGGCCTGATCGACGCGGCGTCCAAGGCCGGCGTCCCAATCGCGCTCAACCGCGTCGGCTCGATGCTCACGCCTTTCTTCGTCAAGGAGCAGGGCAAGACGGTCACGAATTTCGCCGAGGCAACGTCGGGAGACACGCAGGCGTTTGCCGCGTTTTTCCATGCCATGCTCGACGCCGGCGTCTACCTCGCCCCCTCGCAATATGAAGCGATGTTCGTCAGCCTCGCCCACACCGACAAGATCATCGAGCAAACCATCGATGCCGCCGAGGAAGCCTTCGGGGCGGTGGCGAAACGCAAGGGGGCCGAGGCGCCTTGACTATTGTACCTGGTACAATAACATGAATTCGGATGCGATTCTCGTTTGTTCAGCTCAAGCCGTTCGTGCAGAGGTGGCGAACGGCACGCTTGACTGATGAGGATCTTCAAGCCCTGGAGCAACGGATTGGCGAGCGACCGAGCGCTGGAGACGTTATGCAGGGTACGGGTGGGCTGCGAAAGGCTCGCTTCGCGCCGCCATCCTGGCATCGTGGCAAAAGTGGCGCCATGCGAGTTTGCTATGCGGTGCGGGCGGAATACGGACTGGTATTCCTGGTTGCCCTGTTCGCGAAGAACAAGCAGGCGAACCTGACGGCAAGCGAGCGGCGGGCTGCAAAGGACTTGCTGGACGAGATCGATCTGACGCTGCGTGAAGGATCGAAGCCATGATCAGAAAAACCAAGCAAACCAAAAAACATCGACAGAAACGGCGCGGAACCTCCGCCGGCCGGGAGATCATTCAAGCCCTTACCGAATTGCGCGATGTCCTGCGAGCCGGAGAGTCGCTGGAATCCCACTTCACTGTCCGGACTGTGATCGTTCCGAATGCGCCGTTAAAATATAGTGCCACGAGCGTCCGCCAGACTCGGACCAAGCTCGGCGTGAGCCAAGCGATTTTTGCGAAGCTGCTGGGAGTATCAACCGTTCTCGTCCAGCACTGGGAGAGTGGCTCACGAGTTCCGGCCGCCTGGGCATGCCGGCTTCTCGATGAAATGAATCGTGACCCGGCACACTGGCGCTCAATGCTCCAGCCTCGGCGATCTGGATCGGCAGCCTGAGCCGGTGTTGACTGTGCATCGCACTCGCCACGCCCCTACCCCACCCCATGCGATTGGACGACCTTGAGGAACAGGCGGTGGGCCTGCGAGTTGAGAGTTGTCGTCACGCGGCGCGTACTCGTAGTCGCAGCGGTCGCTGCCGACGCGGCGGGTTGGGCGGTTGTATTCGTAGAGTCGTTGGGGTCGATGGGGGTGAAGAAAATCAAGGCCGAGCCGATGGCACTCCGGGCGATGAGCTCGTCGGTGGCGTCGACGCGGCCGTCGCGGTTGAAATCGTACAGGTCCGTCATGGGGGCCGGGCTGAGGAACCCGGTCACGTTGCTGCGCGTGACCACCTGATCCTGGACAGTGACGGCGGCGCTGAGGGGGTTGGCGCCGGTCGAGCCGACGGCGTTGCCGAAATAGAACAGGTCAGGCGTCAGCAGCCCCGTCGTGGGACTCGCGGCGACAGTCACCTGAAGCCAGGTATTCTTGATCGAACCGTCGGGCCAGGTGAATTCGATACGGGTCGAGCGGCCGGTCCCGGCGCCGGGGCGGATGGTCATGGTCGGGGTTGGTGCGGCGCTCCATGACGCGGGGTTGCTGGTGTTGCCGACTTGGAAGGTGAAGTCGGAAAGCTGCGGCGTCGTGCCGGTCGGGAGGTTGCCGATGTCGACCATGATGCCGTTGATGCCGCGGGTGTAGCTGGTGTAGTTGACCAAGCTGGCGGGCACGCCGGGCAACAGGGCCTGCTTGTCGGTGGCGATGGCGTTGTCATCGGCGCTGTTGGCCGCGGAGTTGTTCCCATCGAAGACGCTGTTGTTGTAGAAGACGTACCGCCCGGCGATGTACGAGCCGGTCGCAGGGGTGAAGTCCTGCTCGACGTTCTGCGATCCGATGGTCACGTTGTTGTGGACCACCGCGCCGCCCAGGGCGGTGCCGGTAGCGGTGACGGTGTAGGTGCCCGAAGGCACGGTCAGCGTATAAGCGCCGGAGGGATAACTCGTCGTCGAGAAGGTGGCGTTGTCGGAAGTTCGGACGGCGGTGATGGCGATGCCGCCAAGGCCTTCGCCGGGCTCGTAGAAGTTGTCGTGGATGCGGGCGTCGTTGAAGACGACACCGGTGAGGTAAGGGCCGCTGGAGGCGGAGTAGGCGAAGTCCTGGGTCGCCAGAATTGCGCTGGAGCCGGTGAACGTGCCGGTAGCCAGGCCGACGCCGATGTCGGTGAAGGACGGATTCAAGAGGTTGAGACGATGCGTGCGGCCGGAGGTGGAGGAATCCAGGAACAGGTCGCCGAATTCCTCTGTGAGTGTTTGCGTGGGGATGAGCACGTCGCTGGTGCCGCGGCCGGCAAGGTTCTCGGCGGAGCCTGAGGGGGAGGTGAAGACGTAGCCGGCGTTGGCCATGCGCGTGGCCGGGTCGAGCGTACCTTCGTTGTGGCTGAAGGTCTGGTTGGTCATCATCCATTGGCTGTGATTGGTGGCGGCAATCGTGAGGGCGGTGTTGAACGCCAGCGGGGGAACCGGCGTCGAGGGAATCGTGCCGGGGCTGAGGCCCTCGTTGAGATTGATTCCGAGCTGCGTTGCGGCGGTGGTGGGGTTGGCGCGGGCGCGGTTGATCAGCTCGATCATGTAGACGTCCAGGCTGCTCGGCTGGCCCGCGGGCTGCGCCCCGGACGCGGCCATGCCGCTGACCGGCGCCTGAAGGTCGATGAGCGAAGTCCCGATGTTGTTGCGGGCGACGAGCTGGTCGGTGGCGTCCACGCGGCCGTCGCGGTTGAAGTCGTTGACGTCGCTGATAGTCGCCGGATTCAGATAACCATGAGGATCATTGCGGGCGGAGGTCACGTCAGCAGCGCTGACGGTGAATTGCCCACTGACCGCCGGCTCACCGGTGAAGCCGGAAAGGTCGCCGAAATAAAACACGTCCGGCGTGGTGAGTCCGGTGACGACGTCGGCCTTCACGGTCACCTGGAGCCATTCATTTCGGATCGCGCCGTCGGCGAAGGTGATGTCCAATCGCGACGAGCCGTTGACGCCGGCGCCGGGCCGGACAAAGCCGCCGCTGGCGGTGACGGATGTCCAGGTCGACGGGCTGGCGGTGTTGCCGGCCAGGAAGGTGAAATCGGCGCCGCTGGTGATGCCGGCGAGATTCGCGACGTCGATGGTGATCCCGTTGATGCCACGGGAATAGTCGGTGATGTTGGCATAGGTCGCGGTCTGGCCCGGGAGCAGCGCCTGCTTGCCGGGCGCGATGGCGTTGTCGTCGGCGGCGTTGGACGCGGGATTGTTCCCGTCGTAAACCGAGTTGTTGTAGAAGGTGGCGCGGGTCGCGACGGCGGGGCTGGCGGCGGTGGCCGGGAGCGAAAACTCGCTGGTATCGCCCGTGGTGTCAGTGGCGGTTGCGGTGATGAGCTGGCCGGCCGCGGTGGCGGCAAGCGTCGCGACCGAGAACGTCGCGTTGCCGTTGGAATCGGTGGTGACCGTGGTATTGCCCAGGTACGTCTTGCCTTGAAGCGTTCCGCTGCCGATCGGGCTGGCGAAGAATTCAAGCGTGAAGGTGGAGCTGGCAGCGCTGTTGAGGGTGCCGGCGACGGTGGTGGCGGAGGCGCCGAAAGTCACTGAGCTGATGACCGGATGGTTCTGGAAGTTGTTGGGCCCGCTGATCGCGCCGCCGGTATGGTTGTTGGTGATTCCGTCGGCGCCCAGGTCGATGCCGATGCCTGTGTTGGAGTAGACGGAGTTTTGCGAGATGGTGACGCCGGTGGAGGTTGAGGTGGTGACGTCGACGCCATCGCCCTGGTTGAAGGCGATCACATTGCCTTGGCCCGCGGCGGAGCCGCCGATGGTCATCTGGGCTGCGCCGGCGACGCTGATGCCGGCGCCGCCGTTGGGCAGGGCCCCGGCGCCGGCGGCGTTGAGGCCGATGTAGTTGCCCTGGATCACCGTTCCGGTGTTGCTGGCGGTCCCGGGATAGCTGATGCCCGCCTGGGCGTTGCCGGAGATGACGTTGCGGGCGGAGGCGGAATTGCCGCCGATCGTGGCGCTGGAGTTGTTCAGGATGAGGATGCCGCTGGCGGCATTCGGGATGGCGGTTGTGCCGGTCACATTGGTGCCAATGAAGTTTCCCTGCACGTTGTTGAAGGGCCCGTTGACGACGATTCCGTTGCCGGCGCCGGAGGTCGCGACGCCGTTGCCATTGGCGGAGATGACGTTGCCCGCTCCCGCGGCGGTGCCGCCGACAGTCGAGCCGTTCGTGGAAAGGACAATGCCGTTGGTGGCGTTTCCCAGGGCGGCGCCGTTGACGTTGAGGCCGATGTAGTTGCCCTCCACGGTGTTGAGCGGTGTGTAGACACCGACGCCGCTGGCGTTCCCGGAGATGATGTTGCGGGCCGTAGCGGTTGTGCCGCCCAGTACGTTGTCTTCGGACTGGAGCACAACGGCGGTGTTGGTGTTGGGGATGGCGACGGTCCCGGTGACATCGGTGCCGATGTAGTTTCCCTGGATGGTGTTGAATCCGCCCGCCGTCCCGAAGGGACCGTAGACATAGATGCCGTACTGCGCGCCGCTGATGAGGTTGCGCGAGCCGGCGGTCGTGCCGCCGACAAAGTCGTTGGTCGAGTCGTTCAGGCTGACGTTGGTGTTGGTGTTGGTGTTCAGCGCGGCCGTGCCGGCGAGGTTCAGGCCGATGATGTTGCCCAGGATCTGCGTCTGGTAGCTGGACGTCTCCACCAGAATGTTGTCCGAAGTGTTTCCGGAAATCAGGTTTCCGGCGCCGGGGGCGGTGCCGCCGATGTTGTTGTGGTTGGCGCTTTCCTCGAGGTCCACGCCGACCACGTTTCCAACGGCGGCAGTCCCGGAAGCATTGGTTCCAATGTAATTGCCCTGGATGGTGTTGTTGATCCCGTTGAGGCCGAAGATGTAGACCCCCGCGCTGCCGGCGTCCGTGGAGGTGTGGGCGATGGCAGTGCTGCCGGAGATGACGTTGCGCTGGGCGGCGGTGGTGCCGCCGATCTGGTTGGCGCCGGTCGTGCAGTAGATCCCGTATTCGCTGTTGCCCACGGCGTTGTTGCCGGTCAGGTCCAGCCCGAGCCAGTCGCCCTGGATCGTGTCGCTTCCGTTCTGGCCGATGGTGATCAGCGGACCGGCGTTGGTCGAGACGATGTCCATCCCCCGCACCGTCGAGCTTCCGGCGCTGATCGTGATGCCGAACCCGCTGATCTGGATCAAGGGCTGGCTGCCGTAGCCCGGCTGGGTCGTGCCGTTGATGTAGAGCGGGGCGGTGATGGTCGGGAGGGGCGAGGCCAGCGTGATGATCTGTTGCCCAGTTCCGATGGTGAAGTCGATCTCATTGGCGCCCGACGAAGCGGGATTGGCGTTGGAGTTGAGCATCGCCTGGCGGAGCGATCCGGCGCCGCTGTCGGTGGTGGTGTTGACCAGGTAAGTGGACAGAAGCGTGCGGGATTCCAGTGATTCAATCGATGCGCTCAAGGCCCTCACCACCGCCGGGGCTGTTTGAGAACCCGCCCAGCGCCGGGTCGATTTTTCACTGCGGACTACAACCTTGGACATGTCGCCACACTCCCAAACCACGACGAACCAACGGGGGGAAAACAGCAGTGATCCGGCACGCGCAGGAACCCTCCTCTACCGTGCTCCAATATATCGTGCAGGCGGTGGCGTTCAATGCAGTTTCGCTTCGCGTAAGCAGATATTTTGCCGCGAATTGCAGGATTTGCAGCCGTCGATTGGTTCACGGATCGCGCTATCGCCGTGTGGCATCCATGAGCACCAGGCCGCCGACCTCCTCGACGACGGCGTTAGGGCGTAGCAAGGCATTAAAGGCCGGCGCTCCGATCATCTGGCGGTTGAGGACGATCCAGCGGACGCCATACTGCCTGATGATCTGTTCACGGCGCTGGCCGCTGGCAGTCGTGAAGAAATCCGTGGCATCCTGGACCCGTTGCTTCTGGTCGGGGACGAACAACTCGTAATGCATGGCCGCGACGATCCTGCCGTTGGTGCTGGGAACCAGCCAGGAGGTCTGCAAATCCGAAAGAACCACGTCATGTTCCTGTACCGGCTGCAACAGACGTGCAAGGTCCGGCGGCAGCCGGCTCTGGCGGTCCTCGCCGCGATGAAGCAGCGCGACCAGGTAGGGCCGCGCGAGCCAGGGTTGCGTGGCAATCAGGATCGCCTGCGGCGCGGCGCAGCGGAGCAGAACAACCGCCAAAGTCACTTCAAGGATGGCCTGGCTGGCCAGCGGAATCGGACGGAACATCGCCTTCAGACGAGTGGGCCATGTCTGGGGCCGGAACAGACGCGACTCGAAAGCAAACACGCCGACCATGAGGTGGGGGTAGATCATGCCCGGCAGCGGAAATCGTGCGATCGTCGCCGAGTGCCGAAGATAGGCGGCGATGCCCGCACCGATCATCAACGAACCACCCAGGGCCCCAAATCGGATGATCGGTCGACGAATCAGCGGCAGGGCAAACAGGGCACACACCGCGGCGGGGAACGCCCACTGTGTCAACGCCCAGGTGATGAACTTCGAATTGAACCAGAAATCCGAATCCTGGTTCCATCTCACGGCCTTCCAGAAGCTGTACCAGGGCCAGCACAGGCAGATTGCGCCCACGGCAATGCCGATGGCCGCGGCCATTGCCAGCATGCCGAGGCGCGCCGAATGCGTGGGCATGATGACGGCCAGGACAAACAGTCCGACCATTCCGAATGCGCCGGTCATGCCGTGATCGAGCATCGCCGTCGTCATCAGGATGACGATGGCTGCAAAGGACAACACTCGATTGTTGGGCGAAGCGCCGATGCGTCGAAATAGCGCCCAGGCGATGAGCACCAGGGCGAAACTGAAGGCGGATGGGTTGACCTGCTGCCACGGAAGGTCTGCCAGGGCGTAGGAGTTGGCCCAGCCCGGAACGCCCCCATACAAGATGACCATCACAACCAGGAC
>DATHPP010000130.1:0-5555 GCA_035483795.1 Tepidisphaeraceae bacterium | reverse complement strand
GAGCCGGCCGAGCTTCTCCAGGGCCACGCCCTTGTTGCTCCAGGCCTCGGCAAAGTCGTCGCGCAGGTCGATGGCCCGCTGGGCCGCCCCCAGCGCCTCGACCGCGGCGTTCATCCGCCCCAGCACTGTCGCCAGGTTGTTGTGATAGTCCGCCCGCGACGGGTCGATCTCGATCGACCGCCGGACCAGCTCCAGCGCCTTGTCCAATTTCCCCCGCTGCATCGCCGCCAGCCCCAGAAAATGCAGCGCCTCCGCGCACGTGGGCTGCTCCTTGAGCACCCGCACATACATCTGCTCCGCCTCGGGAATCTTTCCCGAGCGGAGGTGGTTCTTGGCGAGTTTCAGGATGGCGTCTATTTCGATTGGATGCATGACAGGGCTCCAGGGGTTTGGGTCGGATTCATCCTCGACGGAACGCCGCACTCCGGACATCTACCAGGGCTCGCGCGAAGGTCGTAGCCGCAATTCTCGCAGCAATTTCGCCAGCGGCGGCTCAAGCGTTTGACACAGCGCAAGGTCGCGAACATGAGCGGAACCGCGAATGCGGTTATGAGGAGCCAGCCCTGCACGGACGCCTCGCGGCTGACAGCGCGGCCGTTATCTACCAAAGAGCCGTCTCCAAAACGTAAGCCCCATGTTCTCCATGTAAACCCACAGAACGAGATGTTCGGCCTTTCGAATGGGGCGATGATAGGGCTCATGCTGTCAAGCGCGAGGACTCGCCGCTGAAACACGTCACGGTCGTCCAGCGATGCGTTGTCCATCCAGAATTGGAATTCACCTCCGGAAACAATGATCCGGACCGTTCCGGCGGCTGTATTTTTGGCTGACGCATCCCACGGAGATTTCGGTATGGGTCGGCGCAAGAGCAGGCCAACGTCGATGAAAAAGCTCGCCCCCCATAGAACTCCGACCGTGATATACAGAACGACGAACGTAAGTCCGATGAGCCTGCCCGCGGCTCGATGATGCGATTGCATACAGGCTCCTTGCGGCCATCTTCAAGGATGCCACGGCGGAATTCCGCGCGTGACGTTGAACTCATTGGCAGAGTTAACCACTGCCCCCCACGGCACATCGGTGGTGGTCGGTGAGAACTCAGTTCCAATATTCGCGACTGGCTGTCCGACGATTTGTATCGAGGGGCCGCGTGCGACTTTGGCGGAGACTTGAAAGCTCCACAATGTATATGCCAGCGGAACCCATTGACTATCCCATTGAGTAATCTGTCCAGCGGGTTTGTTCCCGGAGGGCTGATACATCAGGAATGTTTGAAATGAGTCGTTAAAGTTCACATTATCTATCCCGTCCCAAGTGAGCGGTGGACCGGGATAGATCATCTGGACCCCGGGTCTATCAATCGCGTGGTGCCATCCCGAGTCAGTCCCCCACCCGATCTCTTGAACCGTAAATGGGTCATCGAGCGATCCGTTTAGCCGCTTCCCTGTCGATTGCATCTGGATCCCGTAGGGATCATTTTCGTCGAGTACCCATTGGTTGGCCCACGCTGACTGCATGTGGAAGTTATTCGCGGGGTTGTTCTTATCAAGGCCATTCCACGGTGCGTAGGAATCCGCGCTGCGATTGATCTGCATAATCTGGACGAAATGAATAGTGCCGGCGTGAAAAACGTTGTTACTCGGCGGAGGAGGTTGTGGGGTAAAGACTTTGGCGTTGAACTGAACGCCTCCGGCTGGATTGGCGATTGGGGGATCCGGCTGGTTCGGCGGGGTAGCAACGCCTTTACTGACGGGCAGGAGCAAGCCAACGAACAAGCCGTCCTGGCTTGAGCCTGGCAACGGGTTGGAATAAATCGAGGTGTTGGAGCCGGGGGTGTACACGCTGAAGGTCACAGTTGCCGCCGGCAACGTTGTGTTTGCCAGCTTCACTTGGACGTTTTCGGACTGCGCCTGCCCGCCAACGGCACTGCTCGTCCCGTACCAGAAGAACACAAGGTCCTCTTGTTTCAGGCCGCTATGCACATTCTTTGTGCCATCCGGTAGGGGATTACCACCGTCGTCAGCTGCGACCGGTAGCACCTTTCTGGTGGACCAATCCGCTGGTTCCTGCGTCACCCGGCCGGTCAGGTTCTGGTCGGCGATCGTCCACTGAAACTGCGCGTTCTTGATGTTAGGTGCGACGACTTTCGCTTGGAGCGCAACCATCTGACCGATAAGCCACGGAATGGTTTGCCCGCTCCAGTTGGTCAGCGTGCTACCGTTCGGATTGTTCAAGGGAGTGATCTGAATCGCGTCGTTCGTCGCCGGCTTCGACGTCGCCGATTCCGTCGTCGGGCTCGCCGGGTCAGTCGTTGCATTAGCGTCCGAGCCTGCGAATGTGAAATCCAAGTCGCCCACGTTCGTGCTCCCACCAGTGCCGCCGACCCAGAAGGTTTGCTCGGTCGCGTAGTTGACCCCACCGACCCAGGTGTGGGAGGAGACGTATGTGCCGTTCACGTCGCCGAGGATCGGCGTGCTGCCCGCGGTCGGGTTCGGCGTGGTCCACACGTCGGCTTCGGTGTCGTTGGAGATGCTCAGCGTTAGCGACGCCCCGCTCAAGCCCGGCGGGTAGTTGAGCACCAGCGGCACCAGGTTCTGCGTGCCGTCGCTGCTGCCGTCAAGGATGAGGTTGCCCGAGCCGTCGCCGAGCGTCACGCCCAGGTCGTGGTTGTCGATGTCGGTGAGGTGGTTGCCCGGGCTGCCGAGCGCGTAGCCGCTGCCGGAGCCGAGAGTCAGGTCGAGTGTATCCGTCCAAGCGGGCGTCTGGTCCTCGCGGGCGGTAACCAGGATGGTGCCGAACTGCGAGCCGGCGGGGATCGTGACGCTGCCGGTGAGCATCTGTCCGGTCGGGTCGGTCAAATCATATTCGCTGGCGTTGGCCGTGCCGGCGGTGGAGAAGTTCACCACCAGGGGCTGATCGCCGGCGACGCTGCGGGAGACGATGATCGTGTCGGAGCCTTGCGACTGTTCGCTGGCGGCGCCGAGCGTGGTCGTGAACTGCGCGCTGGGCTGTACAACCGAGACCGTGGTGCTGGCGACGTACTCGCCCTCGTTGGTCTGAACGGTTGCATCGATCGAGTACGTGCCCGCGGTTTCGTAGATATGGGTGTATTGGCTGACGGGGCCCATGTAGAGGTTGGACTTGCCGTCGCCCCAGTCGATCGTCCATTGCTGGGCCGTCTCGTTGACCAACGGGGAATTTGTGAACGCGGGCGAGACGCCGTAGGGCTGTCCCACCGTTGCCGACCCGGCGTCGCTCACGCTGGCGGTTCCCGGAGAGCGGCCCACGACGACCTGCTCGGTCATCACCGCGTCGAAGTCCTGGGCGCCTCCATAATAGGTCTCAGCGTCCGCGTCCTCGTAGACCGCGTTCCATACGACGTTGTACGTGCCCGCCTGGGTGTAAAGGTGGGTATCGACGGCGGGGTCGTTCTCGATCGTCGAGCCGCCCAGATCTTCCGTGGGGGTGTAGTCACCCCAATTCACGTCCCATTCCGAGTTTTGATTGTAGTTGTCGACAAAATCGCTGTCGTCAAGCTCGGCGCCGAGGGTGGCATATTGGCCCTCGACGGCATTGGAGACGCCGTCCGAAATGACGGCGCCCGCTCCGACGGGATACACAGCGACCTCACCGTACAGTGTTACGGTCTGCAGGCCTTCGGCGGCTGTCAACGTGAACTCGCGGCCGTTGACCAGGCTGTGGGTCACCGGATAGTTCGGGTCGTAGGTGTAGACATGGCTCGCGACACGGGAATTGCTCGTGCTCATGCTGGTGTCTCCCCACGTCATCGTATAAGTGGGGATCGGATCGGCGCCATTGTAATAGATCGGCAACTGGAACTGTTCGCCGGCCTCGGCCGTGTCAAACTCGGTGTCGGCAAACCCGAAGCTGATGTTCGGCTGCACGTCAACTTCTGCGGAGGTGGTGTAGGTCCCGAGGTTCGTGTCCACCTCCGCTTCAATGGCGAGCGTGCCATACGTGCTGTAGATGTGCGCAAACAAACCACCCGGGTCGGGATCGACGCCGTACGCCGATATCGTGGAGTCGCCCCAGTGGACGACGTAGTGGGTAGGCACTTCGTCCGTCACCGGGCTGCTGAAGGCAACACTGAAATAATACGACAGATTCTGGGTCGCGGTGGTACCGGATTCGACCGTCAGTTGAGCGCTATCGCCGACTGCGGCGCTGAGCGCTGCGGTCTGGTTTCCGCTGTCGGCTTGGGCGGTGGCCGTGATGGCAAAGTTGCCGGGCGACTGATAAATATGAGGGAACGATCCGGGATCGCCGGGATACTCCGAGCTCGTGCCGTCGCCCCAGGCGATGACCCAACCGGTGATCGTGTCGTGGCCGGGATTCGTGGACCCGTTGTAAAGATAGCCGAGTACTCCAGCGTTGAAAATCGGGTCGAGCGAAAGAGTCGGCGTCGCCGGGGTGACGGTCACGTCATCCGGCGACGCATAATAGGTCCCGTCCGCATCGACCGCGTAGGCGGCGACGGTAAAGCCTCCCGAGTTGGCCAGCGTCTGTGTATAGACGTGCGTGGCGTCAGTGGGGTTGCCGCTGAGCGTCGTCTGGCTCGAACCATCCCCCCAATCGATCGTCCAACCCGTGGGCGAGAGACCCGCGGGATCGCTGAAGCTGTCGGTCAGGGTGTAGGTCGAGCCGAGGACGACGGAGGAGCCCCCGGTAACAGAGAGCGTCGGCATCGCTTCGTCGACGGTGGTGCTGTTGGTGTAGGTGCCGTCGTTGGTGACGACGTTGGCTGTGATGGTGTACGGCGCCCCGGCGCCGCTGGAATAGGTGTGCGTCAGGCCGGCGGGGATGGCGCCCGTGCCGGAACTGGCGGTGGTTCCGTCGCCCCAGGCGACGGTCCAACTGTTCTGGGTGTCGAAGTCGGTGAAGCTGGTGGTGATCGAGTAGGGCTGGCCCTGCACCATCGTCGAATCGCCCAGGACGGAGAACGTGGGCGTGGCGTCGGTGACTCCACGACGATGGCGCTGGCGGCCAGCGTGCCGACGTCGCTATACGCCGTGCCGGTGATGGTGTAGGTGCCCTCGGAATAGGTGTGGAAGGCGCCGGCGGGTCCGCCGATCGCGTCGTTGGAGTCGAGGACGGCGTCGGCAAAGCCGCTGTAGGTGGCGCTGGTTCCGTCGCCCCAACTGATGTTCCACTGCGTGGGCTCGTCGTTGTTGGCATCGCCGAAGGCGCCGCCGAGGTAGTAGGTGTCGCCCTCGGTGACGGTCGCGTCGCCCGAGAGCGAGAGCGTGGGCGTGGCCGGGGCGATGGCGGTGAGCAATTCCGGGCTTTGCCAGGAGCTGTCGTTGTTGGCGTCCTTGCCGACGACGAAATAGGCGTAGGTGGTGTTGGTCGAGAGGCCGGTGTCGAGGTAGCCGGTATCCGTCACACCGCTGGCGACCAGCGATGAGTTGCGATAGAGGTCGTACTGCGTGACCAGCGTGTCGGAAGGTGCGGTCCATTCGATGTCCAGCGACGAGCTGCTGGCGACGTAGGCCGTCGGCGTGCCCGGCGTGCCCAGCAGGGGCAGGCTCTTATTG
>DATHPP010000129.1:0-15661 GCA_035483795.1 Tepidisphaeraceae bacterium | reverse complement strand
AGCCTCCCGCGCCGCTCGCCATAGCTGAAAACCGTGACCGTGCAGGCCATCTCGTTGAGCACGTAGACGAATTTTCCGGTCGGCGCGAAGGCTAGATGCCGCGGCCCCGAGCCCGGCTGAACTTCAGCAAAGGGTGGATCATTGGGCACGATCGTGTGCGCCGCCAGGTCGAAGCGATAGACAAAAACCTTGTCCAGCCCCAGATCGCAGGACAATGCAAACAGGTTGGAGGGATCGGTATAGGCGCTGTGCGCGTGCGGCCCCCCCTGGCGAGCCGGGTCCGCGCCCTTTCCCCAGTGCTGATCCACCGACGACGGGGGATCCAGCGCTCCGTCGGACCGGACGGGCAGGACGGCAACGCTGCCGCCTGAATAGTTTGCGACCAATACATTTTTGCCGGTCGAGTCGATCCAGAGGTGGGTCGGCCCCGCCCCCGCCGAGGGCTGGCGGCCCAGAAACGTGAGCCGGCCCGACGCGTCGTCAATGGAAAACGCGCTGACCGCGCCCTGCTTCTTGCCGTCGATCGACTCCACCTCATTGCACGCGTAGATGAACCGCCGGTTGGGATTCAACGCCAGGAACGAGGGGCTGGGCGCCTCGGCGACGAGCTGCGGCTCGCCCAGGCGGCCGGTCCTGGCATCCATGCTCGCCATGTAAATGCCCTTGCTTTTCTTGTTCGTGAACGTGCCGAAGTAAACCCGGCAGGAAGCGGGCGTCTCGGCGGCGATCTGTGCCGCCTCGTGACAACCGACGGTTAACGCCATGACCAACAGCAATGCGCGATTGACGATCATGCCGGCTGAGCTTACCGGCAGGCGATGCGATCGGCAAAACGGCCGCAAGCGTCGATCGGGCATCAAAAGCGGTCGCGCAGCGGCATCGGACGGGCATCACCTGTTTAGGTGAGTTGTTTTTTCGGACGGCGCTACACATAGTTAGCTTTTGAGGTCAAGGGTGAAAAGCATGCGTCTGGAGATTGACATGCGTCGTGGCGAAAAAATCTAGCGGCCATCAGCGTCGATTCTGAAGCCGGCGACGTCACCGATCACACGTCTCCCCTCAGTTCTCGGTGAGAGAGGTTTGTTGCGCGCATCTTTGCCATCCCCTCTCCGGGGCTGCCATTCTCGAAGGGAAGGTACGCCGTGGCCGAAGCGGTTCAAGTTGCGCCGGACAGATCCGCATGGGCCAAGCTGGTCGACCCCCGGCCGATCTATATTTTCGGCCGGGCGGGGATGGCCTTCACATCGGGATTCTACATCGGAGGATACGCAGTCTTCTTATGGGACTATGTAGGGGGCGGGCAGAACCCGGGAAATAGGCAAGACGCAATTCTACAGGCATCGTGGCTCCTGGCCCTTCTGGCGGCACAGCACTTCATCGAATTCGGTCTGGATGCCGCCTCGAGCTTCGCGTCGGACTTCTGGCGACTCACGCGGCGTCAAGTCTTCATCGCCGGCATGGCCCTTCACCTCGTGGCGTTCGCGCTCTTGATGGCACTTTCCGTCGAGATTCCGATGGCAGTGGGGCACCCGGAACAAAAATGGTACATCGCCGGGTTTATCATCGGGATCGAATTCGCCCGGGCAGGCGGCGATGCGCTCATATCAAATACATTCGATTCATGGGCGGTCTCGGCCCTTCGTACCGGTGATTCCTCGTATCCGATCAGCCAGTTGTTCGCGGCGGGTCGAGTAGCTAACCGGCTCTTTCTGCTGTTGGGGGCCGGCTTCACTTTGACGATGTTGATGTCGCAAGCCCTCAGCACTTCGGGCAACAACGGCCAGTCGCACGCGGGTACTCCTGACGAATTGCTCCACGCGTTGCGCGTTCAAGGCTACTTCTGGTGCGGGTTGTGGGGCATGGCGGCAGCTGCGCAACTCGTCGTTGTCGCTCTAATCACCCCTCTTTCAAAAAGTATTTATGATGTTACGGGTCCCGACCAGAAGGCAAGAATTCCAGTGCGCCGTGCTTTGAGAACGGCCTTTGCGCGCGATTCGATTCCGGCCTGGCTGCTGTACGGCAGTTCGTACACGATGTCGATGATCCTGGTTTACGCGTGGCCGGCAATCGTGCCCAAAGTTCAGTCACGCATGGTTCCTTCATATTATGCGATTCCGCTGGGCCTCATCGCCAGCGGCTTGCTCGGATCGATTATTGGGCGGCGCATAAGCACTTGGGATTTTCCGCAAGGCCGCGTTCGGGCGAACCGGCGCGTCTCTGCCGCAGGCATCGCCGTCGAGGCAGTTTTGTTTCTCGTTCTGGCGAGCCTGCTTATCCTGATGAGGAATCCAGGCCCGGAACTGGTGGGAATCCTTGTGATGATAATGTTCGCAACCCGGGTGGTGGATTTTATCGCCGATCCATTCATTGATTCGCTTCTCCATCAAGGTCTGACGATCGGAGACGAGCAAATGCGGGCTGCGGTGGTTTCCGTTCGAACCGCGGCATGCAATCTCCTGGTGACGGCCTGCTTCAGCATCGTTGCCGCCTCATCGTCAAAAGCCACGTCGGCCGAAGCGGCCGCTCATCCCGATCTCAGCCTCGCGCTGGCGGCCGTTGCGATATTGGGGCTGTTCGCCGCGATCGGGGTCTGGTTCGCCAGAAGCTCAGATGAGCGCGGGTCTACAAATGAATAACCTTCAGAACTATCTGAAGATGATCCGCTGGACCTTCCGCCTGTTCGGCTTTCGAGCCGCCTTTTGGGTTCTCACGATCGGGTTATGGTTCGGCGTGGGGTATGTCGCCAAGCCCCTTTTCCCGCAGTCCTCCACCGCCACTACAAAACCCTCAGACGCGGTAAAGCCCGCAGATGCGGTAAAGCCGTCAGACGCGGGAACGGCAAAACAGGAGAACTCAGCTTCGAACGAGAACGTCCGAAAGTTTGGCCTGACGTATGACTCGGCGATCGCGGTGTGGGCCGCGGTTCTGCTTTTTGAGGTGCTCAGTGCCCTATTGGAGATATTGAGCGCCCTCTACGCGTGGTATCGATCGCTCCGAAATCCAAAAGCCATCGCGTGGATCGGCGATAGCGACCCGCCGGCACAGTGGACCAAATTCCTCGGCTTCCAGGTGATGAAAAGTCCGGAGCCTGTCAACAAATCTCAGAGAGTCCAAGTGGCGTCATTTCGGTGCATTATGGTTGAATTGCAGGCTGGGGCCCCGGCCCCGCCGTGGCTCGATCCGCTGAGGGACATGTGTGAGCCAGGCCGAGTCTTCACCTGGACCACACCGACCGGGCCGCCCAAGAGCAGCGCGCAGGAGCTCATCTTGCACGTGGCGGCGGTTGCCGCCATGGCGGCGTCGGAATAGCGGGCGTTTGAAAGTTTCGTCATCGCCGCGTACATGCTCCCCATGGAATCGATTCGGGCGCTGACCTTGCAGTCGTCGGCATGGGGATTGGCGATCTTCTCGCTGGCCATCACCTTTGGGCTGGCGCTGGGCGCGGTGCGAATTCGCGGGTTTCGGCTGGGGGTGGCCGGCGTCCTGTTCTCGGCGCTGCTGTTCGGGCAACTGGGACTGACCCTCGAACCCCGGGTGCTGACGTTCCTTCGCGATTTTGCCCTCATTATCTTCGTTTATTCAATCGGACTTCAGGTGGGGCCGGGGTTTTTGACTTCACTGCGGGATGAGGGGGTGCAATTGAACATCCTGACGATCGCAGTGATTGTGCTGGGGGCGGCGATGACGGCGCTGGTCGCGCGGATCGCGCATCTGGACAAGCTTTACGTATCCGGCTTGTTCGCCGGGGCGTTTACCTCGACACCGGCGCTTGCCGCCGGGCAGGAGGCGCTGCGGCAGATGCACGCCTCGACGCTCGATCGCCTGTCGGCGGGACTGGCCCTGACCGGCACCGCGTACACCCTCTCCTATCCGCTGGGCATCGTGGGCCCGATCCTGTGCATCGTGATTCTGCGGCGAATTCTGCGCATCCGCATCGAGGACGAGCGCGCCAGCCACACGGCGGCGGAGCAGAAGCGCCGCCCGCCGATCGAGGTCATCGACCTCGAGATGACCGAGGCCCGCCATGACGGCACCGCGATCAAGGACCTCGCCCTGTTGCACGGGACCGACGTGATCTTCAGCCGGCTCGTGCGCGACGGAACGCTGACCGTCCCGACCGGCGATACCGTCATCCGGCTGGGCGACCTCTACCGCGCCGTCGGCCCGCGCATCGCCCTGGCCCGCGTCGCCAAGGCGATGGGCCGGCTGACAACGATGCCGGCGGTCGCCGCCGACAGCGACGTGCAGCGGACCGACCTGATCGTGACGCGCACGGCGGTGCTGCGGCGGTCGCTCCGCGAGCTGAACTTCATCCGCCGGGCCGGCGTCACCATCGTGCGCGTCCACCGCGCCGACATCGAGCTGACCCCGCGGGCGTCGCTGCGGCTCCAGTTCGGCGACCGCCTCACCGCCGTCGGCCCCGCCGCCGGTCTGAAAGCCGTGGAATCGGAAGTGGGAAACTGTCCCGAATTCCTCAACCGGGCACAGCTCGTGCCTATTTTTCTCGGCATCGTGCTGGGGGTTGTGGTCGGTAGCGTGCCGCTGATCGTCCCGGGGCTGCACGCGCGGCTGTCGATCGGCCTGGCCGGTGGACCGATGATCGCGGCCATCATCCTTTCGCAGCTTGGCAACATCGGTTCGGTGATCTGGTACATGCCCGTCGCCGCCAATCAGCTGTTCCGCGATTTCGGGCTGGCGGTGTTCTTGGCCTGCGTAGGCCTCAAGGCCGGAGACCATTTCCTGCAAAACCTGCACGGCGGCGCGGGGTTGGCGCTGATCGCCTGGGGCCTGGCCATCACTATGCTCCCGGTGCTGATCGTCGGCTTGCTGGCGCGGATGCTGTTCCGGACAAATTTCGTGACGCTGGCCGGCTGGATCGCCGGCGCGATGACCAGCTCGCCGGCCCTGCTGTTTGCCGGTGAATCGACCGGCTCGGATGCGCCCGCGCTGGCCTACGCCGCCGTCGCCCCGCTCGCAATGGTGGCGCCGATTGTCTGCGCGCAGCTGTTGGTGGTGTTCCTCAGATGATGCTTGTAGCAGGCACGCTCCGCGTGCCGTCCGCACCGACTCTCGAATAGAGCCTTCTCGAGCCGTCTCCTTTTGACGGCGCGGCCTACCATATGACATGCAACCGGTCCGATGCAGCGGCGAGCGATGCACGGCGATGTACCCCGCCGACGCGTCTTTCTGCCCGCGTTGCGGGAGGGCCAACGATCATCAGCAGGTTCAAGCCCTCGCGGCGCCGCCCATCCCCGTCCGACGGCGGCGATCGGGCCGCGGACTGCGCCTGGTCATCGGGCTGGTCATCGTGATGCTCGTCAGTCGCGGGCTCTTTCGGTCACGAACAACGTACGTTCCGCCCTCTCCAGTCGCTCCATCGGTCGAACCAGGCGACCCAATCGATTCGGACGTCACGGCGGCCCTTTGGTCCCTCGAGTCGTTCTCCCAGGCTCGACAGTCCTGGGCCGGCAGTCACAGCGAGAAGAAACGCTTCGCGGAGCAGGTCAGGGGCCGGCGCGTCAGCTGGTTCGGAAGGCTGCAATCGTCATGGAGGCCGGGCGCCTTCGACCTCCTGAGCGGCGATCCCACCTCCGGCGCCTCAATCCGCATGATGCCCGCGACCACCCAGGTCAAAGAGCAGGCCCGACAAATCCCGCCGAACACGACCGTGGAAGTCGAAGGCGTCCTGATGGACGACCAGTGGCTGCACCTGCTGAAGGTTCGAGTGGTGGAATGATGACCAGGCCGGACGAGAAACCAGCAAGTTCCTCAGCTACGTGCTGCGGCACCGGCCGGATGAGATCGGCCTGACGCTCGACCAGAATGGCTGGGCCTCCGTCTCCAGAAGTTCGAGGCCATCGCCTGGTGTTCCCAACATAAGTCGTTCTATCGTCGGTGGGCAGTTCTTGCTCTCCAAAAACGGCATGCGGTTGACCGAGCAGGTCGACCCGAATCATCTGGAATTACCGGCCTAGGCGGGAAGATGCGGCATTTGGCCGCAGTTGCAGAACCTAAATCATGTTGACGCCGAGTAAGAAAAGGAACTAACATACTTTGGGCTTTCGCGAAAGCGGACCGCTCTTTGGACGAAAAACGCAACAAAATCCTGGTGCTGGCCGGTCATAATCAATCCAACCGGGCAGCGGTGGATGCCCTCAAGGCCGGGGGAGATGTTGTCGAAATCGCCTCGATCGATGAAGCCATCGAGGCGCTTCGCCACGATCAGTTTGCCGCGATATTCTCGGACTCAGCCGACTTCCTGCCCCTCGAGCGGGCCCTGGTTTCCCAGCAAGCCAATCTGGTGCTGAACACGATCGGGGAGGGAGTCTGCATCGTCGACGGCGAGGGCCGCTGTAACTGGATGAACAAGAAGATGCAGGCCTGGCCGGCCCGCGTGCACGAGAAGATTCGCCGGACCTGCCAGGATGCGTTCCAGATTTTCAGCCGCCAGATCTCCCCGCAATCCCCCAACGAAGCCCCCGCCTTCAGCCGTGCCAAGCGATACTCCCTCAACATCGACGATCAGCAGTTCATGGAGATGATCGGCTCGCCGGTCATCAATCCGGGCGGGCAGGTCGTGCAGGTGGTCGCGGTCGTCTGGGATGCGACTGGAACTCGACGGCTCCAGCAGAAAATTGACGCCATCGACAAGGCCGGCCGCGAATTGGTGAAGCTCGAGGCCGACGCGCTTTCAAAAATGAACGTCGGCCAGCGGCTCAAACTGTTGGAAGACAAGATCATCAGCTTCACCCGCGACCTGATGCACTTCGATCACTTCGTGATTCGGCTGCTGGACCGTCGCTCAAACAAGCTGGAGATGGTGATCAGCAACGGGCTGCCGACGGACGCGGTGAACATCGAGCTGTTCGCCAACTCAGAGGGCAACGGCATCAGCGGTTACGTGGCCTCGACCGGACGGTCGTACATCTGTCCCGATGTCGAGCGCGACCCGCGCTATGTCTCGGGGCTGGATCAGGCCAAGAGCAGCCTGACGGTGCCGCTGACGTTGCACGACCGCGTGATCGGGATTTTCAACATCGAGAGCCGGGCGCGGGCGGCATTCAACGAAGACGACCGGCAGTTCGCCGAGATTTTCGGGCGCTATGTGGCGCTGGCGCTGAACATCCTGGACCTGATGATCGTCGAGCGGGTGAGCACGAGCCACAAGGTCGCCGACGACGTCTGCTCGGAAGTCGCCGGTCCGCTCAACGACATCGCGTCGGACACGAGCGCTCTATTGGACGAATACATCGGGCACGAGGATTTGCGCAAACGGCTCCAGCAGATTCTGTCGAACGTCAGCTCGATCCGCCATTGTCTGCGCCAGGCGGCCGAAGGGCCGAATACGATCCTGGGGGCCGGCGAGGTCAAAGGTGAAGAAGACCCGGTCCTGGGTAACTCACGTATCCTGGTTGCCGACGACGAGCCCAATATCCGGACGACGATCAGCGACGTGCTGCGAAAGTACAAGGTGAATGTCACCGTCGCCGCCAACGGCGGCGAGGCCATCGCGCTGCTCGCGCAGCAGCAGTTTGACCTGGTCCTCAGCGACATCAAGATGCCGGACAAGACCGGATATGAAGTTTTCGCGGCCGCCCGCAAGGCGAGTCAGACCGCGCCCGTCATCCTCATGACCGGGTTCGGCTACGATCCCAACCACTCCATCGTCCGCGCCAGCCAGGAAGGCCTTCAGGCGGTTCTCTTCAAGCCGTTCAAAGTCGACCAGCTCCTGGCCGAAGTGCGCAAGGCGCTTCAGCCGCAGGCGGTGCGATAGCCCTTCACTTCCTGCCGAACACCGCCTCATGCAGGAGTTCCACGGGATGAGCTACGCGCAACTTCTGCCCGCGCGCTTCGGCCTCGGATTGAATCTGCATCGCGCATCCGACGTTTCCGGTGACGCAGATTCGAGCGCCGGTGGACGCGATATTGGCCAGCTTTCGCCCGGCGAGTTGGGCGGACATTTCCGGTTGCGTCAGGTTGTAGGTCCCGGCGGCGCCGCAGCACATGTCGCTGTCGGGCAGGGGAACCAGCTTCAATCCCGGGATTCGCGACAGCAGCTTCCGCGGGGCGGCGGTCACCCTCTGCGCGTGCGCCAGGTGGCAGGCGTCGTGATACGTGGTCGCCTGCTCGATCGGGTATTTCATCTCCGGCAGATCGAGCATCACCAACACCTCGCTGATGTCGCGCACCCGCGCCGCAAAATCCTTCGCCCGCTCGGCGTAGCGCGGGTCGTCGCGCAGGAGCAGGTCGTATTCGCGCAGCGTCGCGCCGCAGCCGGCGATGTTGGTGACGATGAAATCGACCGCCGGGCCGGATTCGGGGCAGAAGGCGTCGATGTTCCGGCGGGCAAATGCCTTGGCGGGCTCGTCTTCCCCGCTGTGATGATGGATCGCGCCACAGCAGACCTGCCTGTGCGTCGCGACGACATCCGCGCCGCACGCGGCCAGCAGCTCCACCGCCTTGCGGTTCACCTCCTCGAACATCACCGAGCCAATGCACCCCGCGAAGAATCCGATCACCGGCTTCCCGGACTTCCCCGTGACACGGGTTTTCAACCCGTGCTGGCGATCTTCCAAGTTGGAAAATCGTCCGTCTCCGGACGTCGTTGGCACGGGTTGAAAACCCGTGTCACGAGCGAGCGTCGTCTCGGGCAGGGCCTTCGGCCACAGCGGACCAGTCGGCGGGAGCATCTGCTCCATCTTCCGCAGGCTCGACGGAAGGCAGTCGAATACGCCCCATTTGCGCAGTAATGAATACATTCCCATCTTCTGAAGAATCCGCGCCGGCAGCAGCGCCAGCTTGAGCCGTGCCGGGTAGACGAAGATGTTGAAGAAGATCCAGCGCATCAGCCGCTGCTGGCCGGCGAGCGGCTGCGTTTTGCTCAGGCGGGAGCGGGTTTCCTCGATCAGCTCGTGGTAGACGACGCCGCTCGGGCAGGCGGTCTCGCACGCCCGGCAATCCAGGCACAGGTCCAGGTGGTGGCGCACCGAATCGGTCGGCTGAATTTCGCCGCTGGCCAGACCGAGCATGAGCTGAATCCGCCCCCGCGGCGAGTCGGCTTCGTGGCCGGTCTGTGTGAACGTCGGACAGACCGGAAGGCAGAGACCGCAATGCACGCACGACAGGCCGCGCTCGAACGTGCGGGGATCGAGCTTCAAGGCAGGTGCCTGGGCGGATCCTGCTGAAGAGCGTTTTTCCGGCGCACCTGGAATGGTCTGCGTCAATTCTGCCGCCACGGTAAAGGTTGCAAGGTGTTTTCGGGATCGAACGCGCGCTTCAACTGTTCGATTATTCTGCGCTCCGACGCGTTTGTCGACAGCTCAATTGGCGGCCCATACATCCCATGGGAGAAGCGCACGCGGCCCTGCACGGCTTGGGCCGCCGAGCGAATTTCAGGAATCGGGTCGTTGGACGCGAGGGTACCGACCAAAATCCCGAATGCGGCGTCGGCCCTCCACGCGTCGCCCATCAGCTTTGCGGCAAATTCCCCGAGCCGGACCGGCGGCACCGACGCGCGAAAGGCAATCTCACCCGACGGCGCCCAAAGGCGGGCGCGATGTTCGATGTCCTGCTCGAGCGGATGTTCCGACGTCTCCAGCGGCTCGCACTGCGGAATCGCACCTCGGTAATAAGCAAGCGTCGCGTCATCCCCCATGTACCCCAGCAGCAGCGCCTCGCGCGTCAGCAGCGCCCACTGCGGCCTCAAGGGTGTCGGAATCAGACGGTGAAGCAAACCGGCATCCGGCGCCAGCCGCACACGAATTATCCCGGCGAGCCGTCGATACGTCCGCGTCGTGATCGTGATCAGCCGGCCGAATATGCCGCGCTGGCCGACCATGAACTTGGTCAGGTCGTATCCCGCTACGTTCTTCACCGTCCGTCCCCCGGCGCTGATCAACTCGCCGCGGCCATTGTGGAATTGCACGCCCAGCAGCAGATCGCGCCAGGCGCCGTAGCCGAGCCGCAACGGGCCGCTCGAATCGCACGAGACCAGCGTACCGACGGTTTGCGCCGGGTCCCCGTCAATCGGCAGCCACTGATTGTGTTCAGCCAGCTTCGCCTGCGCGTCGCGCAAGGTCAGGTCAGCGGATAGCGTTGCGGTCATGTCACGGACATGGCAATCCGCCCCACCGGACCCAACCAGCGGCTCACGGGCAGCGCGGAAGTGTTCCTCTTGCATGCAGTTCCGAATGATAGCGGCAAAATGACCGGCGGTGGAGAAGCTGATTATACAAGTCCGGGCTGATTCTCCTCGCGACATGCTCCTGGGACGTTATAGTAACAGCATTATGAAAAGCGCAATTATCCTTCTGCTTCTGGTGGCGTTGTTCGGCGGAGCCGCATTGAGCCGGCCGACGCAGGACAGCTTCAAAGAATTTGTCACGACCAAGTACACGCAGGGCGACAAGGGCGTGATCTCAACCGGCGTCGACCAGTTCCGCGCCGACAACTTCATCAATTCCTGCACCTTCAACAATCGCATTTTCTGGACGGACGTGCAGAAGGACGGCAAGACGGTTTACACCGGCGCCTTCTCGCACTGGTTCAGCCGGGCCGACATCACCAAGGACTTGCAGAAGGTCCAGAACGCCGCCGACACCGCCAAGCAGCAGGTCGACCAGATCAAGATCGGCAAGTAACGGCGTGGCCGCTTCAACGACCATGTCCCGTCTCGTCCCGGTCGAGAAGAACCATGGTCGCTGAAGCGACCACGCCAGGGTCAATATCCCCGCAGATAGAGGACATAGATTCCAGACGCCGCGGCAAGGCAATAGACGCCGAAAACCCACCACCGACCCTTTTCCAGCAAGCGTGACAGCAGCTTGAGCGCGACGAGCCCCGCGACGAAGCTGCACGCCATCCCAATCAGGCTCGGGGAGAAGTCGTGAAAACTCACCCGCGCCGCGCCGCCCTGATGCTGCACGAGCCGTCTGCCCTCCCAGTAAATCACGGCCGGCGTCAAGACCACCGCCAGGGCGAAGCTGTACTCTTCAATCCTCTGTCTTGCCATCCCGCGCAGCAGTCCAATTGAGATGGTCGCGCCCGAGCGGGAGAAACCACGAAAGGGAAGGCACAATCCCTGGATCGCCCCGATCGCCACGCTGTCCCCGGTCGTGATTCTTTCCCGACCGCCTGCGCGCCGGGCCCGCAATCCGGAATACAGGATCAGCAGGCCCGCCGCGACCAGCGACACCGCCAATAGCTCCATGTGCTTAAACAGGTCTTCGATTTCCGCCTTGTCGAACTGATACCGGTGTTTGAGATAGTGCTCGATCCCGACTTTGAGCCCCAGCGCGATGACTCCGGTGAAAATCGTCGCGACGATCACGCGGACGGCAAATCGCCGGAATGCTTCCCGCGACGAAAAGAAAGCCCGTTTCCATGCCCGCCAGAAATAAACGATGACGGCGAACATCGTTCCCGTATGCAGCATTACCAGAAGCAATGTGAATTGCGGCGTCGAGGGGTCCAGCCGCATCAGCTTTGCCGCCGCGATCACGTGCGCCGAACTTGAAACCGGAAGCAATTCCGCCAGGCCCTGGATGATCGCCAGGATCACGATCTGTAGATTTGTCATCGATCAGTCTTCATTATCCGAATTTGCCCGTCCGTGCGCGATCGAGACGGCGATCGCCCGCCGAACGTACGCCAGCCCGCTCAAAACCGTCACCACGACGGTGGTCCACACGCAAAAGTCACGGAAATATCTGAAGTATTTTTCGGCCGGCGTGCCGATGCGCGTCGCAAAATAGTTCACGTAAACCAGAACCACCAGGATCGTCACCGACTGCACGACCATCTTCACTTTTCCGCTGTACGCGGCGCCGAATTGCTGTCCCGCCCCTTCGCCCAGCCCGCGAAAACTCGTTACCAGCAGTTCGCGGGCCAGGATGACCACCACCATCCAGGGCGATACGCCGGTAATCGTGACCACAAGGCCGCGCCCGGCAGTATCGGGAATGATGAAATTCTTACCGGCAAAGAAAATAAAGCTTCCAATGACCAGGACCTTGTCGACGAAGGGATCGACCACCCGACCGAACGTCCCCTCCACTTTCCATCTTCGCGCCAGGTAGCCATCGAGAAAATCCGTGAACAGCGCAATCAAATAAACGATAAACGCGAAATTGAGCAGGCTCGGCGAGCGTCCAGTGCCGCCGTACTGGTAATAACCGAGCAACGTGAAGAAGACCGCCGCCAGGAGCAGCCGTCCACCGGTCAGAAGATTGGGAACGTGCCGAAACACGAGCGGCGGATTGTACGGGCGGCCTCCTGGGTGGCAAAAGCCGCCCGGGACGTGAAATCGGCCCTTTATTTCGCCGCATCGAACCGGACGATATCCTTTCTGAAGGAAAGATCATGAGCCAACTGCCGCCAACTTCCCCGCCCTATCCTCCCCTGCAGGAGTATTACGCGCCGCCGCCGCTTCCGGGCTCGATCAAGTCCCTCTCGATCGTGGCGATCGTGCTGGGGTCGCTGTTCCTGCTGTGCGACTGCATGGGTCTGGCCGGCGCGACGCTGATGCTCGCGACCGGCGGAAAGAACCCAATGGTCCCCAGCGCGCCGGTGGTGAACCAGCCCGGTGCGCAGGCTTTCGCCGCCGCCGATTCCCTCATCAAGCTCGCCCTCGCCGGCTGGCTGCTGGCCGGCGGCATCGGCGGATTGCGGCAGGCCCGCTGGGCCCGGCCGGCCATGCTCTGGTGGTCGGTGGCCGCGCTCGTCTGGGCCTCGGCATCGCTGATGATCCAGCTTACCTGGACCGTCCCTGCGAGCGTCGAGAATGCCACCCGCATCCAGTCGCAGACCAACGCACAGTTGCCCCAGAATTTCCATGGAATCGTGAGCGCCTCGGCCATTCTCAGTGTGGTCATCGCATGGGCGTTCTGGTGCGCGCTGCCGGTCTGTTTCCTGCTACTGTGGCGTTCGCCGCAGGTGCGTGCAGCATTCGAGCAAACGCGGTCTGAGCAGCCACTCCAGGGCGGACAGCCGCGCTAAATCTTCACACACCCCTTGCATTTAGCCAACAGGACGGTAAAGTCCCGCACCCTGCGGCTGGAAAGTTCGAATCGCCAGGCCGTTTTACCGTTCGCACGATTCGACAACGACTTACGCGAGGCGAGAAAAGTGAAGAAACAGACCTTGACGGGTCGAAAAATCAGCGTAAGATTCCGAACCCTGCACGACACGGAGTCGTAAGACACGAGACGCAAACGAAGAAACGAGGCATTGGGATTGATCACACCGACAACCCGAAACCGCTTGCCGCAGTAACGCCTGCCCCTGCCTGAAGGGTCGCAGGAAGCGGTGATGCGACCCAAATAAGAACAAGAAGCCGAAGCAACGAGTTTGGACCAGTCCGTCCCGTGACATATTGGGGCTGACTCGCCCGCACTCTGCGGGAGTCTTGGTGCTGGTGGGGCAGATATTCTTGTCTGCCAGCCTTATCCGAGATGCTCTTTGACAAGTGAATATGTGAGGTTCAAGGTTTATTTGCAAAATAAACCTCCGCGATATCTGCCCCGTTTGTGATTGTCTTCCGTCTGGAAGCCGCGAGTTCCAAGGGCTCGTCCCGAGGAATGTTGGGCTTCGGGCAGATATCGTCGAGCACCTTTTTTGGCGATAATATGGTCCGTTATTGATCAGTCGAACCTGTAGCCGGCGTTTGAGATCTCAAATCTCAGGCGCGGGTGAAGGGGGCTGGCAACCGTTCCGGCACGCCCGCCGGGTTCTGTGAGATTCGAAGGTCGATCTAAGTCAATCGAAAATCGGCAGTCGAAAATCGCAAATCATCTGACGGTGATCGATAAATGTGGTCAAGCTCTTAAGGGTGTATGGTGGATGTCTTGGCATCGAGAGGCGACGAAAGACGTGGAAGCCTGCGATAAGCTCCGGGAAGCTGGCAATCAAGCATTGATCCGGAGATTTCTGAATGCGGAAACGCGACTGCGACAACCTCGCAGCCACCTGCCGCTGAATTCATAGGCGGTTAGGAGCGAACCCAGGGAACTGAAACATCTAAGTACCTGGAGGAACAGAAAGAGACATCGATTCCGTCAGTAGCGGCGAGCGAAAGCGGAAATAGCCCAAACCGGACTTCGGTCCGGGGTTGCGGGCGCCTCGAGGGGTTACAAAACCGCCGGCAGCAGAAGAAACTGGAAAGTTTCACCACAGAGGGTGATAGTCCCGTATGCGACACCGGCAGGTCCCCGTTGAGAGGCGTACCAGAGTAGCGCGAGCCTCGTGAAATCTCGCGTGAATCCGGGCGGCCCACCGCCCAAGGCTAAATACTCCTCGATGACCGATAGTGAACAAGTAGGGCGATTGAATGATGAAAAGCACAGCTACTAGCTGAGTGAAAAGTACCTGAAACCATACACTTACAAGCGGTCGGAGCCCTATGCCCTTTATGGGAATGGGTGACGGCGTACCTTTTGCATAATGGACCGGCGAGTGCATGTATACGGCAAGGCTAAGGTGTCAAGCACCGGAGCCGTAGCGAAAGCGAGTCTTAAAGTGGCGTCTAAGTCGTGTGCATGCGGCCCGAAACCCCGTGATCTACCCATGGCCAGGTTGCATGTCCCGTAAAAGGGACAGAAGGACCGAAGCCGTTAACGTTGAAAAGTTATGGCATGAGCTGTGGGGAGGAGTGAAAGTCTAATCAAACGGGGAGATATCTGGTTCTCATCGAAATGCCTTTAGGGGCAGCCTCGAGACACTACCCTTGGGGGGTAGAGCTACTGAAAGGAGACGTGGGGCTACCCGCCTACACGCTCCTACCAAACTCCGAATACCCAAGGGACTATCTCGGGAGTGAGTCCGCGAGGGATAATCTTCGCGGTCAAAAGGGAAACAACCCAGATCGTCTGCTAAGGTCCCCAAATTCAACTTAGTTCGGTAGGAAGTTATTCTGCTGAGACAGCCAGGATGTTGGCTTAGAAGCAGCCACCATTTAAAAAGTGCGTAATAGCTTACTGGTCGAGCAGAGTAGCGCCGTAAATGATCGGGAATAAGTTGGATACCGAAGCAGCGGGAGCCGCGCAAGCGGCTCGGTAGATGAGCGTTGCACGCCGCAGCGAAGGCATACCGTAAGGAGTGCTGGAGCGCGTGCAAGTGAGAATGCCGGTATGAGTAACGATAATGCAGGTGAAAATCCTGCACGCCGAAAGCCTAAGGTTTCCTGGGGAAGGTAAATCCGCCCAGGGTCAGTCGGAAGCTAAGGCGAGGCCGAAAGGCGTAGTCGATGCACAGCAGGTTAATATTCCTGCACCGGCTGTGAAGGTTGAACCTCCGCGTGCGTCTTTCCAAGGCAGTTCCACCGATTAGTCGTGGTGGTTGTGGGTGCCGTAAGGCATCACCTCGAGGCCGCTTTGTTGCCGAAGTCTGTGGAGGAAAGTCCGAGAAAAGCGCGGAGGGGACGACGCAGTCGCCCGTACTAAAACTGACACAGGTAGGCGAGGAGAGTATCCTCAGGCGCTCGAGAGAACTGCGGTTAAGGAACTAGGCAATCTAACCCCGTAACTTCGGGAGAAGGGGTCCCTACTCGCAAGAGAGGGCGCAGGAAGCAGCCTGGGCGACTGTTTATCAAAAACACAGCTCTGTGCTAACTCGCAAGAGGATGTATACAGAGTGACGCCTGCTCGGTGCCGGAATGTTAAGGAAG
>DATHPP010000128.1:0-25545 GCA_035483795.1 Tepidisphaeraceae bacterium | reverse complement strand
GTAATAGTTGAATGACGTGAGCCATTCCTCCTTGCGCTGCGCCGACCAGTCGTTCTCGACCGGCGTGACGTAATAAATTGCCTCCCTTGCTTTGGTCTCGAACGCGCCCGGGGACGACATCGAGGCGAAGCTCCCGGCCCGGTTGAAGCCGGGCGTCTCCATGACCTCCGCCCGCACCTCCGACGGGATCGTCACCAGGCGATGATCGATCACGTACTGACGGATCGCCTCCAGGTCGCGGCGGGTGTCGGGGATCAACCCGTCCGCCGTGGGGTGGTCCTTCTGGATCTGGTTGAACACCTCGAGCGGCGGCCGCGAAGGATCGATCGTCCGGGCCGCGTTGTTGAACACCGCCTGGTGCCGCTTCACCTGCGCCAGGCCGATTTCGAGAATCCGCTCGGGTGACAGCGTGATCAGCTCCTGCGTCTGGAGCATCTTGACGTATTTCTCGCGGCCGAGGGCGAAGCTGGCGTTGGCCTTGGGGAGCTTGTCGGTCTTGAGCCAGTTGGCGTAATCGCGCATGGCCTTGGCCGCGGCGGTGTTGATTTCTTTGAACTGCGACAGCAGGGCCGGGTCCTTCACCGGCGCGAACGCCCGCGGCAGGTCGTGATCGAGAAACTCGCCGGACCCCTTGGCGCTGCGGATGGCGGTCTCGACGAACGGCTTGGGGAGTGCATCGTCGAGATTCTCCTTGGCGGCGTCGACGAGCTTCCGGGCCGAGCGTTCGACCTGGATGACCGAAGCGAGACGCTGCTCGAGCGGGCCGAAGTCGCGCTCGATGTAGACGTTGACTTCGCCGCCCAGAACGTAGGCCATGGGGTTCAGTTGGTAGCGGCGGGTGTCTTCTATCTCGAAGATTTCGGCGCGGATGGCGCTCAGGAGGACGCGGTCGTCCAGGCGGCCTGTGGGATCGAGCTTCGCGGGATCGATCGCGGCGATCTTGATCTCGAATTCCTTGAGCCGGGCCAGCTCGGAAGCGATCGACGATTTGCTCCGCTCGGCGACCTTGCCATCGTAGTCGTGCAGCCCCAGATTGACCGCGAACCCCGGCCGCCAGGCGAAGTAGCCGTCGAGAAATTGCTGCGAGAGGTCGTCAAAGCGCTGGGCTTCGTCGGCCAGGGCGGGCGTGAGGGTGCAGCACAGCAGAATGGCGCCGAGGACCCAGATTGGAGTTTTCATAGGCGGGAAATCTACCATGAAACGTGAGGTCTGAACGGCGAGAGTTTGTTGCGGCCCAACATCTTCATTTGCATTGAGATGAAGGATTCCGTCGCGGGAACCGGGGACGATAGAAATGACTTGTAGTCTTGTAGCGCCCACGTCCGAGAACCATTTAACCCCCGGCGGGTCGGAGGCCGATTAAAGAGGCGGTGCGTCGCCTTTTGAATTTGTTCCGTCACGCCTCCTGTGCGCCTCCGGCTCCTCCCATCGCTGCTGCGCCAAAGGCATTGGAGCTGACAGACCTGCTGGGGCGGCCGGCAATCAACCTCGATACTCCCGAGCTTCAGCGGTTTTTGGCCGGCAAGCGCGTGCTGGTCACGGGGGCGGGCGGGAGCATCGGATCGGAAATCTGCCGGCAGGCGATGCGCTTCTGCCCCCAACGCCTGCTGATGCTCGAGCGGGCGGAGAACGCACTGTTTGAGATCGATCGGGAGCTGCGGCACTCGTGGATCGGAGCGGACATCAGGCCGTGCATCGGCGACGCGTGCGATGTTCGTCGCGTGCGGCAGGTCTTCGAGGCGGAGAAGCCGCAGGTCGTCTTCCATTGTGCGGCCCACAAGCACGTGCCGATGATGGAGGCGCATCCGTGCGAGGCGATCAAGAACAACGTGCTGGGGACGCGGACGGTAGCCGACGCGGCGGCCGAGTCCCACGCCGCGGCGTTCGTGCTGGTCAGCACCGACAAGGCCGTCAATCCCACGAGCGTGATGGGCGCGACCAAGCGCTTTGCCGAACTGTATGTCCAGTCACTGAACGGCCACCGTCCGGAAGTCTCGCGGCAGCAGCAGGATAGAAAAATAGCTCCCGACCCTGTTTTTCATCCGACGCGGTTTGTGGCGGTGCGATTCGGCAACGTGCTGGGAAGCAGCGGGAGCGTGGTGCCGATCTTCCGGCGGCAAATCGAAGCGGGCGGGCCAGTCACCGTCACTCATCCGGAAATGAAACGGTATTTCATGACCATTCCCGAGGCCAGCCAACTGGTGATGCAGGCCGGGGCCATCGGTCAGGGCGGGGAGATCTTCGTCCTCGACATGGGATCGCAGGTGCGGATCGTGGACCTGGCGCACGAGCTGATCCGACGGTACGGCTTGCGACCGCAGGAAGACATCGAGATTCGCTTCACGGGGATTCGCCCAGGAGAGAAGCTCTACGAGGAATTGGCCAACGACGACGAGCAGACCCGTCCGACGGCGCACGAAAAGATTCGCGTGTGGCAGCTTCCGTCGGCGCAGCCGGAGCAGGTTCGGCGCGGTTTGGCATTGCTGTCCGAAGCCGCTGCCGGTGGAAACGACCGCGAAGCGATTACCGCGCTGGCGCGATGCGTTCCGGAGTACAACCCGCGGATTCCCCTCGCTGATGCGCCTCCGGGCGACGCGCCGGAAACGGCGAGCACGCTTCGTCTGGTCCGGCCCGAGTCTGAGGCCGCGTGATCTTCGATCGTAAACTACGACGTCTGTTGCGTGATTTTGAACCTGCCGCTGAGATTTTTGAAGATGTTATTGACCAGCGTGCCCTTGAACTTGCCCGTGATGGTTGATCCATCGGGCGAGACCGTTCCCGTGATGGTGTAATTGATAAGGCTCGACGAAAAGTGGTAAGAAATTGCGCCGGTCGTCAATTCCGAGCCGGTCATGGTGCCGTTTTCCTGTTGGGAGCCGACGGAAAACAGGCCGGTAAGGCTCGTGAGGGTCTGACTGGTTGTCTGCCAGATGAAGGTTGCCTCGTGGGTGAGTCCGGCGCTGGGATTGGCGGTGATGAGGCCGGAAAAACGACCGATCAAACTGGGCGTGGTCGTGGCAGCGGGGGGGATAATGAGCGTATAGGTGCCGGGGGCTTTGCCGGAGAAAGTGCTGCCGCCCAGCTGCACCGACGCCAGCGTGTGATATTTCCCTGCCGCCAGGGTGTCCGTTGGAACAAAGGGCACCTTCACGGTTGCGCTTCCATGAGCTTTGATCGTCAGCATCTGGCTGACTGGGGCGGAGCTGTATGAGCCCGCGGCGGTCGTTCCATCAAGGGATGGTTCGAGCGTGATCGTCACGTTTTCAGTTTCGCTTGCGGTCGTGAGGTTATGAATTGTCACCTGTTCGATGCCGGTATTTCCCGCGGTGATCTTGGCGGGCGTCACGGGCTTCAACTGAACGGGTGATGCCGAAAGAAGAACGCGACTCTCCAGAGGCTCGATCAGCGACTGACTGCGCTTCGACGAACCCGACACAGCAACACCCGCGCCCGGAATCAACTTACGCATTGGATTGACTACTCCAGATTGGTGGATCTTGGCGGCGGTCGACGAAACACTCGCCAACCGGGCAGAAGCATATCGGAACATTGCGCGTGAGCCAATGTTTGATTCTCCTTGCTCCAGCCGCAGTCCCGGCGCGTTGGACCACCGCGCAAAAACCGGGGGGCGGGACTGGAGATTCCCGCCCCCTGGGGGCGCTGGCGCGCCGACGCAAGTCTGGGGTTAGAAGTTTGCGGAGACGGTGCTGCCGCCGGTCACTTGGAGGTCGGAGAGGATGATGCCGGAAATGCCGCCGGTGATGCAGTCGGGCATCCAGCCCCGCTTGTCCTCTATTTGTGACTGTTGGGTCCAACGAGGGAGAAGTCCCCGTGTTTCAGCGTCTGGCCGACGCCCAGCGTAATACCGGTAATCCCGATCTCCTTCTTGGCGCCTTGCACCGACACGTCATAGGTGTCCGGCAGCAACCCGTCGAAGCTGTACGAACCATCGTCGGCGGTCGTCGTCGTCAGGGTGATGCTCTGGCCCGCGTCGTTCATCCCGGTCAGCACGATGGTCAGCCCGGCCACAACCTGATGATCGTTGCCGGAGTTCTTGGAGACCGTGCCGCCCAGGGAAGACGGTGTGAACACGCCCGGCACGAACATATCGCTCAGGTCATTGGTCCCCGGCGTGTTCGCATCGCCCAGGAACCCGCCGCCCGGCGCCTGCACGCCGAAAACTTCCTGAAGCGTCCTGATGTCGGAGGAGTGCGTGAAATCGACGGTGCTGTCGTAGGCGTTGCCCTTGGCCAGCGGCGAAATCACGATTTCGGTCGACGTGTGGCTGAAATCGTTCTGGTTGCTGCCTTCGGTCTCGTCGTTCCAGATGACAATGACGCCGTTGTTCTTGTAGCCCTGCGAGGCCATGATCTGCGGGACGATGATCGAGAGGAAGTTATCGCCCAGGGCGACGGCTTCCTGGTCCGTGTTGTGCGTGTAAGTGACGCCGTTGTAGGTGAAGTTGGTGTTCAACGACGAGTGCATGTCGTTGAACTGGTCGGGCGTGATCCAGTTGTAACGGGCGACGGTGTTGTTCGTCAGATCGGTCGCGAGCTGCTGGAGCGGGGCGTAATACTGAGTTTCGGGATTGCTCGGGCTGGTGTTGGGTGCGGTCTGCGTGCCGCCGTTGGTGTCGGTGAAGAACAGCGAGCCGTCGTGCTTGACGGCAAAGTTGTACTGATGGCTGCCGTTGTACGGGTTGGCGTAGGACGAAGACGCGCCGCTCAAGCTCGAGGTCGGCACGGTCCACTGATTTTGTGGAGCGACGGTGCTGGTCAGGCTATTGGCCCCGGGGAAGTTGACCGTGCCGGTGGTGGGCAAGAGGTCAATGTCTTCCTGGTACGACTTCCAGGAAATCCCGGCGCTCTGAAGCAGTCCGCTGAGATTTGGCGAGTTGACGATGTTGTTGGGGGTGTTGGCGTACGGGTCGGCGTCGTTGAGCGGACCTGTGAGTCCCGCCTCCTCCCACACATAGTTCGGCTCCGATGGATGGATGCTGGGATTGTTGCCGGACGGCGTTGCCAACACGTTGTGATAAGCGCTGGCGTATGAAGTCTGCGCTGCGTTCGGATTGCCCGGCGTCACCAGGCTGTTCAGAAACGGAGCGGCAGGATTTCCCAGAAGCTGCTGCGGGGCGGTCGTGTCGGTGGCTGGCTGAGTAAAGTTGTGGTTCTCCAGGGCGATGTAGAACACGTCGCCGATCTTTGAATCAAAAAGCGTCCGTCCTTCCAGTGATTCCACGGCGGCGGTGCGGATTCGATCAGCAAAACGGGCACAGCGATTCTTCGAGCGCGTCATCAGTCTCTCCTTTCCAAGAGATTGCTCCCGGATTCCTTCCGGCAGCGAAGTGAGGCGGGACCATAGCCAGCGCCGGAATCGGTCACAATCAATTAATCTGATTCAACCCAAACGCTAATCGCTTCTTTGGAAGGCCGAAACGGAACGCCAAAGCTTGCCTGTTTTGAAGGCCGCGCGAGTGACGTGACGTAGATGACAGGGTGCGGTTATCATCCCCTGGGCTCGGTCGGTCTTTGGCGAATCAGCGGCTCATGCAACTGCACAGGCTGGATTGGATCATCGCGGCGGCGGCGCTGGCGATCTGCTTTGCGCCGGCGTTGTGGTTTGCGCGGCGCTCGGGAAAGGGAACCGCCGAGTTCTTTGCCTCGGGTCGGTCGGTGCCGTGGTGGCTGGCCGGGTTGTCGATGGTCGCCACCACCTTCAGCAGCGACACGCCGAACCTGGTGACCGACATTGTCCGCCGGCAGGGAGTGGCGGGGAACTGGCAGTGGTGGGCGTTCGTGCTGACCGGCGTCTCGACCGTCTTCTTCTACGCCCGGCTGTGGCGTCGCTCGGGCGTGATGACCGACCTGGAGTTCTACGAGATCCGCTATTCGGGGCCGGCGGCACGCATCGTGCGCGGGTTCCGCGCGGTTTATCTCGGGCTGTTTTTCAACTGCATCATCATGGCCAGTGTGAACCTGGCCGCGTGCAAGATCGCCGGGATCCTCTTCGGGTTCAAGCGGTGGGAGACGCTGCTGGTGGTCGGGGTGCTCAATGTCTTTTTCGCGGCTCAGTCGGGGCTGTGGGGCGTGCTGGTCATCGACATGGTGCAGTTCATCATCAAGATGTCGGCGGTAATCGCCGCGGCATATTTCGCCCTGAAACTCCCGCAAGTTGGCGGGCTGCACGGGATGGTGAGCCAGCTATCGCAGCGCTCCGGGCCGGGCGGAATCAACTATCTCAGCATGCTGCCAGATTTTCACAATCACTGGGACATCGCGATGGCGGTGTTCATCATGCCGATCGCGGTGCAATGGTGGTCGGTCTGGTATCCCGGCGCCGAGCCGGGCGGGGGCAGCTACATCGCCCAGCGCATGCTCGCGTCGCGGTCGGAAAAAGACGCGCTGGGCGGGACGCTGTTTTTCAACGTCGCACATTACGTGCTGCGGCCGTGGCCTTGGATTCTGGTGGCGCTGTGCTCGCTGATTATCTACCCGAACCTTTCGGACATTCAGAAATCGTTCCCGGCTCTGGATCCGAAACTGCTCGGGAATGACATCGCATACCCGGCGATGCTGCGGTTTTTGCCGGTCGGCTGGATGGGGTTGATGCTCGCCGGCCTGATCGCGGCCAACTCGTCGACGATCCTGACGCATCTGAACTGGGGGGCATCGTACCTCGTTCACGATTTCTACCGCCGGTTCATTCGCACCGACGCGGACGAAAAGCATTACGTGGAGGTGGGCCGGCTGGCGACGGTGCTGCTGTTCGTCGGCGCCGCGGGAATCACGTTTGTGCTTGACTCGGCCAAGGACAGCTTCGACATCATGCTCCAGGTCGGCGCGGGAACGGGGTTGCTCTACCTGGTCCGCTGGTTCTGGTGGCGGGTGAACGCCTGGTCGGAAGTGGCGGCGATGGTCAGCTCGTTTTTGATTTCAGTCGGTTGGCTGGTAAGGCACAAGCTGCTCGGCCATCCCGGCGAGCCGCACGTGGAACTCGTGATTACCATCGGGCTCACGACAGTATGCTGGATGCTGGTTACCTTCATCGCAAAGCCGACCGATCGCCGGACGCTGATTGCGTTCTACGAGAAAGTTCGACCAGCGGGGCCGGGATGGAAGCGAGTCCGGCAGGAAGCGGGCATCGCTCAAAGCGCCGCGGCGTCGGGTGACAACATCCCTCTGGTGCTGCTCGGCTGGACCTCGGGCTGTGCGGCGATCTGGTCGTCGCTCTTTACCGTTGGCAATTTCCTCTATGGCCGCATTGGATATGGCATTGCGCTGCTGGTCGTCTTCCTGTTCAGCGGAAGTATCTTGATTTGGGTGGTGAACCAACTGTGGAGCAGCGGGCCGGCGCGGGAGCCGGTCGTGACTGATGCCGAACGGGTCACTGCGTAATCCGCCCTCCGACGACTTCTACTGCGCTTCAATCGGACGGCACATCCCGTGTACAATGCGATTGATCACGATCGGAATTCAATGACAAAACCGACTCGAAACCGAAAGACCCCCGAATCCCTCCGCAGCGCCCGCTTCATGGCCCCGGATGATCTCCGCTCGTGGGGGCATCGCAGCCGGACCAAGCAGATGGGCTATTCAGAGAAGGACTGGGCGGGCAAACCGTGGATCGGGATTCTGAACACCTGGAGTGATCTGAACACCTGTCACACGCACTTCCGCGAGCGGGCCGCGGAAGTCAAACGCGGCGTCTGGGAGGCCGGCGGGTTCCCCGTCGAAATCCCGGTCATGTCGCTCTCGGAAATGTTCATGAAGCCGTCGGCGATGTTCTATCGCAACCTGCTGGCGATGGAGACCGAGGAAACGCTGCGATGTCATCCGATCGACGGCGTGGTGCTCATGGGCGGGTGCGACAAGACCACGCCGGGCCTCCTGATGGGCGCGATCTCGATGAACCTGCCGGCGATCTACCTTCCCGGCGGGCCGATGCTCAGCGGCAACTGGAACGGGAAGACCCTCGGCTCTGGCGTTGCCGCCTGGCACTACTGGGCCGAGCGGCAGGCGGGCAATATCAGCGAATGCCAGTGGCGGCAAATGGAGGATGGATATTCCCGAACCGCCGGGCACTGCATGAGCATGGGAACCGCCTCGACGATGACCGCGGTCGCAGAGGCGCTGGGAATGACCCTCAGCGGCGCATCGTCCATCCCCGCGCCGCACGCGGCCCACGCGCGGATGGCCGCCGACTGTGGTCGGCGAATCGTCGAGATGGTCTGGGAGGATCTGAAGCCTACCGACATTCTCACTTCGCGGGCGTTCGACAACGCGATCACCGTCGATATGGCGATCGGCGGGTCCACCAATGCGATCATTCACCTGGTCGCACTCGCCGGGCGGGCGGGGCTCAAGCTGCCGCTCGAGCGGTTTGACGAACTGTCGCGGACCACGCCCATCATCGCCAATATTCAACCATCCGGCCAATACCTGATGCAGGAGTTCTACGACGCCGGGGGCTTGAGGGCGCTGATGAACCGCATTCGCGACCTTCTCAACCTCGATTGCATCACCGTCAACGGCAAGACTGTCGGCCAGAACATCGAGCAGGTGGAGGTGTTCGACGAGAAGGTGATCCTACCCTTCTCCAAGCCCCTGAGCGACGCGGGCGCGACGTTCGTTCTGCGCGGGAACCTCGCGCCGGATGGCTGCGTGATCAAACCCGCCGCGGCGGAAAAACGCCTGCTCAAGCACAAAGGTCCGACGGTCGTTTTTCGCGACTACGCCGACATGAAGGCCCGCATCAACGCCGATGATCTACAGGTGACGGCCGATTCGGTGCTGGTGCTTCAGTCGGCCGGACCGCTGGGTGGGCCGGGCATGCCGGAGTGGGGAATGCTTCCCATCCCGAAGAAGCTGCTCAAGCAGGGCATTCGCGACATGGTGCGCATCTCCGACGCCCGCATGAGCGGCACCAGCTACGGCACCTGCGTTCTGCACGTCTCGCCCGAAAGCGCTCTGGGCGGCCCGCTGGCATTGGTGCGCGACGGGGACATGATCGAACTCGACGTCGACGCCCGACGGATTCATCTGGACGTCAGCGAGATGGAACTGGGGCATCGGCGGGTTCAATGGAAGCCTCCCGCCCCGCGCTTCGATCGCGGCTACGGCGCCTTGTTCTGCCAACAGATGACCCAGGCCAACGAAGGCTGCGATTTCCAGTTCCTTCACGGCGGCCGCGCCACGCCTGATCCGGATATTTATTAATTTAACCAATCAGGCTGAGTGGTTTCCGGCGGCACCCTCCGCCCGCCGCTTGCGGTTTCGCGCTCGGCGCGCCACCCGCGAAACACAAGCGGCGACGAGCGGCTGTGCCGCGCAGCCAAACCAATCAGTTCGAGTCATTCGGCAGCCTCGTCGGATCGCGATCATCTTTGAGGGCGATGCCGCTGAGGCCGCGGAGAAGCGCCTGCTCGATGAGCCACGCCAGCGTTTGGGCGGCGGCGGGTGGGTCCAGATGCCCGGGGCGGATGTTGGAAATGCAGTTGCGCTGGGCGTCGGTGTTGCCGATCCTTGGCCCATGAACCAGATAGCCGCCCAGGATGTCGGGCGAACCGAGGCCGGGCCGCTCACCCAGGAGAATCAGGGCGACCCGCGCCTTTAGCAATGATCCGATTTCGTCCTGAACGGCGACCCGCGCCTGCGTCACAATGCAAATCGGCCCAAGCGACAACCGTCGGTCGCGCAACATCGGAACCAGATGCAACAGCACGGCCGGCGCGTGCCGCTGCGCCGCGACGGCGGAAAGCCCGTCGCCGATTATCAGCGCCACATCGACCGCTTCGCTAGCGCCGGCCATGACCGTGGCGGGGCTGGCCGCGTCCAGCTGCCGGCCCAGGTCGGGCCGCTTGAGGTATGTCGGACGGTCCGGCGCCTGCGAGCGAAGCGTGATCACCGTCATGCCCAGGGGAGCCAGGGAGTCGATTAGCGGCTCGACCGCCAGCTCAGAATAGACGGCGTCGCGGGCGTCGGCGTGGTCGGCCGCGAACGCCAGCAGCTCCGCCGTCGGCAGCGAACCGCCGGCCCGCCCCAGTGCGATCCGCGCGGGAGTGCGACTGCGAAGCTGAGACCAGGGATCGGGTGTCATGGGAATCTTCCATCGCAGGGACGCATCGAACGTCGCTCGGCAGATTGCCCCCTCTCCCGCGCCCTCACCCCAACCCTCTCCCGGAGGGAGAAGGGGAAATAGCATCGACCAGCAGACGATTTCGCTCGCTCACGGGCAATAACTTTCCACACTCGTTCGTAATTCTCATTCTTTCCAGCCACGCTTCAAACTCAGGGGCGGGCTTGAGGTTCAGTAACTGCCGCAGATATCCGGCGTCGTGAAAGCTGCTGGACTGGTAGGCGAGCATGATGTCGTCGGCGCCGGGGACGCCCATGAAATAGGTGCAGCCCGCCGCGGAGAGGAGGGTCAGCAGCGTGTCGCTGTCGTCCTGGTCGGCCTGGGCGTGGTTGGTGTAGCAGACGTCGACACCCATCGGCAATCCGAGCAGCTTGCCGCAGAAATGGTCCTCGAGGCCGGCTCGGATGATCTGCTTGCCGTCGTAGAGATATTCGGGGCCGATGAAGCCGACGACGGAATTGACCAGCAGCGGCTCAAACTCGCGGGCGACGGCGTACGCGCGGGCCTCGAGCGTCTGCTGATCGACGCCGTGATGGGCGTTGGCACTCAGCGCCGAGCCCTGGCCGGTCTCGAAATACATCACGTTTTGTCCGAGCGTACCGCGGTTTTGCGAGAGCGTGGCCTGGCGGGCTTCGCGCAGGAGCTTCAGATCGATTCCGAAGCTTTTGTTCGCCGCTTCGGTGCCGGCAATGGATTGAAACGCCAGGTCCACCGGCGCGCCCTCCTCGATGGCGCGGATCGTGGTGGTCACGTGGGCCAGGACGCACGACTGCGTGGGAATCTGATACTGGCAGATGAGTCCATCGATCATGTGGAGAAGCGACTTGACGACGGCGACGTTGTCGCTCGCCGGGTTGATGCCGATGCAGGCGTCGCCGCAGCCGTACAGGAGGCCGTCGAGAATCGAAGCTGCGATGCCGGCGGGATCGTCGGTCGGGTGGTTGGGCTGCAAGCGGATCGACAGCCGGCCGGGCAGGCCGATCGTGTTGCGAAAGCGGGTGATAACCCGGCATTTGCTGGCGATCAGGATCAGGTCCTGGTTCCGGCACAGTTTGGAAACGGCGGCGACCATTTCCGGCGTCAAACCCGGCGCGGCGGCGGTCAGCATCTCGGTCGTGGTGTCGTAATCGAGCAACCATTCGCGGAACTGACCGACGGCGAGGTTCGAAACTGCCGAAAAGGCCGCGCGGTCGTGCCGATCGAGGATCAGGCGCGTGACTTCGTCGGCCTCGTAAGGGATGAGCGGCTCGTCGAGAAACGTCTGAAGCGGAAGATCGGCCAGGATGGTTTGGGCCGCGACGCGCTCGCGGGCGGTGGTCGCCGCGATGCCGGCGAGCTCGTCTCCTGAGCGTGCTGGGCTGGCTTTGGCAAGAACATCTTTTAGATCCGCGAAAGGATAGTGAACGCCGCGAAGTTGGGCGGAATAAGACGGCATATGCAGTCATCTGGCCGACAATATCGTACTCTCGCCAACCGAGGTGGGCGACATGTTCGCCAATGAGGATAGAATCAATATTCAGATCGAGAAAGAAGAGCCATGACCATTCGAGCCAGATACGAGAACGGGGTTTTTAAACCGACCGAGCCTGTGAGCTTACCGGAGATGGCGGAAGTTCAGGTCGTATTACCGGTCCAGACGTCTGATGATTCACGGCTTGATGCGATTTACCGGATCATGGGTGAAACATACGCGTCCGGCGAGACGGACGTCGCCGAACGCCATAACGAGCACCAGCCATGAGAACGGTGTTTCTGGACACCGCCGGATTAAGGAGATGGAAGCGGCCAAGCGCCTGATCGAGCCGAGCGAAGACGATTGGTTGACAGCCTGGGAGGCGTACGCTCGCGGTGAGGCCGCTGACGCCGGAATTGTCGATCATGTTTCTTTCATCGTGATGCGCAAAATGGGCATCACCGATGCCTTTACAACGACCGCCATTTTCAAGCCGCCGGGTTTAACACCCTGTTCTGACGGCTCCCCAAGCGGCACGCACTTCTGGCGGTGTTTCCCCAGCCTGCTGGAATTGCACGGACGGCCCGGGAGTTTGAAGAAGTGGGGCCGGAGCGGGTAAACTGCCCGGGCGGCCAGCGAGAACGAGTTTGAACCACCTGTCGTAAGGATTTGCTGCTCCATGTACCGTACCCTGGTTATCGTCCGTCACACCTTTCTGGAATCGGTGGTTCAACCGATCTTCTTGCTGCTGCTGACTTTAGGCGGCGGCGTGCTGGTGATCTTCGGGCTGCTGCCGTTCTTTACCCTGGGCGAGGACACCGTCATGTTCAAGGCGGTGGCACTCGATATGGTGTTGCTGCTGGCGCTTCTCATCACGCTGTTTGCCACGAGCAAGTCGATCTACGAGGAGATCGAGGACCGCACGATGCTCACGCTGATGAGCAAGCCGGTCCGGCGGTGGGAAGTGCTGATCGGGAAATACTTTGGCATCATATTGGCAGCACTCCTGGCGATCGTCATCCTCGGCGCCATCGCCAGCATATGTACCTGGTATCGCATCCCCGGCGACTACATGCTTCGATCCGGCATGGATGACCGGGAGATGAAGAAGATTTTCGATTACCGGCTGATGCATCTGGCGGGATTCATTCCGAGCCTGCTGTTGGTCTGGCTGGAAGTGAGCGTGCTGGCGGCGATCGGGGTGGCGCTCTCGACCCGTTTTTCTCTGGTCGTGAACCTGCCGGCCGTGATCATGATCTATGTCGCGGGGAATCTGACGCGGTTTTTGTTTCCGCTGAGCCCGGATCAGTCGCTCGTGGTCAGGGCGCTGTCGCGGGCGGCGGCGCTGGTGTTGCCCTACCTGGCGACGTTCGACCTTCGCAGCCTGACGGTTTACCACACGGTTGCCATCCGCAACTCGCAATTCTGGCCGAGCCCCGGGACCTCGAATTTAGACGTGGTTTATCCGGGGCAGATTTGGAGCTACGTCGGCATCGCGGCGCTGTACGGGATCGCCTACACGATATTCGCGCTCAGCGCCGGCATGTGGCTGTTCAAGACGCGAGAGTTGGGCGGCGCGGAGGGATAGAGCTCCAGGAGCTCTTGTGACTGCTCAACAGACGTTGGTTCAGGCATTTCAGGAACACCAGGCGGGCCGCGTTCAGCAGGCCGAGGTGCTGTACCGGCAGGTGCTGTCCGAGCAGCCGGAGCATGCCGACGCCCTCCACGCGCTTGGCGTGGCGCGGCTTCAGCAGGGCAGCGCCGACGAGGCCATTGGGCTGCTTCAGCGGGCCATCTCACTGGACCCGACGCAGGCGCAGTATCACGCAAACCTGGCCGGCATTCTGTTCCAACTGGGCCGCAGCGAGCTGGCGATTTCGCATTATCGCCGGGCGGTCGCGCTGCGGCCGGAGGCGGCAGAATGGCAGAACAACCTCGGCAACGCGCTGATGGCCAGCCGCCAATTCACCCAGGCGATCGATGCTTACCAGCGCGCGATGGCGATCCGGCCGGATTACGTCGAGGCCATTTACAACCTCGGCGCCGCCTGCGGCGCATCCGGGCGGTTCGACCAGGCGATCGACGCCCTCAAGCGCACCGTTGAATTGCGCCCCGATTATCCCGAGGCCTTCAACAATCTCGGTAACGCGCTGTCCGAGAAGCACCAGCATGCCCAGGCCCTGGAGTACTACCACAAGGCGATTTCGCTGCGACCCTACTTTGCCGAGACGTACAACAACCTGGGCATCGCGCTTCACAAGCTGAATCGATTCGACGAGGCGATCGCCGCGTATCGCGAATCGATGCGGCTGCGGCCAGGCAAGCCGGAGGTCCATTACCACCTGGCCAATGCATTCAAGGACAAGGGCGAGAGAGAGGCCGCGGCCGAGGAGGCGCGCCAGGCCATCGCGCTGCGTCCGGATTACGCCGAGGCGTACATCACCCTCTCGGCCCTGCTGGTCGACGTCAACCGCTGGGACGAGGCGATGGACGTGGCTCGCAAGGCGATTGCCGTCCGCCCGAACTGGGCGGGAGGGTACAACAACCTGGGCCTGATGCACCGCATGCGCGGCCAGCATGCCGAGGCGCTGGACCTATTGCGCAGGGCGCTTTCGCAGGATCCGCATTTCCGCGAGGCGCTGGTCAACCTCGGCAGCGCCTTGCACGAGAGCGGCAAGCTTGATGAGGCAATGGACGCGTACCGTCATGCCGTGACGGAGTATCCCGATTCAGTTGAGGCGCAGGTCAACCTGGGCAACGCGCTGAAGGACGCCGGCCAGATCGATCAGGCCATCGCGGCCTACCGAAAATCCGAGGCGATTAAGCCCGATGCGCCACCCGCCGAGAACCTGTTGCTGGCCTTGAATTATTCGCCGAGCTATACGCCCGAGCAGATTCTCCAGGAGCACCTGAGCTGGGGGCGGGCGATTACGGCCGCTGCCGGCGAGCCGTTCCACTCCCACGACAACGACCGGAACCCGGATCGACGGCTCCGCATCGGCTACGTCTCCGGCGACTTCCGGCTTCATATCGTCGGATACAACGTGCTGCCACTGCTGGAGAGGCATGACCGCCGGGCGTTCCAGATCTTCGGCTACAGCAACGTGGTGTGTCCCGACGCGCTGACCGATCGTTTTCGCTCGCTCTGCGACGGGTGGCGCGACGTAAAGGGGCTCACCGACGCGCAGCTTGCCAAGTCGGTGCGCGACGATGGCATCGACGTTCTGGTCGACCTGGCGGTTCATACCGCCGACAACCGGCTGACCGCCTTCGCCCGAAAGCCGGCGCCGGTGCAGGTGAGCTTCGCGGGTTATCCCGGTACGACCGGCCTGAAGCAGGTCGATTACCGCCTGACCGACCGGTTTCTCGATCCCCCCAACGAAAATGACGCGTACTACGCGGAGCGGTCGTACCGGCTGGAAGACAGCTTCTGGTGTTACAGGCCGGTGGTTTCTCCAATTCCGCCGGTCTCTGATTTGCCGGCGCTGACCAGCGGCTACGTGACGTTCGGTTGCCTCAACAACTTCTGCAAGATCAATCCGCCGGTCCTGGAATTGTGGGCGCGCGTCCTGCGCAGCGAACCGACGGCGCAGCTCATTCTGATCGCGCGGCAGGGCTCTCACCGCAGGCGGGCGATCGAGCTGCTGCAAATCGAAGGGATCAACCCGGGGCGGATCGAATTCCTGGATTACCAGCCGCTGGACGGATACCTGCGGACCCATCACCGGATCGACATCGGATTAGATACGTTCCCATACAACGGCCACACCACCAGCCTGGATTCGCTGTGGATGGGGGTGCCGGTGGTGACGCTGGTGGGCCGCACGGCGGTCGCCCGCGCGGGGTGGTGCCAGCTGGGCAATCTGGGTCTGAGCGAGCTGGCGGCGCACGACCCGGGGCAGTTCGTGCAAATCGCCACGTCGCTGGCCAATGACCTGCCGCGGCTTGCCGCCTTGCGGGCGGGGTTGCGGCAGCGCATGGAAAATTCGCCCCTGATGGATTGCGATCGCTTTACCCGTAACATCGAGCGGGGCTATCGGCAGATGTGGCGGACCTGGTGCTCTGATGGCGGCTCTCACGATCCAGCAGGCGTTTGAACTGGCCGCCGGCCAACATCGCGCCGGCCACTTGAGCGAGGCCGAATCGGTCTGCCGGCAGATCATCGCCCAACAGGGCGGGCATGCCGACACGCTTCATCTGCTGGGGATCGTCTGCCAGCAGCTCGGCCGGCCGGGCGAGGCCGAATCGTTCCTGCGCCGGGCCGTCGATCGCGCGCCCGCTCATCCCGGCTATTGGGCCAACCTTGGCTCCATCCTTGCCGCTCAAGGTCGCACGGCCGAGGCCATCGACGCGCTGCGACGATCGGTGGCGCTTCGGCCCAATCATGTGCAGACCCGGATTCATCTGGCCAATGCGCTCCTGGCTCGGTCGCAGCTCGATCAGGCGCTGGCGGAAGCGCAAGAGGCAGTCGCGCTGAAGGAGGATTTTGCCGAGGCTCAGGTGACGCTGGGGAATGTGCTGCTTGCGCGTGGGCTGGCGGACGCGGCGGCAGACGCTTACCGAAGCGCGATCGCCATTCAACCCAGATCAGCGACGGCGCTGAACGCGCTGGGGCTGGCGATGCGACGGAAGCTTGCGCTGCCCGAGGCGATTGCGGCGCTGCGATTGGCGGTGGAGGCGGAACCGAACCATATCGAGGCGCTGAACAACCTGGGAATCTGCCTGGCGGAAACGCAAAACTATGACGAGTCGATCGCCGTCTATCGCCGTGCCGCGGCGGCTCGGCCGGATTCGGCGGAGGTCTGGGCGAACCTCGCCGGGGCGCTTCAGGACACCGGACAGCTCGACGAAGCGATCGCGCTTTTCCGGCGGGCGCAGTCGATCCGTCCGAATCGCCAGACCGGCGATACGCTGCTCCTGTCGCTCCATTATCACCCGCAGACCGATCCTGCCGGGCTCGCGGCCGAACATCGCCAGTGGGCGCGGACCTTTGCCGCTCCGCTGGCGCGATTCGTCCGACCGCACGCCAACGACCGCACGCCAGACCGTCGACTCCGTATCGGCTACGTCTCCGCGGATTTTCGTGACCATCCGGTCGGGGGCTGTTTTCTCCCGGTGGTCAGCCGGCACGATCGCGCAGCGGTCGAAGTGTTCTGTTACAGCGTATCGGACGAACCGGACCCGATCACCGGCCGCATTCGAGCCAGCGCCGATACCTTTCGCGATGTCGCGTCCCTTTCGGAAGAGCAACTGGCGGAATCGATCCACGAGGACCGGATTGACATCCTGGTCGACCTCGGCTCCCACACGCGGGAAAACCGGCTGCTCACGTTCGCGCGCAAGCCAGCGCCGGTTCAGGTGAGTTGGCTCGGCTGGCCGGGAACGACCGGACTGGAGACGATCGATTACCGCCTGAGCGATCCGTATCTCGATCCGACGAAACCAGGCGAATCGATCTATGCGGAGCGGACCGTCCGCCTGCCCGATTGCTTCTGGTGCTACGATCCGACGGTCCATGAGCCGGTGGTCGATGTCAACGAACTGCCAGCGTTGCGCAACGGATACGTCACGTTCGCATCGATCAGCATCTTCACAAAAATCAATGCGCCGTTGCTGGATCTCTGGGCCAGCATCATGGCCGGCGTCGAACGTTCCCGCCTGCGGCTTCGCGCGCCGCCGGGCCAGGCACGGCAGAGATTGCTCGATCGTTTCGCACGCCAGGGAGTCGATCCATCTCGCATCGGCTTCGTCGAGCGCGTGCCGCGCGATCAATACGGGCGGCTGTTTCACGAGATCGACATCACCCTCGACACGTTTCCCTACAACGGCCACACCTCGAGTCTCGACTCGCTCTGGATGGGCGTTCCGATCGTCACCCAGCCGGGAAGGCTTCCGGTCAGCCGGGCCGGGCTGAGCATTCTCTCGAATTTGCGGCTTACGGAGCTTGTCGCACAATCGACGCAGGATTACGTGCGGATCGCCACCCATCTCGCCCACGACCTTCCCAGGCTCGCTGCCCTTCGCTCAAGCCTTCGACAGCGACTGCAAACGTCACCTATCATGGATGCAAGTCGTTTTGCGCAGAATCTTGAAGCGACCTACCAACGAATGTGGATCCAATGGGTGAGCCGCTGAACCTCACCGCGTTTGGCGGAGCGAAACGGGGGCGCAGCTTTATCGCGTCGCCTAATCACGCGGCGAATGGCTCGCACGTGACACGGGTTTTCAACCCGAACTGAGGACGCGAAACAGGAAATACCGCATGATCGGGCGCATATCTCCTGGGTAGATCGTCAGCATGGCTTAAAAAGCGCTTAAAAAGCGCTTAAAAAGCCGTGTCACGGGGAAGCGCCCCAGATACGCTTGAGCAAGGCAAAAAGCTCCGGCTCGTCGCGGCGCAGCTCGGCGGCGTTGAAGGGATAGAAGTCGTTGTGTCCGAAAAAGGTTTCGGTCATCTCGGCAAAGAACTCCTTCTGGTCGGTCAGCGCGTAGTGTGGCTCCATTTTTCCGCTGATATTCAAAACGGATTTGTACCGGCCGCTCTCGACGAAGCGATGCCACGCCGCCTCGATTTGCGGATCGTCGAAGCCCAGCACCTGGTCGTGATACGCGTGCGCCAGCTCGTGCAGGACGGCGCAGGGCTGCTCGTATTGAAACCGCGCCTCGGCAAAATAGCGGGCATCCGGAATGTGAACGCACTTGGCAAGCGTGGGATCAAAACCGTTATCCTTCAGCCAGCTGGCGCTGGGGTGATATTGCGGGCGCGTGAGCAAGCCGTGCGTGAGGTCGAGCCAGATCGGGATTTTGCGCAGCCGCTCGACTTTGTCGGCGGGGACGACCATGGCGATGTAATAAAGCTGATTTGCCAGCAACCGCGTCGCCCGCTCACCGAGGGCGCGATTGTCATTTGCCAGTAGACGATCGTCGAGATGAACGGTCCAGCCTTCGATTTTCCGTGTCGTATGCGATGCCGGTTTGGCGGGAGGGGCGTGATGCGGTTCTTCCTGCCCAAACGCAATGTCCGTCGCTTGCATGAGCAGAAGGATAAGCACCGCCGTCAAAAGTTTGATTGCCAGCATGGATCACCTCGGTGCGGGTCTGGCTGATCGGGCCAACCAGGCCTTATTCAGATGGTTAAACCAACCGCCAGAGGGGCCGTTTAGATTGCCAAGATATTGCCTTGACGGCGGAAGATCAGTCCGGTACAAGGGCGGTCAATTCAGGGGTGCGCTGTTTTTGCAGATTGGATTTTCCCTCGATTCTGCCGCCCCTGAAAGGAGTGGGATTGTGGCACTATTGAGATTTTCGTTCCGGCGCGCGCTAATTCTCGGACTGGGATTGGGCGCCGCGTGGTTTGCGTCGTTTCCGTGTCGTGCCAATGCGGGGACGCAGGAACTGATTCTCTCCTGGTCCGCTACGACACTCACGATCACCAGCGGCGGTCCGTTCGCTCTGAGCGGCACGCCCCCAGGCGTGCTCAGCGTCAATGTGGCTACGCTGAACTCTTTTCTGGCGGGCAACGGGTCGGACTTCCAGTTTGCCAGCCTCTCAACCTCGTCGAATTCGCCGGGTGCGCCGGCCGACGCCTTGCTCTCCATCACCGGATCGACGCAGTTGAATTTGACCGGCGGCAGCAACGCCATTCAGATTACCGCAGCCGACACCAACTTCACGATCCCCACCGGCTCCGAGAAACTGCTCGGCACCGCCACGGGCATTTTGAACAATACAACCGCCGGGGATTCCCAGTCTTTCAGCAGTTGGTTCAACCCGTCCAACGCTCCCGGCGATACACAGCAGCCTGCCGGGACCATCACCTTCACCTCGACCGGCCCCGTCTCCAGCAGCTTTTCGGGCAGCACGCCGGTTAGTTCCGTGACGGCGGCTGCTCCTTACAGCCTGACCGGGAAGATGGCGATTTCTCTGACACCGGGTACCGGAGCGACTTCCCAGAACCAGTTCGCCGGGACGATCGAAGTGGGCCCAAACGTTCCTGAGCCATCGATGATGGCCTTGTTGCTCCTTTCGACCGCGGCGATCGTTCGGCGGCGACGCACCCCGCATTGAAGTACCTTGGGTGGGGCAGACATTCGTGTCTGCCGGTGGGGCAGGCATTCTTGCCTGCCCTCAATCCTGTTGAGGCGGCCACATGAAATCGCAGGGCGAGCCCACGCGAGTGCCCCGGCGGACATTTCTTCAGGTCCTCGGCGCTGGGGCGGTGGCGATCGGCGCGCGGATGCCCGTCATGGCCGGGCCGTTTGATGCGGACGATTACGCGACTCGATTTGCGGCGTGGGTGCCGGCGGACAAAAAACTCTCTCCCGAATGGGTGAAGTCTCTATCAGCGCGCGGAGAGCCGGCGGTCTATCACGGCGAGGAACTCAGGTTCATCGGCATGCCGGTCGGGGGACTCTGCGCCGGCCAACTTTACCTGGGCGGCGACGGAAAGCTGTGGCACTGGGATATCTTCAACCAGCACATCGGCACCGGGGATTCGCATTACGCGCATCCTCCGGTGCCCGATGAGCCGCTCGAACAGGCCTTCGCGATCAGGATTTCGACAGGTGGAAAGACACAGACGCGGGCACTCGACCGGCGCGGATTCTCCGACGTCCGCTTTCGCGGCGAGTTTCCCATCGCACGGGTGGAGTATCACGATCCCGGATCTCCAGTCATCGTGACTCTGGAGGCTTTCTCGCCCTTCATTCCACTCGACGTCGATGATTCGAGTCTGCCGGCGACGATCCTCAGATATACGGTGCGCAATACATCTTCACAGCCTCTGGAGGCGACCATCGCCGGCTGGCTCCAGAACGCCGTGTGCGCATCGGACACTTCGCGGCCGGTGACGCTGCGGAACCGCATCGTCCACGGGAACCGGCTCGCGATGCTGGAATGCCTGGCCGAGCAGGCGCCGCAGTCGGCGCGCTCCGATCGGCAGGACATTGTCTTTGAGGATTGGGACAAGCCGACCTATGAAGGATGGACCGTCGAGGGCACGGCCTTCGGCAAGGGGCCGATCGATCGCGACGACATCCCCAAATACCAGGGCGATGTGGGCGGGGAGGGCCGGCGGGTCGTCAACTCCCATGCGACGGCGCCGGGCCAGAGCGTCGAGGCCCGCGACGCCGCCACCGGCAAGCTCACCAGCAAGACCTTCGTCGTCGAAAGAGACTTCATCACCACCTGGATCGGCGGCGGAAACCACAGGGACAAGACCTGCCTCAATCTCCTGGCCGACGGCAAGGTCGTCCGCACCCTCACCGGCGACAATAACAACCGAATGAGGCTCAAGACGATCGACGTGCGCCAGCTCAAGGGCAAAGAGGCGGTCATTGAGATCGTCGACCAAGAACGCGGCGGGTGGGGCAACATCGGCGTCGGCCGGATCACCTTCACCGACCGCCCGCCGTCGCAGGGGCCCGTCGAGCAAATGCACGATTTCGGAACGATGGTGCTGGGGCTGCTCGGATCGGACGGCTCAGTGTTCGCTTCTGACGCGACGACCGAAGATTTCGACAAGCTCGCGCCGGAAATCGATGCCGCTACGAGGCCGCCTGGCGAAAAACTGGTCGGCGGCATCGGGCGAAAAGTTCAGATCGCGCCGGGCGAATCGACCAGCTTGGATTTCGTCGTCGCCTGGCATTTCCCGAACCTGGAGCTGGACCGGCTCGGCAAGGTGGGCCGGCATTATGCCAAGCGATTCGACTCGGCTCGCGCCGTGGCCCAATACGTCACCGACCGTTTCGATCAGCTTACGAAGCAGACGACGCTGTGGCGCGACACGTGGTATGACTCGACGCTGCCGTACTGGTTCCTCGATCGCGTGATGGCGAACACGTCGATCTTGGCGACGTCCACCGCATTCTGCTTTGCCGATGGACGTTTCTACGGCTGGGAAGGCGTCGGCTGTTGCGCCGGCACGTGCACGCACGTCTGGCATTACGCCCACGCGCCGGCCCGGCTGTTTCCCGAGCTGGAGCGGACCGCGCGCGAGCGCACCGATCTTCAAATTGGTCTCAATGAATCGACCGGCGTGATCGGGTTCCGCGCCGAGTTCGATCGCGGGCTGGCAGTCGACGGACAGGCCGGCACGCTGCTCCGATGCTACCGGGAGCATCTGATCTCGGCGGACGATTCGTTCCTCCGGCGCAACTGGCCGCGGATTCGCAAAGCCTACGAGCCGCTGCTGAACCTCGATCCCGACGGCGCGGGCGTGCTCCAGGGCGCGCAGATGAACACCCTGGATCAGCCGTGGTACGGAAAGATTTCGTGGCTCAGCTCCCTGTACGTTGCGGCCCTCCGCGCCGGCGAGGCCATGGCGCGCCTGATGGGCGAGGAAGCTTTGTCAAAACGAATGCGGACGATCGCGGACGCCGGTGGCAGAAACATCAGCGATAACCTGTTCAACGGCGAATACTTCGTCCAGCTCCCTGACCCGTCGCACCGCAAAACCGTCGGCTCCTACGACGGCTGCGAAATCGACCAGGTCTTCGGGCAGAGCTGGGCGCTTGCAGTCGGGCTGGGGCGCGTGCTGGACGAGGCGAAGGTCAAGACGGCGCTGGCGTCGCTGTGGAAATACAATTTCACGCCGGACGTCGGGCCGTTCCGCGCGGCGCACGAGCGGGGGCGATGGTACGCAATGGCGGGGGAGGCGGGCCTGCTCATGTGCAGTTGGCCGCGCGGCGAGGGCGCTCGCGTCGCCGCGGGGTTCGACTACTACTTCAACGAGTGCATGACCGGCTTCGAGTACCAGGCCGCCGGACACATGATCTGGGAGGGGATGGTCGAGCAGGGGCTGGCCATCGCCCGCGCGATCCACGACCGCTATCACCCCTCGAAGCGCAATCCCTGGAACGAAGTCGAGTGCGGCGACCATTACGCGCGAGCGATGGCGGTTTACGGGGTCTACCTTGCCGCGTGTGGCTACGAATACGACGGCCCGGCGGGAATTCTCGGATTTGCGCCCCGATTGACGCCCGACAATTTCCGCGCCGCGTTCACCGCCGCCCAGGGCTGGGGGACTTTCGAGCAGAAGCGGGAGGGAGCGGGGCAGTGCGCGACGGTCGTGATCAAATGGGGAAAGCTCTCAGTGCGCAAGCTCAAGCTGGAATCCATCTCGGGCAATGCCGCTGGCCAATCGGCCCGAGTCTGGCTCGACGGGAAGCCCGTGGACGCCGTGCTGTCGCAGGACAATCGCGCAATCGAGATCGCGTTTGCAAGCCCGATCGAGCTAGCCGAGGGGCAGACGCTGACGGTTCAGCTTTCCGCTTGATCGGTAACCTCTCCCCGAACCCCATTCAGTTCGGATAGGGGAACAACCCCTGGAGGTTGCCGTCGTCGGTATCGAAGAACATGACCGCGTCGTTCTGGACCTTGGTCACCCGCGTGGCCAGGTTCGACTTGATCGTGGCGACGTCGGATGCGAGTTTCGTGCCCGTGGGGTTGGCCGCGACGATGGCGTCCAGGGCGCTGTCGACCGCCGGGGCCATGGAATTGAAGGTAAAGGGATTGATGCCTTCGAACGAAATCGCACTGAACGCGGCAAAGTCGGCACGGAGCATCGTCTGGAGGCTTGTATTGCCCGGCGACTTGGCAAACTTTTTTTCGTCGGAGACCAGCTTCGCCGCGTCCTTGTTGAATTCGGGCGCGTAGAACTTGATGTCGCTCTTCATGCTGTTCACAAACGCCTTGGCGGCGGCTAGGCCGGCGCCTTCCAGCGACGCATCCGTTTTCAAGACGCCCAGCTTGCTCAAATCGCCCTTCATGGTCCCGGCGGCCTTGTTTAGCTGGCTGTTGATCGCCGCCACGTCGGCGCTGATCTTGGCCTCGTCGGTCTTGGCCTGCTTCAGCGTTGCCGCGATCTGCCCCGGCGTCGCCGACATCAGGATGCGGGATTCAAGGGGTTCGAGAAACTTCATGATGGAATGTCCTCTAATCTTTTCGTGCGAGCTCATCTGTAACGGCGAGCGCTCGGTTGAGCAAATCTAGACTGATGTCGCGGTCCCTCGCGGTCTCTGTCGCGCCCGTGCGATGGATTCTTATGAGAATACGGCGTTCTATGGCGAAATATTGACTTATGGATAATGAGGGTTAGAATTATGACAAGTTAGCTAGAGGTAGTGCAGTGCCCGTCATCAAAATTTCCGATGCGACATTCGCCGAGTTGAAATCCCTCGCCGAGCCTTTTGTGGATACGCCGGAGTCACTGACGGCCCGCTTGATTCATGAAGAGGTCGTACGCAGAGGCACCGGGCGGATTTCCGGGGACGCAAATCACGCGCTTGCTCAACATCCGGTCTCTCACGAGAACCTCGCCCATACCCGCCTGATCTCCGCCACGGTTGACGGGCATGAAATGTATCGGCCCAAATGGAATGGCCTGATGGTCCGCCTGCACGCGCTCGGCCTCAAGCGGCTGGGCTCATTCGACGCGCTGCAACGCGTTTCGTCGGCACGGCTCCGTCCGGGGCGATTCGAGGAGGATGGCTTCAAGTACGTCGCCGAGTCGGATTTCTCGATCCAGGGAGTGGATGCGAACCTGGCTTGGGACCATGCCTTCAAACTGGCCCGCGCGCTGGGGATTCCGATTAAGGCGGTGTTCGAATGGCGCCAGAAGGAGGCCGCCGCCCATCCCGGGCAGCACGGCGTCCTGGAATGGAGTCCGCCCCAGCGGGCGCAGATTCGCTCGCCGCGGCTGGCCCATCCGGAGCAAGCCCACGACTTCCGCAAGCAGGTCCTGGAGATTTCAGCCGATGCCGGGTTATGACGCCACTCACTTCGATCCGCCGGCCCCGGTGGCCGAAGTGAGCTTGCGCGACACGGCGGGTGGGCAATTGCTGCCGAATATCTTCCTGCTTCTGGATACCGGCGCCGATGTGACGTTGCTGCCTCGGGCGGCGGTCGAGCGCCTGGGAATCCAGACTTTGGCCGGGCAGGACTGTGAGATCGTCGGTTTCGACCGCAGCCGCAGCGTTGCCCAGGCGGCCGAGCTCGACATGATCTTCCTGAACAAAGCCTACCGCGGCAGATACCTCCTCATCGACGACGAGCGCGGCATTCTCGGGCGAGACGTCCTTGCCAATGTCGTGCTACTCCTGGACGGCCCGGGCCAACAATGGTCGGAGCCCTAGAGTCCGCGGTGAGCGCGTCTGATGTGCGGGGTCCGGCCGGCCGACCCAGCCGACGAACGACCAGGGGCAAAGCGGCCTTGCCGATTCATCAAGCCGCCTGCTGCGGCTGGTAATGCAGGACCAGGAGCTGGTTTTCCCGGAGCGGCAACTGCGCGTAGGTCCGGCCTTGATCATCAGAGAATTCGACTTCAAAGACGCCGGGGGCGAGGCTCTCGACAACGGTCCCGACCTGGCCGCGAAGGAGGCCCTTGTCCGGCAGATCAGTCGTGAGCGCGACGACATCGAGCATCTGGATGTTGGGCGTCATCGGGTTCTCCCGTTGGGGCCATGCGTTATAGCACGTAACAACTTACCAATCGTAGCACGTCCTGTCCGGCCAAAACAATCCAGGCGGATCGGATGGTCGCGCTAGCGGCGGCGGTGGTCATCTCAAAATCCAGCACGTACCGCTGCCCAAATTCGTCAGACTCAGTTGGCCGCAAATCATCCTGATGGTCGCGCGCGGCATCCACGAGCGCTTGTCGGAGGGAGTCGGCATCACGGACGGTCAGACCAAGTCGAGATCGAAACACTCGCGCCTTGTGCCGCCCGCGCGGATGGGTATCGCTGAGGCAGTAATCACGCAACTTCGCGATCTCTACCACGATGTCGCTGAACCGCTGCGCCAAGGTTCCACCTTCCTCTCAGCCGTGCCTACGATAGCCGAACGCGACGACGGGCGAAATCCGGATTAGGACGGGCACTGGAGGAACTCGATGGCACAGACCATTCAAATCTCCGACCGCATTTACGAGCGCCTGCGCCTGCTGGCTCAATCCCAGG
>DATHPP010000127.1:0-10534 GCA_035483795.1 Tepidisphaeraceae bacterium | reverse complement strand
ACCGCGCGCGCTGGTCGATGTGTCGCGGCTCGACACCCGTGTGCGGCTGCTGGGGCGCGAATTGGCATTCCCGATCCTGCTCGCTCCCACCGCCTATCAAAAACTCTCGCACCCCGATGGCGAACTGGCGACAGCCAGAGGCGCAGGCGCCGCCGACACGACCATGGTCGTCAGCACGATGTCGAATGTGACGCTGGAAGATGTGGCGACAGTGGCGACCGGGCCTCTGTGGTTTCAGCTCTACGTGCAGCCGGATCGCGAGTTGACCCGCGAGCTCGTTCGGCGTGCCGAGGCCGCGGGTTATCAAGCGCTCGTAATCACCGTGGACGCACCCGTGCTCGGCCCGCGCTACCGTGAGCTGCGGGCCAACTTCAGGCTTCCGCCCGGGCTCGAGCGCGCCAACCTCCGCGGTCATGCCGCCGCCAACGGGAGTTACCACCCGTCCGAGCAGAGCATCTTCAGCGAGACGCTCGATCCGTCGCTGAGCTGGAAAGACATTGCCTGGTTCCGGTCGATCACCAAGCTACCCATCCTGCTCAAGGGCATCCAGAATGCCAATGACGCCGAGCACGCGGTCAAGGCCGACGTCGCGGGCATCATCGTGTCGAACCACGGCGCCCGCGACCTGGACACGGCGGCGGCGACGATCGAGGCGCTGCCGGACGTCGCCGCCAAAGTCGGCGGCAGGATACCCGTGCTGATCGACGGTGGAATCCGCCGCGGCACCGATGTGCTGAAGGCAATCGCCTTGGGCGCGACGGCCGTGCTCATCGGCCGCCCGTACCTGTTCGGCCTGGCGGTGGATGGCGCGCGGGGTGTGAGCCGCGTCGTCAACATCCTTCGCCGCGAGTTCGAGATCGCCATGGCGCTGTGCGGCCGCGCATCGGTTGCGGATATCGACGCATCGGTGATCTGGCGCTGACCGAGTGAGCGCGGCCCGTTCGAAGGCGGCGCCTGCCGGTTGCGATCAATGAATCGATGGTTGCGACCGTATGCCCTCGTCCGCGGTGAACAGAGTAATCGGCGGCTGCGCGTTCCGAGCCCCTGCACCGGATGTCTTCTGCAATTCGCGCGTCATCGCGCAAAAGTGCAGCGCCGCGGCGTAAAGCGACGGCACAGGTCGAAGGACGCTTCGGGGTTTGGGCAATGGCGTCTTTGCGCCCTTCGTTCTGGCCCCGGAATTAAACAACGGATTGAGCCGGTTGGTCATTTCATTCCATCTGCGCCTGGCGTTGTCCAGCCCGACGCCGATCTTCCATTGTTTTGCCAGGTAGCAGCCGTCGGTGTAGACGCAAAGGCGGGCTTGCTGTGCGATCGGGTCCGTAAGGGCGGCAAGCAAATCGACCTCTGGGCGGCCGAGCCAGTGCGTCCGCAGTCGGAAGTCGCCGACCATGCCATGGGCGAATTCGGCATCCTTGTCCGCCAGAAGAGCGTTCGTCAGCGGGGAATATCGGTATAGGGGAATGGCGGCGCTTCCATCCATTCCACGCGGCCGAAAGACGATGCAGAGCCGCACGTTGTGCAGGGAAATGCCAAGGTTTCTGATGACGACGCGGAACTCCCAATCCGTCTTCTCCTGGTTCCCGGTAAGGTTCTGCGTGGCGGAGCAATCGACGTGCAGGATCCGCAGGATCACCGCGCGCTGGCGGAACGCGATGATCGCAAGAACGGCGACCAGCAGCGCCAACCCAAACGCAACCGGATCGAATCCCACTGACATATTGAGTCACCGATGATTACCCGTCACTCCGGCCCGTGTTTGCCGGACCGAAGCGGCAGGGTCCTCAACAACTGTTCCCAATTCGATTAGAACATGCGGAAGGAGATTACGCATGTCGTTTCATCCGTGGGCTTGGGTCGTTGCGGCCGGATCGGTTCTCGTTTGCACCGTTGTTCAGGCACAGCGGGAGGTTGCGGTCGACGACCGCAAGCCGGATCAGGTGGTGCGGCTGTGGGAGGGGGATGCGCCCGGAGCAGTGGGAACCGACGATCGCGACATCCCGACGCTCACGGTGTTTCTTCCCGCGCCCGACAGGGCCAACGGGACGGCGGTGGTGATCTGCCCGGGCGGCGGCTATGCCGGGCTGGCCCCGCATGAGGGAAAACCGGTCGCCGAGTGGCTTAACGGCATCGGTGTGACCGGCTTCGTGCTGAAGTATCGCCTGGGTCCGCGGTATCACCACCCGGCGATGATGAACGACGTCAACCGCGCCGTCCGCATGGTGCGCGCGAAGGCGGGGGAGTGGAAAGTCAATCCGGACCGGATTGGCGTGCTGGGCTTCTCGGCGGGCGGGCATCTGACGTCGACGGCCGTCACGCATTTCGACGCCGGGGATCCCAAATCATCAGATCCGGTCGAGCATTTGAGCTGCCGCCCAGATTTTGGCGTGCTGATTTATCCGGTCATCACGCTCGAGGGGCCGGCGGCGCATATGGGCTCGCGGAGAAACCTGCTGGGCGACAACCCGTCGCCGCTCCTGGTCGAATCCCTGTCCAACCAGACGCAGGTGACGGAGAAGACCCCTCCCTGTTTTCTGGTCCATACATCGACTGACACGGGCGTTCCTTTCGAGAACAGCCTGCTGTTCGCCGAGGCCCTGCAAAGGCACAAAGTTCCCGTCGAGCTGCACGTCTTCGACCACGGCCCCCACGGCTTCGGACTGGGCGCCAACGATCCCGTCCTCAAACAATGGCCCGACCTGTGCGCCAAATGGATGGAGCACCACGGGTGGCTCACGCGGGAAAAATCAGAATGAGAAGGAAAAAACTCTTCCGCTTTCCGGAGGCGGCGCGTTATGGTCCATGCTGCCGAAGCGGTGACTTCCGGTCCAAGTAGCGATCGATGATGCCTAGAGATCGCGGCGTCAGGACATAACCCTCGCGGTTCATGAATCCGGTATTCCGGAGCGCCTGCATCATTTGAAGCGCCGCTTTGGCTTTTTTTTTCTGCGCGCGTCTCGCTGGCCGATAAACCCCGTTACAGCTTGCCCTTCGCGAGAGCATCCAAAGTTTAATCGGTATGTGTAGTCGCGGGTCCCCCGGGCGGCGCCTGCGGGGGCTGGGCCTGTTGCTGGCCCGAAATCCGCTTCTGGTACTGTGCCATCGACATCCGCAGCGTCTCGAGCACGCGCGGCATTTGTTGGGCCGCCATGTAAATCCGCGCCGATACGGCGGCGGTGGGGTAGAAGCCGGTGATGAAATCCATGAAGAATTCGGAGGGGGCGTGGCCGATCAGCACGCTGTTGGCGTAGACGCCGCTCCACAGGTCCTCGGGCAACTTGAAGTTCTCGTAGATTTCCTGAATGGTGGGCCGGCGCTGCGGCTGCGGCGGGCGCGGCAGGGGGGCCGGCGGGCCGTAGGTCTGAATGTACTTGTTCAAATTGTCCTGAAGGGTTCCCACCAGCGCGTTCATCACGCCCGGCGACAGCACCACCCGCGCCGCGATCTGCCGCGGCTGCGTCAGCGCCTGCAAAAAGTCGAGCACAAACTCGTACGGCCCGTCCTGCACCAGCACCCCGGTGGTAAAAACACCGCGGGCGTTTTTTTCCGGAACGCGTGCCGCCACCGGCTGGTTCTGGAACGGCTGGCTGAAGACCCCGGAACCCCCTTCTCTTTCGCCGCCTGAGCCGCCGCCCCCGTCGGGTGGGTGTGCTTGATCCGAATCCATCTTCACGCTCGTTTCGCTTATCGTGCCTGCCTACGCGGACCGGAGTTTAGCCGCCTCCACGGATGCAGACAAGCAGACGGCAAGGACCTGCTGTTTGCCGCAATCGCAATGAAGTTCGGCATGGGCAGCATCCCCGACTGATCCCTGTCCGGGCGCTGCCCTGGAGAATCCTGCTCAGAACGGTGCTCCTGCGGTTCCGTCCGGCCCGACGCCGCCGAGGGGCGTCTGTGGGGCTCCTGTGCCGATCCTTTGAACATCGAAGCCCATACATTATGCGACGCAACCCCTTTTGGCCGAAAGTGGGAAGGGCATGCGGTCGATGCAGTCTGGGCTTGGCGGGGATTCTGCCGTTGCACCGCGGGCATGAGAGATGTCGTGGCGCGGCCCACAGGGACTATTCGAATGCTGCGGGCGTTACCAGGGGGCTGGAGCTTGCGAGTGCGGCTGGTGACGCTGGTCGCCCTGGCGGTGCTGCCTGCCCGGCTCGCCGGCCTGACCTTTCTCTCTCATGAAGCCAACGCCGTCCTCCGCCAGAATGCCGACCGGGAACTGGAACTGAGGACCGACGGTCTCGCCGGCCACGTCCGCGCCTGGGACGACTACATGGTGCTGGCGCTGGACAACCTGCGCGGGCTGCCGGACATCGTCAGCATGGACCCGTCGCGGCAGCGGGTCGTGCTGTCGCGCATGGCGAAGGTTTATAGCAAGCTGATCGTGCTGGGCACGGTGGACGCGGCGGGGCGAAACATCGCCCGCAGCGACTTGCGGCCCCCGATGGACTACCGCCAGCGTGACTGGTTTACGGCGGCCATGTTGGGGCGCCCGATCAGCCGACAAACCGTATTGAGCCTGACAACCGGAAGCCCTTCGGTGGCCTACGCTGCCCCGGTCCGCGATGCGGCCGGGAAGGTGCTCGGCGCCGTCTTCTGCACGATGGACGAGCGCGACATCCTGCGGCAGGTGGGCGCGGGGCGCTTTGGACGGACCGGGTACTCCTTCGTGGTGGACGAGCGCGGCCACGCTGTCGCGTTTCCCAACTCCGACGGGAACCATCTTCCAAACCTGGCTGATTTTCCGCCGGTCCGGGCGATGCGGACGGAGGCATCGTCGACGAGGGGCGTCTTCGCCGACGGGGATGGACACGCGTGGCTGTATCACGCGGTCCGGCTGGCGAACGGATGGGGCGTGGTCGGCCTGGAGCGCGAGGACGAGGCGCTGGCTCAGGCCGGACTCTTCCGCGCCGTCGGGTGGGGAATAATTGGGGGATCCACTTTGCTGGCGTTGGCGGTGATCTGGGTGATTGCCGGCCGCACGCTGCTCCCCATCCGGCGGCTTACGCTGGCAGTTCAGGGGCTGGCCGATGGGAAATGGGGCCAGAACGTGCCCGCCGGCGCCCCCGGCGAGTTGGGCGGCTTGGTCGCCGCGTTCAACACCATGAGCCGGCAGCTTCATGCCGCTTACCGCGGCTTCGAGCAGCGCGTGGCCGAGCGCACCGCCGAACTGGAGCGCGCCGAGCGGGAGGCCCGGCGGGCCTGGCGGCGCATGGCCTACCAGGCGGGCCACGATTCCCTTACCGGTCTGCCCAACCGCACGCTCTTCCGGGATCGCCTTCAGCAGGCCATCGAGCGCAGCCGCCGCGAGCCCAACTTCCAGTTCGCCGTCCTGTTCCTCGATCTCAATCGCTTCAAGCTGGTGAACGATTCGCTGGGGCACATGATAGGGGACAGACTGCTGGTGGCGGCGGCGCAGCGGCTGCGCCAATGCCTGCGGGCCGGGGACGTGCTGAGCAAAGGTCCGGCCGAGGCCGCAACCATCGCCCGCCTGGGAGGGGACGAGTTCACCGTGCTGCTTCTGGGGCTGCGGACGCCAGCGGACGCCCGGGGGGTTGCCGACCGGCTCGCGCGGGAGCTGGCCCAACCATTCAACGTGGACGGCCATGAGATCTTTACGCCCGCAAGCATCGGGATCGCGCACGGGCTGGGCGGCAATTCCAGCGCCGACGAGCTGATGCGCGGCGCCGACGCCGCTATGTACCGTGCCAAGGCCTTGGGCGACGGCCGCTGCTGCGTCTTCGACGAGACGCTCCACGCGGCGGCGGTGGCGCGGCTGCAACTGGAGAGCGATCTCCGCCATGCGCTGGAACGCAACGAGCTGTTCCTGCACTACCAGCCCATCATCGACCTGACCACCCGCGAACTGATCGGCTTTGAGGCGCTGGCACGCTGGATTCACCAGGGCAAGACCGTAAGCCCGGTGGAATTCATTCCCCTCGCCGAGGACACGGGCCTCATCGTTCCAATTGGAGCGTGGCTGATCGAGGAATCGTGCCGGCAGCTTGCCCGCTGGCAACAGGCTGACCCGCGGCTGCGGCAGGTCAACGTGAACGTCAACCTCTCGCGGCGTCAGCTTGCCGACGCCGATCTCGTCGCCCGCGTTCAAGACGCGCTGGAACGCAACGGAATCGAGCCGCATCGGCTGAAACTGGAGATTACCGAAAGCGCGATGATGGACAACTCCGACATCACCCGCCAAGTGCTCCTCAAGCTCAAGGGCCTGGGAGTAGGCCTGTACATGGACGATTTCGGCACGGGATATTCATCACTGAGCTGCCTGCACCGGCTGCCGCTGGAAGGACTGAAGATCGACCAGTCGTTCATGAAGGGCGCCGGCGCGCGGCGCGATTCCATGGCCGTGCTGCACGCCATCGTGACGCTGACGCGAAATCTCGGGATGAAAGTCGTGGCCGAGGGCGTCGAGCTGGGCGAGCAGGTGGCCCTGCTTCAGTCGCTGGAGTGCGATTATGTACAGGGTTATTACTTCTCGGGGCCGCTGCCGCCTGAATCAGCGGCGCGGTTCGCGGTCCCCGAGCCGGCACTCCCCCTCTCGGCATAGATCCAATTGCATCGGCGATCATCTGATGAGAGATGGAACTTCATCGGCGGATAGTTTCCTCGATATCGTTCAGCTTCATGTCGAGTATACGAGGCTTGCTGCGGAATCGGTGTTCGGCGCCGGCGTGTGAACCGGTGTCTGGGCGCGGCGCTTGGAGAAATATTCCGCGAGTAATGAAAGCGAGACGGGTAATTTGTGACAGCTTCCCGGCGGCAGGGCTGAGAGCGCCTGGGGGTCCACGCCGCTGAGGTACAGGAAGGGAAGCGGACGCTCCGCCAGGAGTTGCGAAAGCGGTCCGGCGTCCTGCTGGGCGAGGAGCGGATTGTCCTGGCGTGAAGCGGCGACAATCAGCGCCTCGCAATCGCCCAGCTCCGCCGATGATCGGGGAATGGCATCGCGAATTTCCACCTCCCCAGCGAAGCGGATCAGCGCCGCCAGCGGGTCGAAGCTGCAATAACTCGTGTGCCGGACGTACAAAACCCGCGACCGGCTCGGGGCGATGAGCGGCTGCGAGAGCTTGCGGGCCACGGCCGCCGGAGCGCCTGAAAGCATGTTCACCATCATCAACGCTTCGGACCAGAGAGCCTGGTCGTCGAGCTGGACCACGGGCGTATTGCCAAACGCACCTCGGTACTCGGCTTTGGAGATCGGGGTAATCGGCGCGTCAGCGGTGGGCGCTAGGGTGAGACCATGGGCGTAGACGTTGGCGATTCGCAGGGCGCGGGAGAGCACGCTGCCAAGCCCCACCTGTTGTTTGCTTAGCGCGCGCTCGAAGAACTCCTCAATCGGGACGATGATGACCGGCGGTAGTCCGAACTTGCCCAGCAGCATCGCGACCAGCTCGGGAAAGGGAACGCCAAACACTTCCGCTCCAACCTGGGGCAGTGTCCGCCGTGTCCGTCTGGCGAGTTCCAGGGCCGCGGCGTACTCGGTGGGAAACTGCTGCCGCAGGGCAAGTTCTGCGAGGTCATGGCACAGTCCGACCAGATGTGCGGTTCCGGCGGGAGCGGCATCACTGGGCGGCACCAGCCGCTCCATGATCGAGGCGACGCCGAAGAAATGCTGCCAGAGCCGCAACGCCTCCAGCGGATCGCCCGCTTCGCTGGAGAAAGACTCGTAGATGCCGACGGCCAGCACCATGTTACGCACACCGGCAACGCCGATGTTTCGTACCGCCTCGTCAATGCTCGAAACCCGCGGCTTCTGCGAGATGAATGCCGCCGAGTTCGCCAGATGAAGGATCCGGGCCGACAGAACCGGGTCGCGCTTGAGCGCCTGGGCGACGTCGGAGATCGCGCCGCGGGGAGAATTGACCAGGGAAATCACCTCGGCAACGACACCGGGCAAAGTCTTGGTTTGGGTGGAAGCCTCGATGCGCTCGACCGTTTGGTCCCGAGTGAGTCGCCGAACGGCGACTGGCGCGCGACTGACCGGCGTTTCGGCAGGCGTCGGGGGCGGGATACGGACGGGTTGCGGTCGTGGCGGATGTGGTGGCTGGGGCAGGTGCGAGGACGCGGCGGGGGCAGACGTTTCCGCGGGCGTGGGCGCCCGAGCCTTGGGCGCTTCCGTGCCCGGTCGCACGTGCCTTTGAATTCGGGTCAACAGTTCGGCCAGCGAAAAGCGGCTCTTGAGGATGTAATCCCGCACACCGCATTGGGCGACTTGAACAACCGTGAGCTTGTCGCTCAGATCCGTGAGCACAATGACGGGCAGATCTTTCCAACGCATGTCTTGCCGCAGCGATTTTAAGAAGCGAATGCCATTGCCGTCGGTGGCCGGCTCGAGAATGACCAGCCGTGGCACGGCTAGGCCCAGCGACCGGAAGGCCTCGGCGCACGTCCGGGCGCAGGCAACGGAAAACCCCTGCGTCTCCAGAACTTTGGCAAGCAGCTCCCGGCACACCGGCGACGCGTCGACAAGAAGAACCAAGTCCATGCTGCCACTGCTTTCCCCCCCGCGGTACGACTGTCAGCAGAATTGACCAGGCCGAGAATGGTCGAGTCCGGTTGGGCTGCGACAACCGTCGGCTGGCATACAGGGGGATTTATCGTGAATGTGGGAGCCAAACAATCAGAATTAGCGCCGATTCGATTTTGAAGTGGGAAGTGCGACGAGCCGCCGGAGCGGATTGTTGACTGTAGCGTCATATATCGTCGTGCTGCGTGGTGTGAATCACAGAAAAAAGCCCCCGCGGTGGGCGGGGGCAAAGGAACCAATCACGGAGAGACCGAAGTGTATTGACCGGACAGTCGGCCATCTTCAGCGTCACCTTGGGTCCGAACCAATTCACGCGATGGCAGAATGGAAACGACGCCGCCTTGGCGTCCCGGCCGCTTCCTTCGATGGGGGATCAGAATCAGACTGGGCGATTGGCGGCCGGGAAAAAGGCGGTGTCTCACTTCCTGACCGTCTCAACTGCCTCCTTGTTTGATTTCACGAAGTCGGTTTACAATTCCGGCTTTGTGGCGGAGACGAGGGATGAACGGCGAATGTGATCATGACGAGTCGCTCAGCGAGCACGCGATCATCGCGGGCTTCGGCGTACCGGGCCGGGCCGTTGCCGACCGGCTTGCTGCCCGCCAGGTCCCGTTCTGTGTCATTGAATTGAACCCCAAGACCGTCGAGCGCTGTTCACATGTTGGGGTGCACATCATTGCCGGCGACGTCTGCGACGAGCAGACGCTCCGCCGGGCCGGCGTCGAAAGAGCGGCCCTCCTGGTTCTTGCGGTACCCAGCGACCCTGCCGTGCTTGAGGCCGTTCGCGTCGCCCGAACGCTCAATCCGACCCTGCGCATTTTTGCCCGTTGCCGTTTCATTTCCAGCGGCATGGAGGCCCACCGCCGGGGCGCCGATCAGGTCGTCGTCGAAGAGCAGGCCGTCGCCCGCGAATTTGAGCGCCTCCTGGAGATGACGCTGCCTCAGCCGACGTGAAAAAACAGGCATGGAGACAACGAGACAAGGAGAGAAGGAGACTGAGGCCTTTTTCTCCGTCTCCGTGTCTCCTTGTCTCACGGTCTCCTTGTCTCGATTCCGGCGCTCAAGGCGCTACAACTTTTGCACGATCTTGAGGATGTATTCCGACCCTACCTCAGGAATGGCGATGCGAACGGCAAAACTTCTCGCCCTGGATGAGGACGACTCCACGCTCGGCCAGATCGCCCGCGTGGCCAGCGGCCACTATTCGGTTATGCAGCTCAAAAGCCCGTCGCGGGCGCTGGGTCTGCTGGAAGCGGATCCTTCTATCGAAGTATTCGTCACCGAGCACGTGATGCGTTTTGGCAACGGGGTGGAACTGCTGGAGACGGTCCGAACCATGCGTCCGGAAGTCCGCCGGGTGATGCTGACCAATTATTCGGACCTGGCCGGAATCGTGCTTGGCCTGCACAGCGGCGCCATCCAGCAACTCGTGCAAAAGCCGGCCGGCGATCTCGAATTGCTTCACGCCATCTCACCGGCGGTGGCTCAGCAGCGTGCCGCGGTTACCGCTCGCCGGTTGAGCGCTTGAGCGGATCTCCGCGTGCTACTGATTCTGAGGAGCCGCCCAGTTGTAGGCCTTGGGAAACTCCTTGAAGGGCAGTTCGTCGAATTTCCCGCGTGGCCGCTTCCCGCCCAGCTGCCAGTCGGCAAAGTCCATTAACGCCGTGAAATCCTCGAGGTTCTGCTCGTGCTTGCCATGGCGGTAGTGCAGCCCGGTCTTCTGGGGCACGCCCAGGAAGCTGAAGACCTCGCGGCTGGCAAGAAAGCTCATCTGCGTGCCGAGCGGATTGGCCCACAAATCGTCCAGCGAATCGGTAGTGAACAGGGCTCGCGGGGCGACCGCGGCCTTGAGCTCGTGCTGGTCGAAGGGAAGCTGCTCCACGTGGCCGATGAACTGGTTGAAATGCGGCGCGAACCAGTAGGGGAAGACGGTGACGATCGCCCGCATGTTTTCCGAAGTGGGCCACTGGACGCGATAGCAGCCCGCGCCGCCGCAGC
>DATHPP010000126.1:0-18181 GCA_035483795.1 Tepidisphaeraceae bacterium | reverse complement strand
GCGGTACATCGTGGTGCAGAGGCACTGGCAGTCGCTGAGGACGATGATCTTCTGCTCGGGGTGGGCGTGGGCCAGGCGGTTGATGAGGTGGACCTCGGTGCCGACGGCCCATTGCGAGCCGGGCGGGGCGGCTTCGATCTGCTTGACGATGTACGAAGTACTGCCGATCAGGTCGGCCTTCTGGACGACCTCGAAGCGGCATTCGGGGTGGACGAGCACTTTCATGTCGGGGTATTTCGCCCGGACCTGATCGACGTGCTCGGGGCGGAAAAGCTGGTGCACCGAGCAGTGGCCTTTCCAGAGGACCAAGTCGGCGTTGCGGAGGGCCTGGGGGTCATTGCCGCCGAGCTCTTCGCGCGGATCCCAGACGACCATGCGGTCCAGTGGGTATCCCATGGCGTAGGCGGTGTTGCGGCCCAGGTGCTGGTCGGGGAAGAAGAGAATCTTGGTTTTAGTGCTGAGTGCTGAGTGCTGGGTGCTGAGTGCTGAGTGCTGGGTGCTGGGTGGGGCTTTCGACTCGGCACCCAGCACTCGTACCTCAGCACTGTCCGTTAACGCCCAATGGAGGACATCGCGGCAGTTGGAGCTGGTGCAGACCGCGCCGCCGTGCTCACCGACGAAGGATTTGATGGCGGCGGAGCTGTTCATGTAGGTGATCGGGACGATGCGTTGATCTGGGCAGGTTTCCTGAAGCTGGGCCCAGCAATCGAGCGTCTGGTCGAGATTGGCCATGTCGGCCATGGAGCAGCCGGCCCCCAGGTCGGGCAGGAGCACGCTGACATGCTCGGGGGTGAGGATGTCGGCCGATTCGGCCATAAAATGGACCCCGCAGAAGATCACGTACTGGGCCGCTTTCTGGTCGGCGGCCTTGCGGGACAGCTCGAAGCTGTCGCCGGCGTAATCAGCAAAGTCGATGACGGCGTCCTGCTGGTAATGGTGACCGAGAATCACCAGCTTTTCACCCAAAGCGCGTTTGGCCAGATCGATGCGGACGCGCAGCTCGGCGTCGCTAAGTTGCTGATAAATCGGGGGAAGGGGTTGCTGCCATACCTTCATTTCGGCTCCCTGGCATTGAAAGGCCGAGGATTATAGTGACCTTCAACTTTTGCAGATCTTAATAAAGCTTTGCCGATTTTTTACTCACGAGCCGAGTGGACGAAGCGGAAATAGGCAGCACCACGCCGCCGGAAATGTGGCGCTGCTGAAAAAGCTGGCAGAAACAGCCTAAAACGCACGTTCATCAAAGATTTACCCTCTGGCACCGGCTTTGTTCATGCTTGAGGTGGGTTTACTTCGGGCTGTTTAAGTCTCTTTAAGAGAAGGAGATGTCATGCTGCATCGGAACGGTGTGGCCAAGCTTGCGGTGTGCGCCGCGATGGCTTGCGCCACAGTCGTGGGAGCGGAGGAGATTGACGGAGCCGGCCAGGATAAGGGAATCAGGCCGCTGTATTTACAGGATAGCCAACCGGCGTCGGCCCCGAGTACCGAAGCCACAACCGCTCCGGCGCCCCCTCCACCCAAGGCGTTAATGGCGGGTCTTGAAGCGATTGGAGTCGGCAAGGCGCTGGAAGACGCAAACATCACGGTGGGCGGCTACGTGGAGGGCGGATATACGATCAGCTTCAGTAAGCCGCCGAACGACATTCTGGCCGGCCGTGTGTTTGATACCAAGAACAACTCCATCGTCCTCGATCAGTTGGACTTTTTCTTTGACCGGCCTGTCGATTACGGGAAAGCCGCTACGAACCACACGATCGACATCGGTGGCCACTTCGATTTCATCTATGGTTGGGACTCGGGCCTGATTCACTCGAGCGGGATTTTCGACAGTCCGGGCATTCCGGCCGGCGTCGGCACCGGCTTCTATGACAGCCGAACCCATCCTGAGAACCAGGCCGACTTTACTCAGGCCTACGTCGATTTAGCGCTTCCCATCGGCAGCGGATTGCGCCTTCGCTTCGGCAAGTTCGTCACGCTGTTCGGATATGAGACAATCAATCCCACGACCAACCCATTCTACTCGCACACGTATTCTTTCGGCTTCGCAATTCCCTTTACGCAGACCGGCATCATGGGGGAATACAAGCTTAGCGACGATTGGCTGCTTGACGCCGGTATCACGCGCGGTTGGAACCAGTCGCTTAAGGACAACAACGGCGATCCGGACTTCCTGGGCGAAGTGACCTGGACGCCACAGGGGAGCGATTTCCTCAAAAAGTGGAAGGTCATCGGAAACGTCTCGTTAGGCCCCCAGACGACCAACGACAACTCCAATTGGTGGACCGTTCTCGAGGCCATCGCCAGTTACGCGGCCACCGACAAGTGGAGCTTCGCAGCCGATCTGGTATACGGCGATGCACCTCACGCCAACGCCGGGGCCAGCGCCCAGTGGTACGGTATTGCAGGGTATGGCGCTTACGTTTTCAATGATTACTTCACCTTCAACGGTCGCGCCGAGTGGTACGGCGACGCCAATTCCTTCACGATCGGCATTCCTCCCGGTGCTCAGAACCTTTACGAATTCACCGTCAACGCGGACATCAAGCCGTTCCCCAGCAGTACCCTGGGCCAGAACCTGATCATCCGGCCTGAACTGCGGTTCGATTACTCGGCCAAGCCGTTCTTCAACGCCGGGACCAAGTACGATCAGCTCACTTTCGGAATCGACGCATATTACATGTTCTAACGGTTGAGTCCGCTGTCTGGGCTTCATGGGCGTGGATCTTCTGATCCACGCCTATTTTTTTGCGCGTGGCGCCCAAAATGGTTGACACGGCGGGGGGCAGGTCTACAATCCGCCGATCGTTATCAACGACGAACTGACCAGAATCTAAGGATCAATTCAGAACTCTCCGCCCCGCGGGGTCGGAGAAGTTCTGTTTTTGTTTTTTGACGCTTGACCGGGTTATCCGGACCGCTATTATTGTTGGATTAGCGATTGGTCGGAGAACTTATCGACGGGGCGCGAAGAGCAGGTGCCCGCCGGGAAAAGCCGCTTAACTGGATAGGCGGCTAATTTTATCGACACGTTCAGCCCGCCTTGTTTCGAGAAAAAAAGGATACGCTGATGCGAGTGCACGAGGTGCGCGACTTTAGCAAGCGCGGCGACGCGCTGCCGATCCCGAATCTGATTGAAGTCCAAACCACGGCTTACCAACATTTTCTTCAGAAGGATGTAGAGCCCGCGAAGCGCAAGAACGAGGGGCTGGAGACCCTGTTGCGCGAGGTCTTCCCGATCGAAAGCTACGACGGGAACCTGCGGCTGGAGTACATCAGCTACGACCTCTCCGAGCCGCGCTATACGACCGACGAGTGCCGGGCGCTGCGATTGACCTTCGGCATGCCGTTCCGCATTCAGGTGCGCCTCGTCCGCAAGGACAAGGACGAGGTGATGGAAGACTCCATCTACCTTGGCGAGATTCCGATCATGATCGGAGGCGGCGAGTTCATCATCAACGGCGCCGAGCGCGTCATTGTCAACCAGCTTCACCGCTCGCCGGGCGTCGACTTCCTGGTCGAAGTGCAGGAGGGCGACCGGCCGCTGCACGGCTGCCGCGTCATTCCCGAACGCGGAAGCTGGATCGAATGCTCGGTCACCAAGAAAGACGCCCTGGCCGTCCGCATCGACCAGAGCAGCAAGATCCCCGCGACCACTTTCCTTCGCGCCCTGGACAAGAAATACAGCACCACCGAAGCGATCATCAACGAGTTCTATCAGGTCGAGAGCGTCAAGGTCGGGCAGCTTCAGCCCTCCTACTATGCCGCCGCTCCAATCATCGATGCCGAGAGCGGCGAGGAGCTGGTCAAGGCCGGCGCCCAAATCGGCGAGGCCCTGAACAAAATCCAGGCTTCCAGCCTCAAGAGCATTGATGTCGTCACGAAAGTCGCCGACCCGCTGATCCTCAACACCCTGGCCGACGACAGCGCCACCAGCCACGAAGACGCGTTGATGCGGATCTACGCCCGGCTGCGTCCGGGCAACCCGCCGCAGCTGGAAAAGGCGCAGACGCTGTTCCAGGAAAAGTTCTTCGACGAAAACCGCTATCGCCTCGGGCGCGTCGGCCGGTTCCGCATCAACCGCAAGTTCGATCAGAACGTGCCGGAAACGGTCATGACCCTCCGCAGCGAGGACCTGGTCAACTCGCTGAAGTACATGTTCAAACTTCGCAGCGGCGAAGGATACATCGACGACATCGACCATCTGGGCAACCGCCGGCTCCGCACCATTGACGAGCTGGCCGCCGAAGAGCTTCGCAAGGGCTTCCTGAAGCTCAAGCGCACCGTCCAGGAGCGCATGAGCCTGAAGGACCCCAACGAGCTCGGTCGCATCGCCGAGTTGGTCAACTCCAAGAGCATCAGTAGCTCGATCGATTTCTTCTTCGGTCGGGGCGAACTTTCTCAGGTGGTCGACCAGACCAACCCGCTGGCCCAGCTCACCCACGAGCGGCGTCTATCGGCCCTCGGCCCCGGCGGCTTGAATCGCAAGCGTGCCGGCTTTGAAGTCCGCGACGTTCATATTTCCCACTACGGACGTATCTGCCCGATCGAAACGCCTGAAGGCACCAATATCGGTCTGATCGCGTCATTGTCGATTTACAGCGACATCGACGAGTACGGCTTCCTGATTACGCCTTACCGCGTCGTCAAGGACGGCAAGGTCAACGGGGACCACAAGTATCTCCGCGCTGATGAAGAGATGAAGTCGATCCTGGCGCCGCCGGACGTCGTCGAGAAGGAAGGCGCGCTCCGCAAGGGCTTCGTGCTGGCCCGCGTGCAGGGCGACCTGGCGACGGTCAACAGCAAGGAAATTCAGTATGTCGACATCAGCCCGCGGCAGACGGTCTCCGTCTCGGCGGCGCTGATCCCGTTCCTCGAGCACGACGACGCCAACCGCGCGCTGATGGGATCGAACATGCAGCGGCAGGCGGTGCCCCTCCTGCGGACCGATCCGCCGGTGGTTTCAACTGGCATGGAAAGGCCGGTTGCGACCAACAGCGGAATGGTCGTCCGTGCCGAACGGGCCGGCGTCGTCACCTACGTCGACTCGCTGCGCATCCTGATCGACAACGCCGATGAATACGTCCTCCGCAAGTTCGTCGGCCTCAACGAGCGCACCTGCCTGAACCAGAAGCCCATCGTCAAGAAGGGCCAGCGGGTGAAGAAGGGCCAGATCATCGCCGACGGCGCCGCCGTTCATCAGGGCGAATTGGCCCTGGGCCGCAACGTGCTCGTCGCGTTCCAGACCTTCGACGGCTACAACTTCGAGGACGCGATCGTCATCAATCACCGCCTGGTGAAAGAGGACACGTTCACCTCGATTCACATCGAGGAGTACGACGTCGAGATTCGCGAAACGAAGCTCGGCCGCGAGGAGTTCACCCGCGACATTCCCAACGTCAGTGAGCGTGCCCTGGCCAACCTCGACGAGAACGGCGTCGTCCGCGTGGGAACGCGCGTCGGTCCCGGCGAGATCCTCGTCGGCAAGATCGCCCCCAAGAGCAAGAGCGAGTTGACGCCCGAGGAAAAGCTTCTACATGCCATCTTCGGCCGGGCCGGCGAAGACGTGAAAAACGATTCGCTGGAAATGCCCGCCGGCGAAGAGGGCGTGGTCATCGGCGCCCAGCGCTTCAGCCGCCGAATGCACATGACCGAGGAGCAGAAAAAGCAGCTGAAAAAGGAAATCGACAAGTACGAAAAGGAAATGAACTTCCGTGCCATCGAGATCTTTAAGCAGATGGTGGCGGAGATTAACGAAGTGACCGGCCAGCAGATGGTCGACCCCGGCACCCGCCAGAAGGTCGGCCAGAGCGAAATCACGGACGTCATCCTCGAACAGATCGAGGGCTTCAGTACCGACTGGATCAAGGGCAGCAAGGAAGCCAAGGAGCAGGCGCTCAACACGCACTCCCGTTTCTGGCCCCGCGTGCAGGCAGTGCTGAAGGAAAAAGTCCGCCGCATGGAGCACATGAAACGCGGCGACGAGCTGCCCTCGGGTGTGCTCGAAATGGTGAAGGTCTATGTCGCCACCAAGCGTCAGCTTTCGGTCGGTGACAAGATGGCCGGCCGCCACGGGAACAAGGGCGTCATCGCCCGTATCGTTCCCGAGGAAGACATGCCGTTCCTCGAGGACGGGACGCCAGTCGACATCCTGCTCAACCCGCTGGGCGTGCCCAGCCGTATGAACGTAGGGCAGATCCTCGAGACCCACCTCGGCTGGGCCATGGCTGTGCTCGGCCAGCAGGCCGTCACGCCCGTCTTCGACGGCGCCACCGAGGACGAGATTCACAAGGCGACCGAGGAAGCCAACAAAGCCGTCCGCGAACGCCGCAAGGTGCGCAAAGCTGAGCACGAGGGGCTCGACTGGCGCGAGCTGGACGTCGAGATGCCGTACGGCGGAAAGATCCAGCTCTACGACGGCCGCACCGGTGAGAAGTTCGAGCAGAAGACGACCGTCGGCTACATCTACATGATGAAGCTGCACCACCTGGTCGACGACAAGATTCACGCCCGCGCGACCGGCCCGTACTCCCTGATCACCCAGCAGCCGCTCGGCGGCAAGGCCCGCACCGGCGGCCAGCGCTTCGGCGAAATGGAAGTCTGGGGCCTCGAGGCCTACGGCTCAGCCTACGTCCTTCAGGAACTGCTCACCGTCAAGAGCGACGACGTTGAAGGCCGTACGAAGATTTACGAGTCGATGGTAAAAGGCACCAACACGCTCGAAGCCGGCACCCCCGTCAGCTTCGACGTGCTCTGTAACGAAATCCGCGGCCTTGGCCTGAACATCCAGCTCGAGAAGAAGAAGGGGCTTGGTCCGACGGATGAGGATGGAGAGTTGATGTAAAGGCGGTCGAGGCGTGACGATGACGTGGGCCGAAATGGCCGTTAGCAGTTTAGCGGCCGCAAAAATGCTTCTGTCCGATCATCCGCGGGCGTCGGCATCGCGGTCGTACTATGCCGCGCATGTTGCGCTGACCGAGCAGCTTCTTAGAGTGGGCTACGTGCCACCAAGGGGCCGTCAAACACAGCCGCATGCGGGGCAGTCCGGTTTGATTCGAGATAGACTTCGTCGGTCCCTCGGGGCGGTGGCAACAAAGCAAATGACGGCGGCTTTTAGTCGCCTCTATAGCCGACGAATCGATGCGGACTACAAATGCAATGTGACGGTTGACCGAAGCACGGCGCTAGAATCGATTCGCAACGCCGCGTCGGTATTGCGGGCGTTTAAGGTAGGTGAAGCATGACCCAAGTCGATGTCGCTAGGCGGTCGCAAATCGCGAGTGAGGTGCAGGCGGCGCTCGATCGACACCAACCCCGCAAATATCAGGTGAAGGTAGATCAGGATGCAATCCTCGAAGAGGACGGGTGGTATCACGTAGTTGTGCAAAGCGATAACGATCAGAGAGACCGCGATTTTTACGATGCCCTCGCAGAAGCCGAGGAAGAACTGAACGACGGCACGCGCCAAAACCAGTTTTTGTTAGTCCCGGCGATTGGTGATTGAGCGGATATCGGGAAGTTTAACGCGGGCTGTTAGCCCGCGCCATACAGCACAGAAAAGAGCAAGCGATCATGGCAGAAAGCGTCTACGATCGTATTAATGATTACGGGTCGGTCCGGATTCAGCTCGCCAGCCCGAACGATATTCGTTCGTGGTCGTTCGGCGAAGTGAAGAAGCCGGAGACGATCAACTACCGTACCTATCGGGCCGAGAAAGACGGCCTGTTCTGCGAGCGCATCTTCGGTCCCGAGCGGGACTGGGAATGCTCGTGCGGCAAGTACAAGGGAACCAAGTACAAGGGGATCATCTGCGACCGTTGCGGCGTGAAGGTGACGCACAGCCGCGTCCGCCGCAAGCGCATGGGCCACATCAACCTGGCCGCCCCCATCGTCCACATCTGGTTCTTCAAGGCCCTGCCGTCGCGCCTGGGCGCGCTGCTGGACATGAAGACCAGCGACATCGAAAAGATCGTCTACTTCCAGGACTACGTCGTCACCTCGCCGGGCAAGACGCCGCTCAAGAAAAAGCAGCTCCTCACCGAGGACGAGTACCGCGCCGCCTACGAGAAGTACGGCGCCGAATTCGAGGCCGAGATGGGCGCCGAGGCGATCAAGAAGCTGCTTGGCCTGCTCGATCTCAATGCCGAGCAGCAGAAGGTCCGCGCCGACATCGAAAAAACCAACAGCAAGCAAAAGATCAAGGACCTCACCAAGCGGCTCAAGATGATCGAAGCCATCCGCGGCTCGGAGAATAAAGCCGAGTGGATGGTGATGGACGTGATCCCGGTGATCCCGCCGGACCTTCGTCCGCTGGTGCTGCTGGAGAGCGGGAACTTCGCCACGTCGGACCTCAACGACCTCTACCGCCGCATCATCAACCGCAATAACCGGCTCAAGAAGCTGGTCGACCTCAACGCCCCCGAAGTCATCATCCGTAATGAAAAGCGCATGCTTCAGCAGGCGGTGGACGCGCTGTTCGACAACGGTCGCTGCCGCCGGCCCGTGCTGGGCAGCAGCAACCGCCCGCTCAAGAGCCTGACCGACATGATCAAGGGCAAGCAGGGCCGCTTCCGCGAGAATCTGCTCGGCAAGCGCGTCGATTATTCGGCCCGCTCGGTCATCGTGGTCGGCCCCGAGCTCAAGCTCCACCAGTGCGGCCTGCCCAAGAAGATTGCGCTGGAGCTGTACCAACCCTTCATCATCCGCAAGCTCAAGGAGCACGGCTTGGCCGACACCATCAAGTCCGCCAAGAAGATGCTCGAGCGCCGCGATCCGGAGGTCTGGGACATCCTCGAAGAAGTCATCTACCAGCACCCGGTCCTCCTCAACCGCGCGCCCACGCTTCACCGCATGGGCATCCAGGCGTTTGAGCCGGTGCTCGTCGAAGGCAACGCGATCAAGATTCACCCTCTGGTCTGCAAAGGCTTCAACGCCGACTTCGACGGCGACCAGATGGCCGTCCACCTCCCGCTGTCGATCGAGGCGCAGACTGAGGCGCACGTGCTGATGCTGGCGCCGAACAACATTTTCTCCCCGGCCAACGGCAGCCCGATCATCACGCCCTCGCAGGACATCGTGCTGGGGACGTTCTACATCACCGCCGACCGCGAGGGCGACCGGGGCGAATTCAAGCTGTTCCAGTCGCCGCAGGAAGCGATGCTCGCCTACGACCTGGGCGACATTGCGATGCACGCCCGCATCTTCGTCCGCCTGTCCGACCGCACGCAGGTCGTCCCGGATGACAAGTCCGGCTCTGCCGAAATCCAGGAAGTCGCCTGGAAGGCGGTCGAAGAGCAGCGCAAGCGCAAGGACCCCAATTACCAGCCCAAGCCGCGGCCCAAAAAGTTCAACAGCCACGTCGTTCTCACGACGGTTGGCCGCTGCATTTTCAACGACATTCTCCCCCGCGAGATGCCGTTCTATAACTACCCGCTGACGGCCAAGGGCTCCAGCCGCGTGATCGCCGACACCTACGCCCAGCTCGGCCGGCCCGCGACGATCAAGCTGCTGGATGACATGAAGGCGCTGGGCTTCAAGCGCAGCACGCTGGCCGGAATGAGCTTTGGCATCACCGACATCCGCTCGCCCGACAGCAAGGGAGACATCCTTGCCGAGAGCCAGAAGAAGGCCGACGGCATCGAGAAGTCGTACCGTATGGGCGCCATCACCGACCAGGAACGTTACAACGCCCTGGTCGACAACTGGACGCACGCCCGCAAGCGCGTCACCGAAGACCTGATGGCCGGCCTCCAGAACGACTATCGCGATGAGAGTGGCCGGCCCGTACCGGCCAAGTCCGGCGCCACGCTTCGGTATCTCAACCCGATCGCGATGATGGCCGTCTCCGGCGCCCGCGGTAACGTCGACCAGATCCGTCAGCTCGGCGGCATGCGCGGCCTCATGGCCAAGCCGTCCGGCGAGATCATCGAGACGCCGATCAAGTCCAACTTCCGTGAAGGTCTGTCGGTGCTCGAGTATTTCTCGTCCACCCACGGCGCCCGCAAGGGCTTGGCCGACACCGCCCTCAAGACCGCCGACTCCGGCTATCTCACCCGCAAACTGGCGGACGTGGCGCAAAACGTCATCGTCAACCAGATCGAGTGCGGCACGTTCAACGGCGTCACCAAGACCACGATCTACAAGGGCGAAACCGTCGAGGTCGAGCTCAAGGACATGATCGTCGGCCGCACCGCCCGCGACACCATCCGCAACCCGATCACCGATGAGGTCATCGTTTCCGAGAACGAGGTGATCACCAACGAGATCGCCGACCGGCTCAAGGAATTGAAGCTCGAAAGCATTCGCGTCCGCTCACCGCTCACCTGCGAGAGCCCGCGCGGTGTCTGCGCCCGCTGCTATGGCGTCGATATGTCGACCAACCAGGTCGTCGAAGAGGGCCTGGCGGTCGGCATCATCGCCGCTCAGTCGATCGGCGAGCCGGGCACCCAGCTCACGATGCGTACCTTCCACACCGGCGGTGTCGCAACCTCAGCCTACATCGAGAACGACATCAAGGCCGCTTCCGAAGGCACCGTTCAGCACCGCGACATCAACGCGGTCAAGACGGTTGATGCCGAGGGCCAGAAGCGCCTGGTCGCCCTCAAGCGCAACGGCGAAATCGCGCTCCTCGACGCCAAGGGCCGCGAAAAAGAGAAGTACAAGGTGCCTTATGGCGCCACCGTGCTCGTCGGCGACGGCGAGAAGGTCAAGGCCCGCCAGCAACTGGTGGTCTGGGACCCGCACATCACGCCCATCCTGGCCGAGAAGGGCGGCACCGTCCGCTACGAGGACATCGAAGAGGGCGAAACCGCCCGCATGGAAGAGGAGCGCAAGGGCAGCACGGGAGGCACCGAGGCCAAGCTCGTCGTCATCGAGCACCGCGGCGAACGCCACCCGCGAATCACCATCGAAGGCTCCGACGGCAAGATCCTCGACTTCCACTACCTGCCCGCCAAGGCGCGTATCGAGGTCCGCAACGGTCAGAAGATCGAGGCCGGCCACATGCTCGCCCGCCAGCCGCGGGAAGCCGCCGGCACGATGGACATCACCGGCGGTCTGCCCCGCGTCACCGAAATCTTTGAGGCCCGCAAACCGAAGGATCCCGCGGTCCTGGCCGAGATTTCCGGCACCGTCGAGCTCCGCTCCGACAAGCGGCGCGGCAAGATGACCATCAACATCAAGAACGAGTCCGGCATGGAAAAGGAGCACCACGTCCCGCAGGACAAGGAGCTTCAGGTCCACGCCGGCGACTATGTCGAGGCCGGCGACCCGCTGATCCGCGGGCCGATCATCCCCCACGACATCCTCCGCATCAAAGGCGAGGAGGCGCTCTACCAGTACCTGCTTACCGAGGTGCAGAACGTCTACCGTTCGCAGGGCGTGAAGATCAACGACAAGCACATCGAGATCATCCTCAACCAGATGCTCCGCAAGGTGAAGGTCGAGGACGCCGGGGACACCAAGTTCCTGCCCGGCGAAGTGGTCGACAAGTTCCGCTTCCGTTCGGGCAACGATCTGATCGCCCAGAGCACTCGGATCGCCGATCCGGGCGGCACCAACTTCAAGGAGGCCGACGTCGTCACCAAGGCCGAGCTTCGCGAGGCCAACGAGGCCGCCGAGGCCGCGGGCAAGGAACCGGCCAAAACCAAGAAGCCGCGTCCCGCCCGCGGTAAAACGCTGCTGCTCGGCATTACCAAGGCGTCGCTTCAGAGCGAGAGCTTCATCAGCGCCGCCAGCTTCCAGGAGACCACCAAGGTGCTCACCGAGGCGGCGCTCGCCGGCGCCGTCGACACGCTGGTCGGCCTCAAGGAGAACGTGATCCTCGGCCACCTGATCCCGGCGGGAACCGCCTTCAACCCGCACCTCAACCTCAAGATCAAGCACCTGGCCGAGCCCCCGGCGCTCCCCGAGCCCGAGCCCGCCCCGCGCATGGTCCGCGAGGAAGTGCCGCTCCCCGCCCCGCGCGAAGCCGTCCCGCAGGCGGGTAGCTGATTTGCCTTTACGATTAGTCCAACCCGCCCACGGCAACTGCCGTGGGCGGTTTTGCTTTCGACTCGCCTCCTGGTCTGATATAATCCAAGTACTATGACGGTGGCCCTTTCCAGCACCCGCCTGACGCCAGATGATCTGACTCGTCTGGAAGACGAAGGCTTGTTTGAGTTGGTCGACGGAAAACTGGTCGAAAAGCAAATGAGCCGCATCGCCAGTCTCACGGCGGGACGCATCACGACAGCCTTGTCCATTTACGTGGCACGCGGGAACCTCGGTGATGTGCTGCCCGAGCAGACTTTCCAGTGCTTTCCACGTGACCGAAATCTCATTCGTCGACCGGACGTCGCCTTCATCATTTCTGCTCGGACTGCGGGACTCCCGGATGAAGGGCATCTGTCGATCGCCCCCGACATTGCCGTGGAGGTCGTCTCACCAACCGACCGGATTTACGAATTGGACGAGAAACTGGATGACTACCGTTCAGCGGGCGTGAGACTGATTTGGGTGGTGAACCCGAATTCCCGCACGATTCGCGTTCACCGCCTCGATCATTCCGTTACCGAGCTCTGCGAGTCCGACATATTGAGCGGCGAGTCGGTGCTGGCGGATTTCACGATTCAGGTGGCCGAGCTGTTTCCCCCATTACCATCCCAACCTGTTGACGCGCGAGCGTGATCCGGGCGAGCGCTTCCCAGACATTCGCTTTTCTTAATCAGTACCGCTCACGGCTGCGGATTCACCAACCGCCCCACGAACAAGATTGTCCCCGACTCGTTGTCGCGGATCACGAAAAAGAACGGGTGATCGGCGGTGAACGTCGCTCCAAGCGCCGGCATCGCGGTGGCGCGGATGCCGATCGCGGTGGCGGCGGCGGCCTCGGTCCCTTCCTCGTTCACGTCGACAAACGCCTTGTGAAACGCCTCGCCCAGGCTCAGCGGTTCTCCCCCGCCGTTCATTGCGGAAAAGTCCGCGCCCGGACCGAACGCGTGCCCCATCCCCATCTTCGACAGCTCCCGGCTGAGCTGAAGTTCCTCGGTCATCTTGAACTTCGGAAAACTCACGCGCACTTCGGTCGAGCGTACCCTGCGCAACTCGTCGATCCAGCCGGCAAGCTTCTGATCGCTCAACGATTTCTCGAACTCGCCCAGCCCGTCGGGTTTGTCGGGGAGGAAGACGATCATCGACAGTTTTCCCCGCGCATAATTCATCCCCAGCGCGGCAAAGCCGTCGCCCTTCAGGTACGCGAATATCGCCATCTGGTGCATCATCGGGACCTGGACGGTCTTGCCGTCGGCCAGGTTGAACGCGGCGGGCTGCGTCGCCCGCGGTTGAAACTGCTCGTCCCACGCCGCCTTGAAATACACGGCGTTGGTCAGCACCAGCCGCACCGACGCATCGATGCCGCCGCTGGGAATCAGGTCCTTGATCTTGTCCTGCGTCTGCTGCTCGATCCATTGGTTGATCGTTTCCCGTGCCGCTTCGGTCTGTTTGAAATCGACTGTGTGCAGGTCGGCGCCCCAGTCGGTTTGCAACTGCGTCGTGAACGCCGGCAGAAACGGGTAGCCCTGCTGGCCCCACAGCGCATTGGCGACGGCAAGCTGATACCCGCGATCCTCGCCGGGTGCGTTCCATTGTTTCAGCAGCCTGGCCGTCTGAGCGCCGACTTGCCGCGGCGAGGGATCGAAATGAAACACCTTCGCCATTTCCTGCGCGGTTTGTCCTTTGGCGCCCGCGTAAGCCATGCCGAAGGCGGTGGAGATGCTGGCCGGCGAGAAGAACAGGTTGCCGGGCCGCCCGGCGAGGCGTTGGTAAAGGTCGACCCCGAACGTGTTTGTGCCCGAGGCCATGGCCGACTCCTGTGCGACCGAACTTTGCAGACCGCACATCAAAAAAAGCGCCGTCGCGTACACGACAAGTTTCATCGCACACCTCCGTCCGGCCCGCCGCCCACCTGGCCAAATGGTAGGGCCGATCGTGCCTGCCGGCCATCTCCCGAAGAGGTCGCTGAATCCGCGGACCCAACCCCGACCGAAGGAGACATCCATTTCGATGTAACAAAATGTAACAATTTGTAACACTGGCGTGATCGCTTCGGCGACCATGGCCTTCGGGAGCCCCGCGAAACAGAAAGCCATGGCGGCGTAAGCGACCACACCCCGACCCGAACCCCAAAAAGTGTAACATTTTATAACATTTCATAGCATCGCACTATTCGATGGGCTGGTCGCCGGCTTCGGCGCAGCGGCCGGCGGCGCGGAGCAGGCCCATCTCGCGGAGCATGGTCAGGGCAATCCGGGCGTCGCCCTCGGCGGCGGCGCGGGCGACCGCCGCCACCGCCTGCTCGCTGGTCCGCAGCAGCCCGCCTGTGCGACTCTCCTGAAAACGGGAAGGAGATCCGAAGACAGAAAACTCGGGACCATAGCCCAGAGGCGTGACGCGAAAAACGATTCCCCCACTATAAGGGCGCAAAGTTGCAACTTTGTTCTTAAGTAACGGTATTATCTAGCGTTACAATTTAGGCGCACAAGTTTAAGATTTGGTTAACGATCGTTGCCCGCTCCGTCCGATCCCTACCAGAATCACCGTCGGCGGATCGTGCGGACGGGAGATTTGCTCGACGGCGGGCAATTCCGATGATGCACTCGTGGCCGACGCTGCTCCACCCGGTGCCCAATCTTCGTCGCTTTCTGAGGACCTGTTCTGTCCCGAGTGCGGCTACGACCTGCGCGGAAGCGCGAGCGACCGCTGTCCCGAGTGCGGGCTGGCGATCGATCGCGCCGGCATGTCGGTGTCGCGGATTCCCTGGGTGCACCGCCGGGAGATAGGGCGGTTTCGAGCGTACTGGCGGACGACCTGGATGGTGATGGTCCGCCGCCGTCGGCTCGCCGACGAAATGAATCGACCGATCACCATTGCCGACGCGCGAAGGTTCTGGCTGGTGACGGTGGTGCTCGCATGGCTTCCGATTGCTGCGTGGGCGGTCGGATTGGCGGTGGCCGACTTTGAACCGCGGGACTTCCGCGCCGGCGTGCGACTGGGCTATTTGCTGGAGGCGGCGATCTTCGCCGCGGCGCTGTTTGCCGTGTGGCTCTTTCTCCTGCTGGCGACGGGGAGCATGAGCAACTGGTTCGTGTCCGATACGTTCCAGGGCGACCGGCAGGACCGCGCAATCGCGCTGAGCTACTTTACCTGCGCGCCGCTCGGCTGGCTGTGGCTCCCGGCGGCGCTGGGATTGCTGTGGCTGGGAGCGGATCAAATCCGCGCCAGGGGCCTGCTGGAACAGATCGAGCTCATCGGATTGATCGGCCCGGAAGTCCTGGCCGTGGTGCTGTTCATGCGGACGGGGCTGGGGGCGATTTTTCTGATGCGGGCCGTCACCCACTGTGGACCCGGGCGGACGTTTGCCATGTGCGTCGGCCTGCCGCTGTCGTGGGCGCTGCTGGCGCTGGTGATGGCGATGATTCCACTGGCCGCGACACTAATCTCATTGGCTGTTTTGAGTTTCCGGTGACGGCTGCGTCGCGGGCGGAATTCGTTCCAGTGGGTAGACGATATCGGCGCAATCCCATCGAGTGAGATGTGCGACGGTAGCCTTGGCGTCAGTGTCGAGGCTCGTGCCGCCGTCGTCGACGCCGTTCAAACCTACGCTCCACACTGCCGGGAACGGGGCGCCGGCGCGATAGCTCATCGGACGCCCATCGGCAGCATAGGGATCGGCGGGGACTGCCGGGATATACATTTGGACCAATTCGTTTAGCGTCTTTGGGTAGGCTCCCGCATGGTCGACCCGGTAGAGCCGGATTGCCAGCCGCAGCGCGTCGCCACGACGGTCGACCCGGGCGTGGAAATCCAGTTGGACGGCTGGGCCGAGCGCCCCGCTCAGGACGTTGCTCATCATCGTGGAAGCCGCCTCAAGTTGCGATTCGTGGTATTCGTCGCGCCAATGCGGCAGTATCGAACTGGCAGCCGGCCAACTCGGCTGCGCCACCGCGGCGGCGCAACGATCGAGGTTGTGGACCGCGCGCAGCCCGTCAAGCTCGAATGCGGGCTTGGCCCAGTAGCCAAGATTGGAAGGCGTATTGGGGCCGAACGGCAGAAGGTTGCGCGTGGCATCCAAAACCTGCACCCGCTCGCCCTGCCAGCCCCGCTGCGCCTCGCCAGTGAATTGCGGCTCGTCGATCAGGTCGGCGATCAGCCCCATCGCCTGCTGGCGGGTGGCGGCGGGCATCGTGGTCGCCGCGCCGCTGGCCTCCACTTGCAGATCGGGAGCAATCTGTTCCACCGTCTGACAGGCGTTCGCCTCGAGGCCGATCGCCACGAGGTGGACGACGAGCACCGACGGCCCACGCGATAGCACATGCGCTTGGTTCAGCATGTCGCGCACGGCTTCGACGGCCTCCCGATCGTCTCCCATTGCATGGTGATAGCGGGCCGATGCCTTGAGGACCCTGGCTAGCTCGCGCTGCGGATTCAGATGCGGAAATACGGTGCTGGTGAACACCGGCGAGCGCAGCTTGATCTTCCAATCAACGCCAGGTTGTGAGCGGGCCTGACGCGCTAATTGAAGGGAGGGGGCGAACCGGGTCACCGAGTTTCTGGCATCCTTCATCCACCCGTTGGGATCGAAGTCGCCGTCTGCGGCGTTTTCCAGAGAATCGTCGATCCCTTTGGAGAGCGATGATGCGGGCGCCGCCGCGGCGGCTTGTAACGTAAGCGCAGCATTCTGCGAGTCCGGGACGCCGGTTACATCGAAGTCTTCCGGCGCGACCGGCTCGCCGCGGGCGCGGATCGCGTCGATCGCGGCTTGGTAGTGGCGATCCGCCTCATGTGACCACCACACGTCAAACGCGATGACCGCGCCGATGAAGATCGAAAAGACCACCGTCAATCGCTTGAGCCACCAGAATCTTGGCGGCCTTGGGGCCGCCGGAGCTGCATTGGCACTGTTTGAGATGTCAGGTGCAGAGTCACCCATTACGGAACGGCATGATAACATGAATCGATGCGGCGGCTCCTTGGGGTGATCCATATCGTTTCGATCGTCGTGGCGCTGCTCCTGGTCGGGCTTTGGATTCGCAGCCACTTCACCGACGATCTGATTTCCTTCAGCAGCGGCAGCGGTTGGTACTACGAGTACGTGACGATCCCGGGGCAACTGCGGATGACGCGGGTGAGCGGGTGGGTGGGGCGGGAGCCGGTGCGGTGGATTCATGGGCGGATGCCGGCGATGTGGCCGGTCTTCGGGCAGCAGGCCGTGTACCGTTCGTGGACGATCCTGGGGATCGGGTTTGACGGCGGGACGCGGATGATTCCCGGTCAAGCGGGGCCGGTGACGGTGGGCTATCAGATCGTAGCCGTGCCGTTTGCGCTTCCGGCACTGGTGTTTGGGGCGATCGGGCTGCTCCCCAGGATGCGCCTGCGGCGACGGAGGCTGGTCGCGCAGGACCGGATCAGCCGCGGGCTCTGTCCGGCGTGCGGATACGATCTGCGGGCCACCGAAGAACGATGTCCGGAATGTGGGGCGGTGCCGGCGACCGGACCAAACCAAAGCTCGCCACAGATGAACACGGATGGACACAGATAAAGCTCACACCTGACACGGGTTTGCAACCCGTGCAAGGCTCCGTTCCACCCGGTGCCCTGTTCCAAGCCGAGTCTTTCAAAATTCGCTTGCCGCCAGGACGGGTAAAAAACGCGTGTCACAAGAATACATGCCACGTGAATGCTGTCCTTCCTATAGATGTTCATCAGTGGCCATCTGTGGCGATGCACTTTTGCCGCGGCGCTTTCGAGCGCGAATCGGGAAGTGGCAGTGACTCGCGCCTATGCTGCATCCATGCACCAACTGCTCCGCGTTGTCCCATGGGTCGCCGGCGGGACGTTTGCCGGGTTGCTTCTTGTCGCCGGGCTGCTGCATCTTTTTCCGCGGCTGGGCCGGGCCGGGCGACGGGTCGCCGAAGCGTGTACCCGCGCGCCCGGTCTCGATTGGCTCGTGGTGTATTTCACCGTGGTTCCGTTGATCGTCGGCGCGATCATCGGCGGCTGGGCGGGGTTGGCCGGGGCGGTCATCGGGCAGGTGGCGGCGGTTTTGGTGTGGAGCCGTCTGCACGAGCTGTTCAACCGTGACGCGGCTCGCGGGCCGCGAATCGTCAAGTCGCTCAACCGCATCGTCGGGCGCGGGCGCAATCATGCA
>DATHPP010000125.1:0-15323 GCA_035483795.1 Tepidisphaeraceae bacterium | reverse complement strand
CCAACGGCGACCGCGAGCTGCACAAGGTTGGCGAGATGTCCACCAACATCAAGCAGGTTCCCAGCGGCATTATCGATTCGTTCACCAAGGCGATCGAAACCAACACGCCTCCCGAGATCGACGGGAACGAAGGCTATCGCGCGCTGGACGTGATCCTGACCGCGATGGATGCGGGCAAACAGGGCAAGACACTCAAGATCGGCGCCAGTGCCTGAGCGGAGCGAACCATCTCACCTGAGCGGAGCGAACCATGCGACCCCTGAGCGGAGCGAACTATGCGACGTCGTGATTTTCTGGCAGCGTCTACGTTGGCCGCGATTGGACTGACGACGGCGGGGCGCGCCGATGGGGCCGACCAACCATCCGGCCGGCAATTCTTCGAGCTGCGCACTTACCACTTCGGTTCGGTCCAGAAGCAGCAGGCCTACGAGCAGTTTCTGGCCGAGGCCGGAATCCCGGCGTACAACCGGGCCGGTGTCGAGCCGGTCGGTGTCTGGAAGCTCATGGCCAGGGACAACCCGAATCTCAGGCTCGCCGGCGACGATACCAACCTTCACGTTTTTCTGACCCACAAGGATATCGAATCGGTGATCACCCTGGAAAACCGCCTGGCCAGGGACGAGGAGTTGCAGAAGGCCGGTGCGGCGATTCTCCGCGCGCCACGCACGCCCGCTTACACCCGCTACGAGAGCACCTTGCTTCTGGCGATGGAAGGGGCGCCGACGGTCCAGGTCCCCCCGAAGACCGACACCCGCGTGTTCGAGCTTCGCACGTACGAGAGCCCAAACAACGAGCGGGCGCTCAACAAGCTGGAGATGTTCAACGCCGGGGAGTTTGAGATCTTCAAACAGGCGGGACTGCCCGGCGTGTTTTTCGGCGGGGCGATCGTCGGCGAGAACCTGCCGCAGCTCACCTACATGGTCGCCCATGCAAGCCGTCAGGACGCCGACAAGAACTGGGACGACTTCAAGAACGTTCCCCAGTGGAAGGAACTGAGCGCCAAACCCTCCTACAAATTCAATGTCTCAAAGGTGCACAATCCGTTTTTGCGTCCCGTGCCGGGTTCGCAGATCTGAGCCGCCCGCCCGGCCAGGGCGCCCGGACCCGAGGCGGAAATGAATTACCTCGTGAGCGGCGCTGACCGTGCGACGGGCAAGGAATTGACGCTCAGCTTCGAGGCCAGGAGCGCCGCTGAGGCAGAATCGATTGCGAGCCTGTCGATGCTCGTCGCGGAAGTTCGGACCGAGCCGCCGGAGGTGGAACCCGTCCCCTATGCCACGCCTGAGGCGGCGGGGGGCGCAACCCAGGTCAACTGGGCCGCCGGGATCGCCTTTCACGCGAAGCTTCTTCGCCTCCTGAGCATCATTCTGGCGCTCATGGCGCTCTTCCCGATCGGCAGCTATTTCTGGGACATCGGGGAATCCATTCAGTATGTCACGTCGTATCCCACTTTCCGCGGGGCATTGAATCTGTTGGAACGTGCCGCTACGTCGGATCGCCTGATCTTCGCGATCACACTGATTGTCGGCGCCGTTCTCCTGCGTCTGGCGGCGCACGTCGCCCTGGCGATCCGGGAGCTCGCGACAAGGCCGAAATGATTCGGTTACTTGCCGATGTCCTCGTTCCAGAGCTCAGGGTGGGCTTTGACAAACTCGGACATCATCTGGATGCACTCCGGATCCTGAAGATTGATGACCTGCACGTGATTGCTGCGGAGAAAATCGGGTGCGCCGGCGAAGTTGGTGGATTCGCCGACGATGACGCGCGGCACGCCGAACTGCACGATCGCCCCGCTGCACAGATGGCAGGGCATCAGGGTCGAATACAGGACCGTGTCTTTGTAGGTTTTCTGGCGGCCGGCATTCGAGAGGCAATCGATCTCGGCGTGGGCCATGGGGTCGCCCTTCTGCACCCGGCGGTTGTGCCCGCGGCCGATGATCTGGCCTTCGCGCACCAGCACGGATCCGATCGGAAGGCCGCCTTCGGAAAGTCCCGTTTTCGCCTCGTCGATCGCGGCGCGCAGAAACGGATCGGCGCCGTTCCCGTACTGCACCGGCGGCCCGGTCTGGGTCTGCGCCGCGCCGGCCGGCGATTTCGTGACGCCTTTCTTCACCAGCTCGTACACCTCTTTGCGATGGACGCTGATCTGGCGCGGTGCGTTGATGCCGAGGCGCACTTTGTCGCCGCGAATGTCGACGACGGTCACTTCAATGTCGTCACCGATGATGATGCTCTGATCTTTCTGGCGTGCCAATACGAGCATAGATGCTCCGCCGCGCCGGCGACCTCAAAAACTGCGCGGAACGAATTGCACGATTATAGGCAGTTACAATCAAGAAGGTGGGGGAATGTTAGCCACGTCACCGGCAAAAAATCAGAAATGACGTGAAATTACAGGGGTCTTCCCTTGGCGACCGAGGGGTGGCGGGGGTAGGCGGCGGGCGTGGGTCGTTTCTTGACGATCTCGACAATCACATGGTTGGTTGCGCCGGGCAGGTCGGCGGGGCGGACATCCGGATTGGCGCCGCCGGCCAGACGGATGGCGTGCTCCGCCAGCGGCAGCTCTTCGGAAGCGCGGGGGCCTTTCATGGCGAGCATTTTTCCGCCGACTTTCAGCAGCGGCAGGCACCACTCGGCCAGCCAGTTGAGAGCGCCGACGGCCCGGCACACGACCACGTCGAAGGACTCGCGCAGTTCCGCCGCCCGGCCCGCCTCCTCGACGCGCCGGTCCACGACTTGAACGTTCGCCAGCCCCAACTCACCGGCCGCCCAGGTGAGGAATCTGGCCTTTTTTTGGGTGGATTCGATGAGGGTCACGGCGATGTCGGGCCGGGCGATGGCCAGCGGAATCCCGGGCACCCCGCCGCCGCTTCCTACGTCGGCCAGTCGCAGCGCGCCCTGCGGAAGCCATCCGAGCAGCGTCAGAGAATCGCCGATGTGCCCGACCTCGGCGGAGGGGCGGTCGACGATCCGCGTCAGGTTCAGCTGCTGGTTGGCCGCCAGCAGGAGGTCCAGATAGCGGTTGAGGAGTTCATGTTGAGCCGGCGCGAGGGGGATCCCCGCCTTGCCCGCAATCTGGTTCCACAGAGGATTCATCCGGCGTCGCTCATGCGTTCTTCGATCGACAATTTAGCGAGGGGCAGTCTGCTGGACGAGGCTCGGCGGAGCCTCGCCCTCCCGTATTCTCGCACGGTACAATCATAAGCCATGATCCATCGACGAACACGGTTGACGTTGTTTCTGACACTGCTCGTATGGGTTCTTGCGGGGCGGGCCAGCGGCGCCGAATCGCCCAACGCCTGGCCCAAGCTCACCGACGCCCAGCAGAAGGCGGCGATCGCGCAGCTCAAAGACTACGCGCAGCAGACCCAGACCCAGCTCCAGATTCCGCTGCGTTCTTTCGAGACGGAATACTTCCTGTTCTGCACCGACCTGTCGGAGCGCGAGGCCAACCAGTGGGCCGGGCTGCTGGATCGCATGTACGGCCGCCTGGCCGAGATGTTTGCCGTGCCGGCGGGCAAAAACATCTGGCGCGGCAAGGCGATGATCTTCATCTTCAGTCGTCGCGAGGATTACGTCCGTTATGAGAAGGAGATGGCGCATACCGATCCCGCCAAGACCGCGGGCATGTGCCACGGCTTTTCCGACGGCACGGTCAAGGTTGCCTTCTACCGCCAGAGTGACGAGCTGGAATTCGCCCACATCCTCGTGCACGAATCGACGCACGGCTTCGTTCACCGCTATCGATCGCCGGTTCCGATCCCTTCATGGGCCAACGAGGGACTGGCCGAGACCGTCGCCGGCGAACTGGTCCCGCAGAAGGGCCGCCGCGAAACTGTCATGGCCAATGCCCGCGAGCAGATCCAGGCGCACCAGGGCAGCCTGGGCGAGTTCTTCCAAACCGATCATATTGAGGGTTGGCAATACCCCGTCGCGGAGATGCTCTGCACGTTCATGATCCAGGCATCAGCGCCCAACTACGTCGCATTCATCAACGGCATCAAGGACGGGATGACAGCTGACCAGAGCCTGACGCAGCGATTTCAGGCGCCGCGCGAGCGCCTGGTTGCGGTGTTCGGGCAATGGCTTGGGGTTCGCGGTCTAAAGGACTGATGCCTCTGCCTCACGCGCGCCCGACGGAATTGATCAACTGATCCAGCAGATCGATATGCCGGCGCTGGGCGGGAATCAGTTGGTTCTGGAGCAACTGCGCCGAAGTCGGGTCCACGTCCTTGATCGCGCGCTGGTAATCGTTCAGGCCGTGCTCTTCGCCTTCCTTGAGGGCCTTGAGGCTGGAGGCGTCGCCGAACAGGTTCATGGTGCCTTGAACAGTCTTGGCCCAGGCGCCCCAGGCGCCGGAGGAGTCGGTGGGATCTCCGCCGATCTCACGGATGCGGTCGCGAATCCCCTGTGCCGCTCGGCCGTGTTCCTCCTGGATCTCCCGAAGCAACCCCGCGTTCTGCGAGGCATCGGCAGCGACCTTGTCGATCGCCATCCGGTAGGTTTCCGCCGCCGAAATCTCCCCGCGAAGCAGAGAGTTGAGTTGTTCGACAGATTGAGAAGCTTGAGAAGCCGAACGATCACCGCCATTCGTCGAGCCAATACGGGTCATAGTCACTCCTTTGTTGATCAAAATGAAGCAACCGCCGTGCCGCAGCGCGAATTCCACATCAGGCCGGATGATCGAGATAAAGGACGCTCTCTTCCGCCGAGTATCCGAAGAGCTCGGCGAATCGCCCCCAGCTAACGATCGTCTTGAAGAGCCGTTCGATGTCCTCGGTTGGCAGGCGAACCGCGAGCTCTTCCATCACGACGTCTTCCGGCAGCCGCTTGGTCGAAGCTTCGCGAAGGATCTGGACAACGTAGCGGAACACCCCCAGTTTCTGGAGCTCTTGATTCAGCAGGACTTTGCGGCGGTTGATGTCGGCGTCGAGGAACTGCTTTCCCGATGCGGTGAGGACGACCAGATTCTTGGGCGTGTCGAGCAGCTCGATCATCTCGCCGGCCTTGACGACGGCCAGCGTGTGGCCGAAATCGTAGTCGGTGATGCTGTCGAGGCGGAAGACGTCCATCTGGCCGCCGTTATCGCGAAGGACTTCCAGCAGGCCGAAGATTTCGCCGAGATTGACGCTGGGCACCGGTTCGCACGCCGGTATGCCGCCCGCTTGGACCACCTCCGTCGGCTTGGGCTCCTCGGGAAGATGCTCGGAGACGATGACGTCGTGGAGCTTCTGCACCAACTGCTGAAACGGTGGGGATTGATAATCGCGCGGGTGCGGCAGCGTGTTGACAACGATCTGGCGGATGTGGCCGGGCCGCGTTCCCATCACGACGATCCGATCGGCGAGGAAAACCGCTTCCTCGATGAGGTGGGTGATCATCATGATGCTCTTCACGCCCGCGACTGCCGGGACGTGCTCGCCGGCGGTTCCGTTGCCGCCGGTCCACAACCGGTATACTTCGCTTCGCAAACTCTCGGCGGTGAAGACGTCCAGGGCGCTGAAGGGCTCGTCCATGCAAAGCAGCTCCGGCCCGCGGGCCAGGGCCCGGGCGATGCCGACCCGCTGCTTCATGCCGCCGGACAATTCCTTGGGATACGCTTCTTCCGAACCGTCCAGCCCGACCAGGTCGATGCACTTGGCGACGCGTGCGGCCCCGCTGGCGGGCTCGAGGCCCAGGCCGTTGAGCGCCACCTGCACGTTCTCGCGAACCGTCAGCCACGGATAGAGCGCGAAGTTCTGGAACACGATGGCGATGCCGGGATGGATGCCGACCAGCGGCTTGCCGTGGGCCAGGATATCGCCGCGAGTCGGCTTGAGCAGTCCCACTAGGGCGCGCAGCAGCGTGCTCTTGCCGCAGCCGCTGGGACCCAGCAGGGCGACGACTTCATTGGAATTGATCGCCAGCGTAACGTCCTTTAGCGCAAGTCGTTCGCCCGCCGGGTCGAACGACACCGAGACGTTGCGGGCTTCGCAGATGGCTGAAGGATCGTCGGCCATGTCAGAGCGCAAGGTCAAGGGTCAGACGTTGAGGCTGTATCGATCTTCGGCAATCCGATAGAGCCGTTTCCAGAAGAACCGGTTCAGCAGCACGACAAACACCGCCATCGTGACCACGCCCGCTGCCAGCAGCGAATAATTCGCCTTGGTGGTCGCGGCGCTGATCGTCGAGCCCAAGCCGAAGGCGATCATCGTCTGGCTCTTCACCTGGACGAATTCGGAGACGATCGTGGCATTCCATGCGCCGCCCGCGGCGGTGATCAACCCGGTCACCAGATACGGGAAAACACACGGGATGTACAGCCGCGTCCAGCGCTCCCGCCTCGACATCCGATAGACCTCCGCCACCTCGGTGAGATCGTGAGGAATGGCGCTGGCGCCGGCGATGACGTTGAAGAGGATGTACCACTGCGCCCCCAGCAGCATCAGCGCCACACACCCGATCGTGAACGGCACGTGAATGGCAGCCAGCGCCAGCGTCACGATGGGAAAGAGCATCGGCGCGGGGAAACTGGCGACCACTTGGATAACCGGCTGCAATGCCCGCGACAGCCTGGGCGATCGTCCGATCATGATCCCCACCGGCAGCGCCCAGGCGGCGCCAATCAATACCGCCGCACTCGTGCGAACAAAGGATGCCAATAGTGCCAGCAACACGCTGATCCAGTCCGCGTGGTGCTCGGCGTCGTAGCGGAAGGGAAGGTCGATGATCAGCCGGATGATGACCCAGGCGCCCCAAGCCGCGGCGAGCACAACGCCTCCCAGCAGCATCCAACGCAACGCCGACTTGACCCATCCGAACTCGATCGACCTGGGTTTCGCGGCCTTTCGCAGCGGGTTTGACGCCTCCAGTATCGCGACGGCCGCCGTGGCGGTGGCTGGAAACACCGCCGCAGGCCGTTTCCGGCGCCGCGCCAGCGATTCCAGCCGCTGGAAGATTCGCGATTGGGCAAGGATGTTCAACACCCACGACTGCGGCGTCTGGCCAGCCTGGTCTTCCAGCTTGAAACGCTGGCTCCAGACCACCAGCGGCCGCCAGAAAAGTTGATCGACGGCGACGATCATCACGATCATCGCGAAGATCGCAGCAAGCTGCGCCCGCGTGTCGCCGGCGTTGATCGCCTCGTTCATGTACGAACCGATTCCCGGCAATCGGAAGTCGCGGTCGCCCAGGGTGAACGCTTCGTTGACCGTGAGGAAGAACCACCCGCCGGCCATCGACATCATGGAATTCCAGATCAACCCGATCATCGCCGCCGGAACTTCCAGCAGGCGGAAGATCTGCCAGGTGCTCAGCCTTTGAATTGCCGCCACCTCGCGCAGCGGCGTGGGGATCCCGCGCAGGCTGCCGTGAAAGCTGAACGTCATGTTCCACGCCTGCGCCGTGAAAATCATGACGATGCATGCGATTTCCAATCCCAGCTCGCGGGTCGGAAAGAGGCTGATCATCGCCAGCACCAGCCCTGGCAGGAATCCGAGCACCGGGATTGCCTGAAGGACGTCCAGCGCCGGCAGCATCACCTTTTCGGCGCGGCGGTTGTGGGCGGCGATGGTCCCATAAACGAGGGTGAAGACCAGCGACAGCACGTACGCCGCGAAACCGCGGCCGAGGCTCAGCAGCGTGTACTTGGGAAGCGCCAGCAGCGACAGGCTGATATCGAGCTTCGGCGCATACTGCCGGCTGACCTGCTTTCCCAGCACGCCCAGCCCGCCCACCACCGCCGCCACCAGCAGCAGAAAGAAAAGGTCCGCGCCCCAGGCCTCGGGCTGCTTGAGCGCTTCGCGCACGCGTCGCGTATGAAAGACAATCAATGGCATTCAACGGATCCGTTGTGGCGCAGCCTTCCCAGCCTGCACGCCTGGGAATGTGCAGGCTGGAAAGCCTGCACCACAATCGCTCCCTGACCGGCCCCGGTTCATTTATCGGCGATCTGGCCGGTGGGGCGGCAAATGATAACAACCGAATGCTCAATGTTGAGCGGGCTGGGTGGAGGAGGTCCGATTTCTCAATTCGAGATAGGCCTGAAGGGCGTTTTTCTGCGGCGGAGAGTTCGGCGTCGTCTCGACCACCCGCACCTTCCCCGCCTTGCTCCGCTCGAATTCGTGCAGGATTTTGCCCTCGGCGTCGATGAATCGAACCCGCGCGCGATCCGGTTCGATTTGGAATTCGACAAAACCAAAGTCCTCGCGCGAGAACCCGCGGTCGGCGCGGAACAGCGGGTGCTGGTGAGCGCCGCCTCCCCCGGCGATCAGGAAGCTCTCGTTCCAGCCGGGAATCTCCAGGTGCTGAAGGTTGTGCTCGTGGCCCGTCAGATAAAAATCGACGTGCCCCTGCTCGAACAGCTTGCCCCAGTCCCGCTGAAGAATGCCGTTGAAGAAGACGTACCCATTGCTGAACATGGGATGGTGGGCGCAGCAGATCGTCCAGGGCGCGCGGGGGCTGGCCAATTGCTCCTTCAGCCATGCAATTTGCCGGGACCATTGCAACTCGGTCTGGTCGTCCCGGTTGCTGTCCAGCACGATGAGGGTCAACAGCGGAGCATCCCGGGGAAAATCCCGTCGATACCACGCGCCCGGAAGCTTGAACCGCGACTGCGGGTGCTCACGCGCGTACTCCATCTCGATCCGCAGGTTATCGCCGTCGTAATCATGGTTGCCCAGAGACGCGAAGAAGGGCATGTCCAGCGCAGCCGGGTCGTACATCTGCTCAAACAGCGTCTTCCAGAGCGGGTCCTCAACGCCGGTCAAGCGAAAATAGAAGTTGTCCCCGCACAACATGACGGCGGTGGGGCGATCGGCCGGGTTTTTGGCGCGCTTCGCCATTGCCGCCGCCACTTTGCGCTGTCCCGTCGTGTCTTCGCCCCAGTCGCCCATGGCGAAGAACGTGACTTGCGGAGCGGAAGCGGGACGCGTACTTGGGGAATCCGCGTACAGAGCAGGACTGCCCGCGATAAAGAATGCGATTATCGCAACGGCGATCGGAGCGAAATTGAACAGCCACCGTCTCAACCCGTCACCCCCACCTTCCCCGCGACCGGCGTTCCGCATTCGGGGCACGTGCCGCTTACGTTGCCGGTCAGGTTATAGCCGCAGTTTGCACAATGACCCGGCTTCTGTCTTCGGTCGCGGATTACCCACACAAGGGGAAGGAACGACATGATCGCGGCCAAGGCCCAGAAGGGAACGGCAACTTGCGTCCGTTCCGTTGAGTATCCGGGCGACCCCGTACCAGAGTGCCGCAGTGGCCAGATCGACAGCTCGAAGCCGTGCCAGGTCCAGTGCACGGCCTGTCCGGAAAACGTTGCAAAAACTGAACCGCCTCGGACCGAGCGGCCGAACCGGTTCGGCGTCGGAGGATCGGCATCAACGAGCCAGTTCCACGTGACACCTGACGCGCCATCTTTGGTGTTCGGGTTGCTGTCAGACTCACGAGCGACACTGAACTGGCCCCGGTCGGAGTATCCCTCCAACATCGTGACCCGCGCGAATCCCCCCGCGATAGAATAATGGTCCCGGCGAATGTCGTCGGCAACCCAGTGGCTCCGCACCCACAGCATCCCCGTCGCCAGGAGCATCACCAGCGACACCGCGGCGGCGAAATTGAAAAGCCGGCGGCGCACACCGGGATTTTACCCGCGCCGGATCGTTGAACGCCAAACCAATCCGCCGGCCCGCCCCCGTTGCGGATGCGCCACAATCCACGCGGGCGCAATTCGGGCATCTTGTCAGGCTCGGAAAAAGCAAACCGCGGAGCACTACGGATGAGGGGCGGGAGCGGACCGGCGATGACCGCCGGGATTGTCTGAATCGGCGTCGTTCTAGCAATATTGCGATAAATGGCGTGATTTGGCGTGTTTTGGCTTGTTTTTTTGTTTGTCATCGGCCAGACAGGACGGGCAGCGCGAGTCTGAAAAGTGCTCAGTTTGGCCCACGGTGGCTCATGTTTTTAGTGGTGCGCATGAGCCACATGAGCCATGAGACACTGGCGTGTCCCCAAATGTCCCATAATGTCCCCTCCCGGCGGACAGGGGACATGGGACATGGGACATGGGTGGGCCAAACGGCGCTTTGGCGGATGTGACCTGTAGTCACCTCGGTAAAATGCGAAAAGACATTCGGGGACGGGACATTTGGTGACATTGGTCGCGAGCGTCATCGGGGGGAGCCGGTGCGAAGCGCTTGCGGACGCCGTACAATGGGGGCGGTGATGGTGAGGCGTTTCTCGCTGCTCAGTTGCGTGGGAATTGCTGTTCTGGCGATCGCGTTGGCGATGGCGGCGGGAGCTGTGAAGCCTGCGGAGCAGGTGCTTCCGCTGTCCGTGGCTGAGGACGAGGCCGGCGATCCGGGGCGGGTGTTTTTGCTGCCCGTCACGTGCAACAGCGTCGAGGCCCGCTTCGAGCTGGGGTGTTTCGGCGATACGCGGATCAGCGAGAGCTTCGCCAAAAAGTGCGATGCCCGCGTTTACCCCGACGCCGAGCTGGATAACACGCTCGACCCGGACGGCAAGCCGATCTACGCCGGCACGGCGATGGTGCGCATCGTCCTGGCCGGGCAGGAGCAGGAGGTCCGCGCGCAGGTGATGCGGGATGAGTGCTGCCAGAAGCCCGAGAAGGAGGGGATGCTCGGATTCGACGTGATGCGGAACTGGCAGTGGGAGGTGGATCCGACGATTCCGGCGCTGACGCTTCGCGCCCCCGGCGCCCCGCCGGTCAGAAAGCCGCTGGCGATTTTGCCGCTCAAGGTGACGCCGCTCGGGTATTACCTGCGCGTCCGCATCCGCAACGTCAGCGAAGAGGTTTCGCTGATGCCGGCATCGAGCTTCGTGCAGGCGGGGCCGGCGCTTCAGCGAAAATGGGACCTGTCAAGCGGCAAGGAGATCAAGCTCGACGTGAAGCGATTCGGCGCCGTCCGCACCGTCTGGCTGCACGGCGACGACGTCGTCGAGCTAACGCCGATGCTGCGGGAAACCGACCTGCTGGTGGCGCTGATGGACGATCCCAAGAAGCCGCACTTCAAGAACATGGAGGAGAACGGCCTGGGGCAATGCGTGCTGAACCGCTATATCTATTGCGTCGAACCCCGCCGGCAGCAGCTTCGCATCATGGCCCGCGTGCCGCAGCAAAAACCCACGTCGGTGCCGGCCACGGCACCGGCTTCCAGCAAGTGACCGGCACTTCACCGATCACTCGCCTCTTACAGCCGATTGACGAACCCGCCGCGGTCCGGTTTGATGACGCAGATGCGTGCGCCTCTTCGGGAAATTCTGCTGAAGCTGTGCCGGCGTGAGGACCTCACGCGGGATGAGGCGCGGGAGGCCTTTTTGCACATCATGTCGGGGCGGGCCAGCGACGCCGAGATTGGCGGGCTGCTGGTCGGGCTGGCGGCCAAGGGAACCACCGTCGAGGAACTCGTCGGCGCCGCCACCGTCATGCACGAAAAAGTCATCCCCGTGGCCTGCGAAGGCGGCGCGGTCATCCTCGACACCTGCGGCACCGGGGGCGACGTCCGCGGGACCTTCAACATCTCGACGGCCGCGGCGCTGGTGGCGGCGGGCGCGGGCGTCAAGGTCGTCAAACATGGGAACCGATCCGCTTCCAGCCAATCCGGGTCCGCCGACGTGCTGGAAAAGCTGGGCGTCAAAGTCGACGCCGGCACCGCGGCGGCTTCGCGCTGCCTCCGCGAGGCCAACCTGTGCTTCGCCTTCGCCCGCGCCCACCACCCGGCGATGAAGCACGTCGGCGGGGCACGCTCGGCCCTGGCGATCCCGACGATCTTCAACCTGCTTGGGCCGCTCACCAATCCGGGAAGGGCGAAGCACCAGCTTCTGGGCGTGTTCGCGCCGGAGCTGACCGCCCGGCTGGCCGAGGTGCTGCGGGCGCTGGGCAGTGAGCGGGCCTGGGTCGTCCACGCCGACGACGGGCTCGATGAGCTTTCCACGCTGGGGCCGACGCGCGTCAGCGAGCTGAAGGACACAGAGGTTCACACCTGGCGGCTGGAGCCGCGATCGTTGGGGTTCGAGTACGCACGGCTGTCCGACCTTCAGGTCGCCGGCGCCGATGAATCGGCGGCGGTGATCCGGCGCGTGCTCGGAGGAGAAAAGGGGGCGGCGCGGGACATCGTGCTGCTGAACGCCGGCGCCGCCCTCCAGATCGCCGGCCGCGTCGCCCAGCTCGCCGAGGGAGTCCGCCTCGCGCAGGATTCAATCGACTCCGGAGCGGCTCGCACGACGCTCGAAAAGCTGGTGCGATGCTCGAACGAACCGAGCGCGAAATGACGAAATCCGAACGAGGCGAGCGCAAAATGACGAAATCCGAATGACGAATGACGAATCAAATCCGAAATACAAATGACCGAAGCTCGAAACTATTGCGCGGCGAGGTCTTCGTTTCGTCATTCGCCCTTTCGAACATTCGGATTTGATTCGTCATTCATCATTCGTGCCTGGTCGTTTCGCTCCGCTGCTCCGGCGTTGCAGGCACCCACAGGAACTTGTATTGGTCGCCAAGGATTTGGCGGGTCAGGGAGATGATCTCCTGCGCGTGGCCTTCGAAATGGCAGACGCTGTGGAAGACCGCCGCCAGGATGCAGGTGTTGTGTCCCTGGACGTGGCGGGGCTCGAGCAGTTGCTGCGGTTGCGTAAGGCGCTCGATGGCTTGGGTTGCAAGCTTTACGGAGTCCCGCAGGCGATCGAGCAACTCGGCCCTGGGGATCGGATCGCGCCGCGCGAACTCGGCGGGCCGATCGCGATCGGACGGAGTCTTCCCGACGGCGGAAATGACCCACTGCCCGACGTTCCCGCACAGGTGAAGCACCAGGTTGCCGATCGCGTTCATCGCCGGATGCGGACGCCACCAGACCTGCTCATCGGTCAACTGGCCGAGGCAGTGCTCGATGCGCGCCAGGCTGCTTCGCAACGTCTTTACAGCCTCGGATGAAAAGCCCTGCGCGACGTCGCCATATGAGGCATTGAGGTCGTAGACGTTCATGAGATCCTCACGGGGGCCGCGAGAAAACAATCGCCACAGATGCACACAGATGAACACGGATAAGAACAAAACATTGCGTGTGGCACGGGCTTCCAGCGCTTCCAGCCCGTGCGAGATGCGACGTGACACCCTTTCCGCATTTCATCTGTGCCCATCTGTGTCCATCTGTGGCGTTAATCCTCCGCGTCCCCGCGGTGATCATTATTGGCCGGGCGGGAATTGGATGTCTTTGACGTCCAGCTCGACGGAGACGTATCCGTTGTATTCGTTGAGGGTGGGTTCGACGGCGAGGTCGAGGCGGGTGCCGAGCTTGAAGTGGTCGAACATTTCTCCGTAGCCGAAGGCGATGCACTTGATGAACTGGCCGGCCTGGCGGATATGGAGCTGGAGGTGGTCGCCGGTCTTGCCGACGCGGCGGGGCGGGGCGGTGAGCTCGGCGTCGCGGAAACATAAGAGCGGCCGGCGATTCCCGTGGCCGAACGGGCCGAGCCGCTGAAGATCATTCACCAGGGCCGGCGACATCTGCGGCACCTGCGCCAGGCTCTCGAGCGTTAGCTCGGGGACGAGCATCTCGGGCGTGACAAGCGTGCCGGCGTGTTCGCAGAAGCTGTGGCGAAAGTCCTCAAACTTGGCGGTCTGCACTTTCAGGCCGGCGGCCATTTCGTGCCCGCCGAACGCTTCCAGGTGATCGGCACAGGCTTCCAGCGCGTGGGCGAGGTGAAATCCGGGGATGGACCGGCCGCTGCCCTGGCCGTGGCCGTTGTTCAGCGCCACCATGATGGCTGGGCGATGAAACCGGTCGACGATCCGCGAAGCGACGATGCCGACGACGCCGGGATGCCAGCCATCGGCGCCCAGGACGATGGCGCATTGGTCTTCGGCGCCCCAGCCGCTGGAATCGATCTGGGCCAGGGCCTGGTCGAGGATTTTTTTCTCGATGGTCTGTCGCGCGCGGTTCTGCTGTTCGAGATAGGTGGCAATCTCGTTAGCCTTCTCGGTGTCGGAGGTCGTGAGCATTTCGACGGCGAGGCGGGCGTGGCCCATGCGGCCGCAGGCGTTGAGCCGCGGGGCGAGCAGAAAGCCGACGTGAAAGCTGTCGAGCGTTTTGCCCGTCAATCCCGCCGAGGCGATCAGCGCCTGGATGCCGACGAGTTTGCTGGCCTTTAATCCCGACAATCCGAAATGAGCCAGAACGCGGTTTTCGCCGACCAGTGGAACGACGTCGGCGATCGTGCCCAGCGCCGCCAGGGCCGTCGCCTCGAGAAGGAAGCCGCGGAATTCCTGGCTCACACGAGCCGCTCCGCTCATCGCCAGCCCGATCCCCCAGGCGAGCTTGAATGCCACACCGGCCCCGCAGAGGTGCGGGTTGGGGTACGCGGGCCAGTCGCCGGGCAGGCGGGGGTGGACCAGGGAGTGGCAGTTGGGAAGAGACGCGGAGACACGGAGACGCGGGGACGCGGAGACCGATGCGTTGCCGGCGAGTGAAGTCGCTTCTGTCCCCGCGTCTCCGCGTCCCCGCGTCTCCGCGTCCGGCGTTTGCCCAGGCGTCTGGGCGTCTTCGACGGCGTGCCACTCATGATGATCGGTGATGATGAGATCGACGCCGCGGTCGGCGGCGATTTTCGCCTGCTCGACGGCGGTAATGCCGCAGTCGACGGTGATGATGAGATTGGCCCCGGCGTCGCAGAGCTGGCGCAGCGCCTCGGCGTTGAGGCCGTAGCCTTCTTCGATGCGGTGGGGGATGTAGAAGTCGCAGGCGCCGCCCAGCACGCGGATGGCGTGCCAGAGGATGGCGACGGCGGTGATGCCGTCGACGTCATAGTCGCCGTAGATCACGATCTTCTGTCGATCGCGGATCGCCTGGGCGATCCGCTCGGCGGCTTGCCTCAGGCCCGGGATCGTCATCGGATCGTGCAGTTGCTTGAGGCTGGGCCGGAGGAAATCCTGGCACGCCTGCGGCTCGCGCAGCCCACGGTTGAGCAGGATTTGGGCCAGGAGCGGCGACGTTCTGAGCCGCCCGGCCAGCTCTGCCGCCGTCGGGTCGGGAGGTGCGATGTTCCAACGTTTGGAGCGGGGCATCCGTGCTTCAAGACCAATGTCCAGGTCGCTGACGAGCATCCTAACGTCGTGGGGTGAATTGGCCAGTGATTATAGGTTCGCACCGCCGGCCTAGCCTCCGCCCGCTGAGGTCCCGAATGTCGCACTTGTCACACCCCCAAAAAGTGCGACATTTCGCTAATCCCGTTCGGCCCGGCGGTCGCTTGCCTGAGTAGATTTCGTAAATTTGCCTTTCCTGTATCAAGGCGGGTGATTGTCCGGGGTTGGGGTGCCGGGATGG
>DATHPP010000124.1:0-3423 GCA_035483795.1 Tepidisphaeraceae bacterium | reverse complement strand
CCGCTCACATACCCACCGAGGTTCAGGCCGTACTGGCTGTTGTTCCAGGGCTGCTCCGGGATGGGCGTCAACAGGGAGACAACCGGGGTGTTGTTGCTGACGGTGAACTGGGTGCCGTTGTTCGCCCAGTAACCTGCCAATTGGTTAGAGATGGCGGTACTGCCCTGGTTATAGGCGCTATAGAAGAAGTCAGTTCCGCCCACCGCGACGTTGTAGGGCGTCGAGGCGTATCCGTTGACCGCCTGCCCCTGGTACGCATAATCCTGCGTCTGGTCATTGTCGCAGCCCGCCGATCCGCTATCTCCGGTGGCGACCACAACGGTGATGCCCTGCGCCGCCGCCTGCTGCCACAGCGAATTGTAGAAAGCATTCACTCTACCCAAGCCGGACTCGCAGCCCCCGTAGCTTTCGCTCATGGCCCCAGCAAGGTTGTGCTCCACGATGTATAGCGCCGACAAATCAATGCCTGCCGAAGCTGGCGTCGATGCCGACACCACGAACTTCACTGTCGCGCCGGGCGCCACCGCTCCGGACCACTCCACGTCCAGGTCCGCTTCCCCTTCTTCTCCCTGAGACGTAATCCCCGGATCTTCTCCATTCAAAATCACATTCGTAGCATCGAAGTTCGCTGGCAATCCGAACATCGCGCGGAAATCTTGCACGTCCTTCACATTGATGTTCGTCTCGCCCACGATCGCGATCGTTTGCTCGGTCCCGTCAATCTTCGGGTTTCCGCTCAAGAGCGGCGCAGTGTTGTAGATGGTTGCAAAATCCCCGGGGCTCATCCCGTAAAAAGTCCCGTTACCGAAAGGAAATGTCAGCAGAGGTTCGAGCCCAGGTTTACCGGCAACTTTTCGCGCCTGTCCCACGATGCGCACATGGGACTGTCGGGGGAAATTGTTCAGCGACACAATTCCCGCCACGACCGGTGCCAACGCCGCCGGGATCTGTGGATCGCTGGCATTCGCCATGTACGTTTTTCCGCCAATTTCGAAGTTGCGGATCGCCGTTCCAAATGTGCTCTCTACCGCTCCTACCGTGCCGGAAAACTCGATCACCGTTTTGCTGCTGTACACCTTCTCCACCGTGAATCCCTGATTGGCCAGCCAATCCGTCACCGCCTGCACATCGGCACCCGCTGGACCGTAGTTCGCGCCAAATTCCTCCGGCGTCAGCCACGCGTGATAATTTGGCGAGCTTTTGTCCTGCTGCGAATCCAGATATTGCTGCAGCGCGCCTTCCTGATCATCGCCGCGCTTCAACAGCAGCAACATGCGCGTCATCGGCTGTGATTCGACCACGGCCCCGCGGTCAAACTCCGCTCGGGCCAGCGGATGCACGTTCCCCTTGAGGGGGATTCGCTGGTCGTTGTTGACCGCTTGGACTACTCTCGGGCGCACCTGCCCCCATGCCGTCGAACCGCCGATTAGGAAAAGCAGAACGCACAAACGGACGAACTTGCGCACAAAACCAGATTGTTGGCCCATGCCATGTCCTGACGAGCGAATTTTGGTTGTGACCCTTAACCCAAATGCAACTTACCGGCGAGCCTAACATCCCGTTTAGCAATTGTCTATCACCTCGAGTTCTACACCATTGTTTGTGCGCGCCTATCGATCCGTTTCATGAGCATCGCAACGCGATCCCAACCAAAACAATGCACGACATCCCAAGCTGCACCGTGCCCCCGAACCGCGGCAACCTCCTGGCAAATAAAAAGGACGCCTCAATTTCTTGAAGCGCCCTTTTCTCTGCTGCGTGAATTGTTCGGCTGCTTACTGCACCACGATGTTCGTCGATCCTGTCGCCGAGTTGTAGTTTGCATCCCCTGGATAACTCGCGTTGATCGTAACGGACTTGCCGCCTCCGCTGCCTCCTCCGCCCCCACCGCCGCAGCCCGCTATCGCCACGGCCATCATGGCAAAGACCACCAAGCCCGCATAGGCGTACGTGCGCTTCCTGTTTGGCGGCATCCATCGCAGCAATGTCAGGTACGCCACGATGATCATCACCAGCAACACGATTGGCACTACCGGCGGCCGCGGCCGGCTCTGCGGCGCGGGATACAACGCCGAGATTGCTGCCGTCAGCGTCGCGGTACAAAACGCCGTACCCGCCGTCGTGCCATTCGTTCCGTTGGGATTGTTCGCCCCGCTGGTGGCCGCGCAGGTGCCGGTTCCCAAACTCGCGCTGCCGTTAGTGAAGGTCACGGCTCCTGTTGGTCCAGCCCCATTGCTAGGAGTACTGACCAACGCCGTGAGCGTTACCGTCGCTCCCGACGTGATCGTTCCTACGCTGCTCGCCACAGTGGTCGTCGTCGATGCTTTCGCGACCGTCACGGACAGCGTATTGCTGGTGCTCGTTTGATAGTTCGGATCTCCCGCGTATGTGGCTACGATGCTATGACTTCCCACGGGCAATTGTATCGGTTGATCCTCCGCGATTCCCTGGTTGTTCAGTTTGGGCGCATTCGTGGCGTTCGGTGTACCAGCGTTTGGCCAGTCGTTCAGCGGGCTTCCGTTATCCGTTACCGTGGCTGTGCCGGTAGGGCAGGGAAACGCCGTCACTGGGCTTGACGACCAGCACTGTTTTCCGCTATTTGGACCGCTCGAAGGCGCGACGGCAACTTGTAGAATGTAAGGTGAGCCGTACGTTATATTCTGCGCTGCGGTGCTCAGAATCGGATTGTTGTTTGTATCAAAGGTAACGAAGCTCATCGTCGTCTTGCTGGTTTGATTCGCTCCCGCCACCGCAACGGCCACCGGCGCTGATGTGCTCGCCCCCAACGTTACGTCGCCTCCGTACGTCGCCACCACCGACGCTGTATTGGGCGGCAACAGATTCGTGCTGATGTTCGCAACTCCGCCAGTCAGGGTAAACGGACCCATCGACGCGAGAATCGTCGTGCCGTCGCTGGCCAACGCGTTCAGCGCCACGCTTTCCGTGCCCGCCGCTCCGGTAGGCGTTGGCGTAATTGTTGCCGTCGCCGTGAATGCCGTCCCTGAAGGGTTTCCGCCGCTCGCCTTCGTCAGTGCTGTTGCCGATGCCGCGCGCGTGATCGTGCCCCACAGATTCAGCAGGTTCGCCACGTTGATCGACCCCAGCCCCGTCGCCAGGTCATAGCCCTGCACCGCCTGAAACGCCGGATTGCCGTGATCCGCACTCACACCAGAAACCATCACTCCGAATCCGGAACTCCCGGTGTTGCTGCAATTCGGACTCCCCGCCACGCACGCCACAGAGTTATTCCCCGTAGTGATGTCGTAGAACACGCAAGTCGCGGGCGCAGGAGTGCCTGGGTTTGTGAAACTGCTGGAATTGCACTTTGTATAGTCTTCATTTTTGCCCAGCGCGTACAGGATATAGTTTGCGTTGCCCTGCCGTTGCCCCGTTTTCTGATTCACCAGCGCAATAATCGCCGCG
>DATHPP010000123.1:0-2755 GCA_035483795.1 Tepidisphaeraceae bacterium | reverse complement strand
GCCGTTCCCCATTCGACGCAGTGCCGGTTCGGTCAACCCTATCCTCTCCGTAACAGGGGCCGCGTTGCATGAAACCATCCTCGTGGGCAGCAAGCAGGAGGACATGCTGGCCGGCGTCAACAATGGGCTCTTACTCGTCCGTCCGGCATGGTACGGCGATGAAATGGAGTATGGCTTCCGCGTCAATTCCATTGGCCAGTTAGCTCGGTTCTGCGAGGTTTTCGCCCTGCGTCAGCATCCGATTTACTGGTCCATCGACAGCGGCAATCTGCAAGTCTGCAGCATGGGGCCTTTTTCCACCTATTTCGAGGAATTTGCCAAGTACGGAGCCAATGCCAAGCAGGTCGCGAAGGAAAACAAGGGAAATCCGGAATTTTGGTTTTTTGCCATCGTATCGACCCTGTATTTCTCAGGCATAGTTCACGGCGTCGACTTCATCTGCCCATTCCCAGGACACAATCCCGCCGCGATCGGGGGTATTCGCGAATTGCTCGACGCCGTGATGTCCCAATTTGGTAAATGCTTTCGGAAGCCGTACCTACGGAATCGTATCGCCCGACACACGCAATCACAGAAAAGCCAATATCTCAAACCGGAACAGAAGACGTTTCGCAATCACTTGAATACCGTTTACCTGAACCAAAAGCCTCGCCGCTATGATCGGGCCGAACCGCCGAAAGCGATGCTTAACTTGAGAAGCAAGCGAGTGCTTGTCGTCGACGATTTCGTCACCAACGGGCGCAGCCTCGACACTGCCCGGGCCTATATCGAAGCCGCCAAAGGAACGGCGACCCTGTTTTCGTGGCTCAAGACGGTCAACACGAGCTTTTACCATATGCAACCCGATCCTGTCCTCAACCCGTATCAGGCGAACGCAGTCGCCGCGGAACCAGCTGCGACGTCGTTCGGGTACGGAGCTCATATCGTCGATTCGGCAGCGTCGAAGGAACTGCAGACCATCTTCGAAGCTTACAACGGTTGGTCATGGGCATAAATTCTTTCCCCGCTACGCCCATAGCGTACAGCATCTCGCCTAGCGCGTCGTACAGGTGTCGCCAGAGCGCCCCACAGGCGATGCTAGCGGGGGTCTGCAGATAGGAAACCGGGAAGGCTGGATGGATCCGATCGCCGGCCTGGAAGCCATGCACCAGCGGCGCTCAATACCGGTGCCGGCTTCTAGGCGGCCGGCACCCCGCCCAGCGCGTTCAGCATTGCATCTGAATACCGCCGGCGCTCGCCCGCCGCCTCCATCGCGGGGCCGTTGACGCGGCGGGTGATGGCGTCGATATCCCAGGCGTCGGCGAGCGGCAGGCAACCGTTGCTCACGAGGTACCAGCAGCCCGACCAAGCCGCGCCTTCATGCGTCTCGCAGAAGTCGGCTGCCTCCTCCGCCGTCTTACCGATCGCCCGGCCGAACGCTTCGTATTCGTCGCGGCCGGTAAGCTGAATGAGACCGCGCCCGCGGAAACGGTAGCCATCTCCGCTCGCCACGTCGCCGTTGCCATTGACGCCTGCGTAGACATAGTCGGCGAAGCGGCGCGGATCGCCGCAATAGGGCGCGGCGGCCTGCGAGCTTGGAAACAGCGCCGGCCACACCTCGCAGGCCCGGTCGGGCGAATAGTAGAGGTCCTCGACGATCGCGTTCAGCGCCGGCCCCGCCTCGACGAGGAATTGGCCCAAGGCGGCCGCCTTGCGTCGGTCGTTCGAGAAATCAAAGTGGTCGAAGGCGGAGACGAGCCCAGGCGACCAGACGGCCGCATTCACCTCCGGGCAGACGCTCCGCATCGCGGCCGTCAACGCCTTAGCGCCTTCATCGGTTTGGGGAGCTGCTGGGGGTGCTTTGCGCAAAACGCGCGGCGGCAGAGGCGCGGCGGCAGGGGTCGGCGTTGCGGCGACCGCCGGTGGCGGAGCTTTCGCCTGCGTCGGCTTCGTGCCCGGAATGACAACCGACATCGCGTTCTCGATGAAGTCCGCGCCGATGTAGCCGGAGCCGGCGATACCGACGAGAAGCTTCCAGTTGCCGGGGTCGACGGTGATGATCGTTTCGAGGTTGAGAGCGATGCCGGCGAGCACGCCTGCGATGAAGCCGATCATCAGGCTCAGGGCGAGATAGGCCAGGCTGAACACCGCCTGCTCGCCCGGCGTCGTGGAGTTGAGCGAGCCCGCGTTCTTGAGGCCGACAATGGCGCGGACGCCTTGACCGAGGACGCCGAGAATCCCGCAGAGCAACAGCGCCAGGATGACGTCCGCGACTGTCGGGGCACCTTGCCCCGTCATGCTGCACCCTCCGAGCGAGCTGGGGGCTCTCTTCGCAGAGGAGGGCTAACGCTGGGTTAAGACCCCCTCCCGTTCCGAAGTGTCAGCCAGCAACTTTTAGAAGCCGCCAGCTTAGCGAGGCGCTGATCGAGCGACTTCTGCCTTTTCTCGCCGACCTCGATTGCGTTCGACCTATGGATGCGCTCGGACGGGCGTGGTTCCCGCCGATATGCCGTTCGACCCCTAGTGGTCCAGCGCGTGACGGCATGCTGCGGCTCACCGCGACGAAATCACGAGACACGCTTTGCAACGGATCGCGTGGGTGGTTGCGCCCGAGCCGACCTGGACCGCGTTCAATCTAAGATTGCGTATTTACCGACATGCTCGCCGCGGATGCGGACGGACGGGGATGCTCCCTGGGGGAGCGGCTCGGAAATGGCGCCGCAACGCGTTGGAATCCCTCAAAAAGGGCTCGGCAATGGCGGCCCGCCAGCGGGTC
>DATHPP010000122.1:0-16136 GCA_035483795.1 Tepidisphaeraceae bacterium | reverse complement strand
GGCCGCTGTCGCTGAGGGCGTAGTAGACCTCGCCAAACCCGCCGCGGCCGGCGCCGCGCTGGAGGGTGTAGCCATCCAGCGGGCGATCGCCGTGCTTGTATTGGTATCCACGTAACTCGGCGCGGGGAAGGCTGGTTCCCGGCGGATTCTCTTGAACGGCTGTCGTGGCACTCATGCGCCTACGCCTCCTTCGCGACGACCAACCCGATCGGGCCGAGCTTAACGTGGTTCCCTGGAATCAGCTCGTTAGAACTTCCATTGATTTTGCAAACCAGCCGGCCCTGCTGCCGCTGCAACACGGCCGGGGACTCGAGATCGTCGGCGCGGACATGCGCGTTGCCGCCGGGCCCGACGATGACTTCACGATCCATCAGAATGACATGACGAACGTCCCCCTGCGGCAGCCGGGTTCCCGAGAGATCGAGCACCGCCGACGCGCTGGCGGCGCTGGGCCGGCGAAAGGTGATCCGGCACCGCGGGCCCAGGCCGATCCGATCGCCGTGCGCCAGCAGCTTGCTGGTCGTCGGCTGATCGTTGACGAGAACGGGTTTGGCCGCATGGAGGAAGTAATCCTCTTCGGAGCGGGCAATCGTGATTGAGGGGAGCATCGCCTCGGCCATCAGTGCCACGTCGACGGGATGCGACGAGCTGATCGGGCCGATGTGCACCACCGGCCGGTCGATGACGCGGAACCCGCCAACGCCGTCCACGTGAAGGATGACGTCGAGCGCATTTCCCCCTCTCCCTCCGGGAGAGGCTTGGGGTGAGGGGATCGGAGAGGCACCTCGGCCGAGCCCCTGAGGCTCACGCGCCGGCTGCGCCACCGCGACATCCGATGCCAATCTCAAAGGTCCGGATTTCACGTCTTCCACCAGTTGGCGAAGTGCTTTGACCTGCCCGGCCACACCGTCGAGCCATCGGGCCTTGGGCCAGAGCGGAACGAGGGATCGCACGACGACTTCCGCGCCGGCCGGGTCTGCCCTGCCGATGCAGTCGAACGCCTCGCGGCATTGGCTAAGCGTTCGACGCAGGCCATCGGCCTGGGGGGATTGTGAGGGCAGCTTGGCGAGGCGAGACAAGAGCGACGAAGCCAGGTCGAGGCGACCGAGGTTGATGGCGTCGGTCGCCTGGCCGGTCACGTTGTCGTCGATTTTGGTGATGATCTCGCGCACGGTCGGTTCACCACGGGAGCCGCGATCCAGGCGAGCCAGATGATCGATCGCGGCTTCCCAATCATCTGCCTTCATAGCAGTCGTCGCTTTTTGCACCGCGGAATCGACAGCCGCTCGTTTGGCAGAGATGTCCTGCTTGAGCAGATCGGCCCGGTCCCCGGCGGGAGCGAACTCGGCCAGCAACTGCTCGCCCACCGTCAGTTGCCCGATATCTGCATGCCGCCGGGCGTTACCCAGGACCTGGTCCTGCACCTGGCGGGCCTTGCGTTGCTCGGACATCGCCGTGCTGACGGCCCGGCGGAGCTGCACGACGTCAGTCAGGTTCCCGCCCAGCGCGGCCGCGCGATCGCAGTCGGCCGCGGCTTCGGTCAAGGCGCCGGCGACCAGATGGGTGCGCCCGCGTTTTACCAGCGCCTTTCCAATCTGGTCGACCAATTCCTGGCCGCGGCGGTGGGATCGCAAGTCTGGCTGCCGGACGAGCTCGAAGGCTTCCTCGAGCCGCCCGCCGGCCAGCGCCACTTCGCACTGTTTGATCCGAATCATCAGCACGGCGACTACTCCGACGCGACCGATCCACCCGTTGCCAGTTTACCCCCGTACCGAGACTTGCGAGCCAACCGCAGCGAGACAGCCTTCGGGTTGGTGAGCTGGAAGCTCAAAAACTGCTCCAGATCCCGAAGCATCTGATCCCGCAGTGAGCCCTCTTTTACCACCAAATACGAGGGGTCACTAGCTTCGGCGGATGTCGGGTAATTTGGGATATACAGCGACATGACCAGTCCTCCCTGAACAATCTCGTCTAACCCAGAGAGCTTGACTGGGTGGGATAACGCTCTTCCCCCTCTCCCGGAGGGAGAGGGGGAATGCGCGGCGCTCGCAATCGGTCAGTTACCCGTTTGCGCCTCGGCGTCGCGATGCTTGTCCATCGCAACCGAGTTCCCGAAGTGCTCGTCCACCTGCGTGAGAAGGTCCTTCTCATTGACGGTGTCGATCGGCACGTCCTGGGTGAACTTGGCTTCATGGGCCAACACATGCTCGGCCACTGCAAGTTGCTTGCGGATGTCGCCGACCACCTTCTGGGCCTGGGCGAGCTTGCTGTGGTCCATCTGCACGTCGGTGCCTTTGGAAGCCGACTGGACCAGGCGATATTGCGCCTCGAGTCCTTCGATCTGGGCTTCGAGGGTCGCCTTCTGGGCCTTGGCGGTTTCCATGGCGTCCATGGCCGCGGTCAGTGATCGCTCGCGGTTGGTGAGCAGATCCTGCTTGGCCACCATGGCCGTCTCGGCTTCCTTGAAGTGCGTGAACTGCCGGCTGAGGTCCTGAGTTAGTTGCGTGCGGGTGAACTCCAGACCGCCGAACTCGAAGCTGGTCTGCTCGGTCGCCAGACAATTGCGCAGCTTCTCGATGCGCTGCTTCTCGGCCGCGAGATTCGCCTGCCCGTCCTTAAGGTCAGTCTTGAGGTTGGCGATCTCGACTTCCTGCTCGGCAACTAGTCGGATGTTCTGATGGAGTTCCGGCCCAACGCCGTCCAGCAGGTCGCGAGCGCGGCGCAGCTCGAATTCGATCGGGATGTTGTCCTTTACCGACGCCCGCACCTCGTGATAGGAGCTTCGGACGTAGCTTCCCAGGTCTGTCCCGAACACGAGTCCACCGGCCAGCAACGCCCCGCCGGTCGTCATTACGCCAATCTTGGCCATCTTCCAAAGCATACGAGCCTCACTTTCTCATTACGGTTTCGTTCGGCGGTGAAGTCCGCCGTCTGTGAGGGTGGTAGCGGGTGGCGGTCATTTATTGCACGATGGCCGAAACTCGCCGGAAAATCGGGTCGGCAAACGACTTCCAGGGCCGTTGGTATCAAAAGGCACACGATTTAAGCGGAGAGAGCAATGAACCGACGCCAGGCCATCATTACCGGAATGCCATTTGCCTTATGTGCCCTGCTGCTGGGCGCTGGCGCGCCAGTGCCCGCCAACGACTCGCCCGCGGCGGACGCCGAAGGCTTCGTGAGCCTTTTCGACGGCAAGACACTCGACGGCTGGGAAGGCTTGGAAGGATTCTGGTCGGTCAAGGACGGCGCGATCGTGGGCGCCGAAACCAAGGAGCATGCCGCCCCGCAGACGTTCCTGGTCTGCAAGCAGACCTTCAGCAATTTCGAGTTGCATTTCAAATACAGGTTCGCCACGCCGGACGGGAATTCGGGCGTGCAATTCCGCTCGAAGATGCTGATTCCCAAGACGTTCCGCGTCGGCGGGTACCAGGCCGACATGGACGGCAAACGCAATTACGACGGCACCATTTACGATGAGGCCAACGTTGCCGGTAAACGCGGCACGATGAGCAATCGCGGCGAAAAAACCGTCTGGACCCCCGAGAACAAACGCGAAAATGGAAAGCTCCCTGAATCCAACAAACAGTTGCAGTCCTACATCCACGCCAACGACTGGAACGACGTGGTCCTGGTCGCCGACGGCCCCCACATCACCTACACCATCAATGGCCACCTCATGACCGATCTTACCGACCACAGCCCCCACACCCTCACCGATGGCCTGATCGCCCTCCAGCTTCACCAGGGGTTCGTTATGGAGATCCAGTTCAAGGACATCCGGATCAAGACGCTGCGGTAGAGAACACGAGGCGCATGGACTCCAGGTCATTCACCGTCGTTTCTTCTTCTTGTTCCGGTCCTTCTTTTCCATGAACCCGGATTTTTTGGTTCGAATGGAGGGCCCGCCGGGCATTCCGAGGTTCGCAAGTCCACCGGATGAGAGGTGCCGCATGAGCTTGAGCTTGCCCATGAGGCCCATTCCACCGACGGCGCGCATCATGTCGCGGGTGGTCTCGAACTGCTTCATGAACTGGCTGACTTCGCTCGGTTCGACGCCGGCCCCGCGGGCGATGCGACGGCGGCGCGGGCCGTCGAGCATGTCCGGCTTGGCCCGCTCCTTCTTGTTCATCGAGTCGTAGATCGCCCGCATGTTGACGATCTGCTCTTCGACGACGCCATCGCCGCCGAGCTGCTTGGTCATTTCGCTCATGCCGGGGATCATGCCGATCACTTTGCTCATCGGGCCGAGCTTGGTGATCTGGCCCATCTGCGACATGAAGTCTTCGAGCGTGAACTGACCCTTCTCCAGCTTGGCGGCGAGGCGCGTCTGCTCGTCCTGGTCGAACTTGGTCATCGCCTCGTTCACCAGGCCCAGGATGTCGCCCATGCCCAAAATGCGCTGGGCCATGCCCTCGGGACGGAACTCCTCCAGGCGATCCAGCTTCTCGCCGACGCCCAGGAATTTGACAGGCTTTCCGGTGATGACCTTGGCGGAAAGCAGCGCCCCGCCACGGGTGTCGGAATCGAACTTGGTGAGGATCAGGCCGTCGATCTCGAGCTGCTCGTTGAAGGCCTTGGCGCTGTTGACGGCGTCCTGGCCGCTCATGGCGTCGAGCACGAGATAAATCTGGTGCGGCTTGAGCTGGGCGTTGATGTCGCGCAGCTCGCCCATCAGCTCATCGTCAACGTGCAGACGGCCTGCGGTATCGAGAATCACAACGTCGCGGCCGCTCTCCCTGGCTTCATGGATCGCCGCACGGCAAACCGCCACCGCGGCGCCCTTGGCCACCTCCCCGTGCGGCGCAACCTTGGCCTGATCGAGATACACCGGCACGCCGACCTGCTCACCCAGCACGCGGAGCTGCTCGACCGCGGCGGGTCGCTGCAAGTCGGCCGCCGCCAGCATCGGATGGTGTCCCTTGGACAAGAGAAACTGCGCCAGCTTCCCGCACGTCGTCGTCTTCCCCGACCCCTGAAGCCCACACATCATGATGATGGTGGGCGGCGGCTGCACGAAGTAAATCCGCGTGTCCACCGGCCCCATCAACCCGACCAGCTCGTCGTAAACGATCTTCACCATCAACTGGCCCGGCTGAAGGCTGCGGATGACCTCCTGCCCCAGCGCCTTCTCCTGCACCCGGTCGGTGAAGTCTTTGACGACCTTGAAGTTGACGTCGGCTTCGAGAAGGGCCGTGCGAACGTCGCGCATCGCTTCGCGAACGTTCTCCTCGCTGAGGCGGCCCCGGCCCGACAGGTTGCGAAACACCCCGCTCAGTTTTTCAGTTAGCGTATCAAGCATTGGAGTTTCAAATCATAGGGCAAAATCATCGCGGCGGGCAGTGCCTGACGACAAACTAATGGTGGGCCTTGTGCCACGGGCTTCCAGCCGGCTTCCAGCCCGTGCTGGCGGTCGTCAATGATCGAACGACGTCCCATTCGTTGCAACCCGCTCGCACGGGCTGGAAGCCCGTGTCACAAGGCCCCCACTGCGCTCTCGGCTGGACGTGACGCCATGGCGGCGTCCGCTACAATCGCCGGCAATGGCTGAAGCCTCGGCAAAAGTGGTTCCCGTCAATGTTGAGGGCGCGCGGTATGAGATTACCGTGCGCCCCGGACTGCTTTCCGACGTCGGAAGCATCCTGGCGTCCATCGCTCGGACGAAGCGCGCCGGCATCATCACCGATTCGCGGGTCGGCCCGCGATATGCGCAAGCGGTTGCCGATTCGCTGCGATCCGCGGGAATAGAGCCGGTTATCGCGACGATCCCCGCCGGGGAAGACCACAAAACGCTTTCGGATATGTCGCCCGTTTACGACGTGCTGCTTTCGGCCCGAATCGAGCGATCGACGCCGATCCTGGCATTGGGTGGCGGCGTCATCGGCGATATGACCGGCTTCGTCGCCGCCACCATTCTTCGCGGCGTGCCGTTCGTCCAGATTCCCACGACGCTCTTAGCCATGGTCGATGCCAGCGTTGGCGGCAAGACCGGGATCAACCACGCCGTCGGAAAGAACCTGATCGGGGCGTTCCATCAGCCGGTTGCGGTGCTGATCGACCCCGCCGTTCTGCGGACGCTGCCGCCGCGCGAGCTTCGCGGCGGACTGGCCGAGTGCATCAAGCACGACATCGTCCGCGACGCCGAGGGCTTCGCGCGCCTGGAGCGCGAGATCGACCGCGCCCTCGCCCTCGACCTGGATTACCTCACCGACCTGATCGCCCACAACGTCGCCATTAAGGCCCGCGTCGTCGAAGCCGACCCCTTCGAGCACGGCGAGCGCGCCCACCTCAACTTCGGCCACACCTTCGGCCACGCCATCGAAACCGCCTCCCACTACGGATACTCGCACGGCGAGTGCGTCGCCCTCGGCATGGTCGCCGTGTCGCGCATGGCCGTCGATCTGGGAATGCTGGACAAGCAATCGTGCGATCGAATCGTCGAGGTAATCCGCAATGCCGGCCTGCCTACCAGTGGCCTGAAACTCGCGACCAAGGACGTCGTCGATGCCATGATCTTCGACAAAAAAGTCCGCGCCGGAAAAGTCCACTTCGTGTTGCCCGACCGCCTCGGTCACGTCGTCATCCGCGACGACGCCCCCGTCGAAAAGGTCACCGCGGCGGTTGAGTCATTGAAAGGATAATGGCAAAAGAATCTCGCGGATACCGGAAGACCTAGAGCAAGAAAACACGGATAGGGTCGTGGGAGGTCTGCTAACGATGCGCTGACTGTGACACAGCTTTTAAAGGGCTTTTAAAGGCGTGCTGACGATGGTCGGACTGAATAACCGGCACAATCCGCAGTTCATTTCCGATTTGCGCCGCCTGCACGGGTTGAAAACCGGTTGAAAACCCGTGTCACGTTGAACCGAACCGGCGCAGTCGGCATTCAGCTGCGAGGTGGGTTGTCCGGCACCCGCCTATCTTGCCCACCGCGTCGATTTCCAGCATTACTTCTGCATGCTATCTTCCACCCAAGCTTTCCGCGGCTCCTCTCTCTGCGTCTTGGCGGCTCTGCGTGAGTTTTCATCGAGGAACGACGTGTCGCTTCGCGATTGGTTACAACTCTCGCTCACAGAAGGAATTGGCCCGATCCTGATCCGGCGGATCGTGGACGCGGCGGGCGGGGCGGAGGCCGCGTGCGAAGCCAATGCCGGGTTGCTCAACAACGTCGACGGCATCGGGCTGGCCAAGTCGCGGAAAATATCGTCGGCGTTGCGCGAAGCGAAAACCCTGGTCGATCGCGAGCTGGAGCGGGCGGCAAAGCTGGGGGTTTCGCTGGTTTGTCCGGACGATGCGAGTTATCCCGAGCTGCTCAAGGCGATTCCTGATCCGCCGACGGTGTTGTACATGCGCGGGACGCTTCAGCCGCGGGATTTGAATTCGCTGGGGATCGTGGGCAGCCGGCGGTGCAGCATGTATGGCCGCGAGCAGGCCGAGCGATTCGCGGCGCTCCTGGCGGGCGCGGGGATCACGGTGATCAGCGGCGGCGCCCGCGGCATCGACTCGGCGGCGCACCGCGGCGCGTTGGCGCACGCTCAGGGGCGCACGATCGCGGTGCTGGGCAGCGGGCTGGACGTGCCGTATCCGCCGGAGAATGGGAGCCTGTTTTCGCAAATTGCCGAGCGCGGGGCGGTGCTGAGCGAGTTTCCGCTGGGGACGCCGCCCAACAAGGAGAATTTTCCGCGGCGCAATCGCATCGTCAGCGGCATGTCCCGCGGCGTGCTGGTCGTCGAGGCCGACGAGCGCAGCGGCGCGCTGATCACCGCCCGGCAGGCGTGCGACGATCATGGCCGGCCGGTCTTTGCGTTGCCAGGGCGGGTGGACAACCCGCTGTCCGCCGGGCCGCATCAGCTCATCCGCGACGGCGCGATTCTTGTATCGAAGTTGGAGGATTTGCTCGATGGGCTCGGGCCACTGCCACAGAATGTCGTGGAACCAAGCCTTTTCGAGCCCGCGGCAGATGACGTTGATGAGCCGACCACGGAACCAGTTCGCCCACCGCAACCTTCGATGATCGGTCTTTCCGAACGGCAGCAGACGATCTTCGCGCATCTGGAAATCGATCCGGTCAACGTCGATACCCTGGTCGAGCGAACGTCGCTCCCCGCGCACGTCGTGCTTCAAGAGCTGACTTTCTTGACACTCAAGGGGCACGTGAAGCGAATCGACGGACAGAGCTTCGCCCGTCGGAACTTGTAGCAGGCACGCTCCGCGTGCCGTTTGCTGACGGCACGCGGAGCGTGCCTGCTACTACCGCGCGATCGCATTCGACTCGAAAGGAGAATTTCCTCATGCCCGCACCGTCCGAACTGATTGGCAAAGCCGCACCGAAATTCGATCTGCCCTCGAGCACGGGTCAAAACATCAGGCTCGACGATTACAAAGGGAAAAAGACCGTCGTGCTCTATTTCTACCCCCGCGCCGACACGCCCGGCTGCACGAAGGAAGCCTGCGGTTTCCGCGACGCGCTGGCGGATTACGATAAAGCCAGCATCGCGGTCCTCGGCATCAGCCCCGATCCGGAAAAGGACGTGACCAGGTTCTCCGGCAAGTTTCACCTCAATTTCCCCCTGCTGGCCGACGGCGACCATTCCGTCGCCGAAAAGTACGGCGTCTGGCAGGATAAAAGCATGTACGGCAAGAAATACATGGGCGCCGCGCGGACGACGTTCGTGATCTCCAAAGACGGAAAGGTCCGTCACGTCTTCGAGAAAGTGAAACCCGAGGGGCACGACCAGGAGGTGCTGAACTGGCTGAAGGAAAACCCGGCCTGAACATCGATTTGGGGAGGGCAACGCTCCTGCCAAGCCGCGAGCGTCAATGCGCCGAAACATGACGGCTCGGCAGGAGCCTCGCCCGCCCAAAAGGATTGCAAATCCTCCTTGACCGACGCGTCCAATAAGTCAAGCGCCGTGTTGAAACCTGCCGATGGTTGTGTTAAATGCTGGGCGAGAAATCAAAGGGATTGATTGCCACCTCGCCCCGCCAACCGTTGACGTTCTAAGAAGGAGCAACACCATGGCAGGCAAGAAGATCATGTCGTCGAAGAAAGTCTCCGCCCCCGCGGTTTCCACCCCGGTCCGCAATACCTCGCTGCCGCCGCGGCAGAGCACGATGGCGTCGTCGCCCCAGAAGAAGTCGCCGCCGACTTACGAGCAGATCGCCAAGCGCGCCTACGAAATCTGGAAGTCGGGCAAGGGCGGCAGCCAGGACGATAACTGGTTCCGCGCCGAACGCGAGTTGAAGGGGATCTAACGGGATCTAACGGTAGGCAGTAGGCGGTAGACAGTAGGCGGTAGGCAGTAGGCAGAAAGAGAACAAGCCGCAGCTCCCGAATTTCTGCGTACGGCCTACAGCCTACTGCCTACAGGTTTTGAAGCCTACAATGCCGTCGTATGCATGACCCCACGGGCGAAGCGGATTTTTCGGCGGTGCCGCTTTTTCCCCTGCCGAATGTCGTATTGTTCCCACGGGCCATTTTACCGTTGCACGTATTCGAGGAGCGCTACAAGACGATGACCGCCGACGCCCTGCGCGGCCGGCGGCAAATTGCCATGGCCCTCCTCCGCCCCGGGTGGGAAAAGAATTATCACGGCCGCCCAGCCATTGACCCGGTCATCTGCGTTGGAAACATCCTGTCGCACGAGAAACTTCCGGACGGCCGCTATAATTTCCTGCTCCAGGGGCAGACGCGCGCCCGCATCATTCGCGAGTATGGCGACGAGCCATATCGGATCGCCCTGCTCCAGCCTCTGGAAGCGGCGTCGGCCCTGGAGATCGATCTGAGCGACGAACGCCGGCGCTTTGAGGAAGTCTTTCAGGGCCGGCGGCTCCGCCAGACCGGCATCGGCCGGAAATTCGTCGAGCTGCTGGCCGGGGCGGTTCCGACCGAACACATCGCCGACCTGGTCGCATTCCATTTCCTAGAAGACCTGCGTCTCAAGCAGTCCCTGCTGGCCGAAGCGGACGCTCGCCACCGCGTCGTCCGCATCGCCGACGCATTCGAGTCGCTTTATTCCCCCCTGCAATCCGCCTGCCCTGTCGACTACTGCAAAGACCCCAGGGTCAACTGAGCCCCAGCTGAGTCTCAGCGTTTTTGCCTTTGCGGCGTGATGTTGCCAGAATCTCCGCCGCACAGAGGATTCAGCGGGCATGTGGTATTTTGCGTACGGTTCCAACTTGAACACGCGGGCGGTAGCGGAGTGGTGCCGCCACTTCGGCCATCGCGCGCCGCAGCTCAAGCCGGGCAAGGCCGCGGTCCTGGCCAACTATCGCCTGGGGTTCTCGATCTACAGCGACTACTGGGGCGGCGGGATCGCCGACATTGTCTACGACCCCGGCAAGTACGTTTCCGGGGCGCTGTTCGACCTGACCGAGTCCGACCTGTCGGTGCTCGATCTGAAAGTCGGCCGCAAATTCGAAAACGGCAAGGAGCTTGGCGTCTACCGCCGGATCGAAGTGAAAGTCTCGCCGCTGGGAAAGGGAGACGCCGTCCAAGCGATCACCTACCAGGGCACCAACGCCGACCGCTACCACATCGCCCCGACGCTGTACTACGTTGAGCAACTGATCCAGGGCGCCTATTCGTACGGGCTCTCGATGATGTGGATCGCCTACCTTCAGAGCTTCAGCACCCAGGCCGGCCGCAGGCCCCGCCCGCCGGGCACAGGCGATGTGGCGCCGCGGCTGTAAGTACGTCACGCCACATAGCTTCATCGAAACTGACTGTATGTGATCGCGTCGAGGCTCAGATCGCTGAAGCGAGTTTCCTGGAAGTAGACGTGTGCCAGTCCCGCCGACATCGCGGCGTTGTCAGTGCAGTAACGCAACGGCGGAAAGAAAACGGGAATCGGGTATTTTTCAAGGGCGGTGCGCAGCCCGCGATTGGCCGAGACACCCCCACCGATGATGACCGATTTGGCGCCGATGTGGCGGGTGGCGCGATTGATTTTCTCAACGATCACGTCGATGCAGGCCGCCTGAAAACTGGCGGCGATGTCTCGCATCTGCTGCTCGCCAAGCTTTCGCGTCGGCTCGGTCTTGACATCCTGTCCGCGGCGGGGGACGCCGCGAACGTGATAGAGCACCGCCGTCTTCAAGCCGCTGAACGAAAAATCGAGCGACTCTCGCTCCAGCAGTGTTCGCGGGAAACGAAGCGCGGTCGGGTCTCCGCTCTGCGCGAGCTGGTCGAGAATTGGTCCTCCCGGATACCCAAGCCCCAGAATCGCGGCGACCTTGTCGTACGCCTCGCCCACCGCATCGTCGATGGTCGACCCGATCAATCGGACGTCGAGCCAGTCGTTGACCTGATAAAGCGAGGTGTGTCCTCCGCTACAAACCAGCCCTACCGCAGGCATCGGCGGGTGAACATTGGTTTCGAGCGTCACGCTGTAGAGATGGGCGTGCACGTGATCGACGCCGACGAGCGGCTTGCCCAGCGCCCACGCCAGTGTCTTGGCCGCGGTTACGCCGATAAGCAGGGATCCGATCAATCCAGGCCGGTGAGCGACCGCGATGGCATCTATGCTGTCAAAGGGGTTTTGCTCCGGCCCTCTCTCCCTCTGGGAGAGGGTTGGGGTGAGGGCTCCGGACGACGAGCTCTCTCGCAGCTTTCCCTCACCCCTGCCCTCTCCCGGAGGGAGAGGGGGAAATGCGATCGCCTCCCGCAAGACCGGCAGGATATTCTCAATATGCGCCCGGCCGGCGATCTCCGGAACGACGCCGCGGTATTTGGCGTGCAGTTCCGCCTGGCTGGCCACGACGCTGGTTCGCACGTCGAACCCATCGACGACAATCGCCGCGGCGGTTTCGTCGCAGGTGGATTCGATGCCCAGAATGGTCGCCATGAACTATTGCCCTGCCGGCCGCGTCGAGGGCGCGCGGGCGGTCTGGGTGGCGGGCCCTTCGGTGCCGCCGTCCAGCAGCGACGAGGCCACGATCGCGCTGACCGCTTCCTGGAGCTGCACGTCGACGGTCGCCTGCGTAGCGGGGTGCGATGCCGGCCGGGTCGCCAGCGGAAGCGGCTTGTGAAACAGCTCTTCCTCGCCCTGCTGCTGAAGCACCCGCTGTTCGTCTCTTTCGCTCATGGGCACGTTGATCTGCGGCTCGACGCCCCAGTCGGTTGCGCCCTTCTTGCGATGCACCAGGCGGCCGCTGGGCAGGTAGTAATACGCCACCGTCAGCTTCAGCTCGCCCTCATCCTGCTCGAGCGGGATGATCTCCTGCACCGATCCCTTTCCGTAGGTTCGCGTGCCCAGAATGACGGCGCGGTGATTGTCCTTCAGGCTGCCGGCGACGATCTCGGCGGCGCTGGCGGAGTGCTCGTTGACCAGCACGATCATCTTGAACTTCTGCGGCAGCGCTTTGTCGGGGCTGGCGCGGGCGATTTCCTCGGAGCGGTGCAGCCCTTTGGTCACGACAATGACACCGTCGCTGATGAACAGGTTCACGATCTCCCTTGCCTGATCGAGCCGGCCGCCGGGGTTGAAACGCAAGTCCAGGACCAGCCCCTGCATTCCCTGGCCGAGCACCTGGTCCAGCGATTCCTTCAATTCCGTGAACGTGTCGTTGGTGAACTGGGTGATGCGGACGTAGGCGATCTTGGGATTCTGCGAAACCCAGTAATCCCAGTTGTTTTTCGCGTCGCGGCGATAGCCCATGACCGTCGGCAGCACGATCTCCTGCCGGGTCATCTTCAGCTCGACCTCCTGTCCCCCTTCCAGGTGCTTGACCGTGAGGCGAACCTCGCTGCCCAGCGGCCCTTTGATCATCGTCTGCACGTCGGCAATCTTCTTGCCCTTGATCTCGTTTCCGTTGACCTTGACGATGATGTCGCCGGCCATCACCCCGGCCTTGAGCGCCGGGCTGTTGGGGATCGGACTGACCACCTGAATGTCGCCGTTTTCCAGTTGCGAAAGCTCGATGCCGACGCCCTTGAAGCTGCCTTCGAGGATGTTGTCGAATTCCTCCTTCCTGGCCGGCGGAATGAAAATGCTGTAGGGGTCCAGCTCTCCCATCATCCCGTTGACCGAGCCGACCTTCAGCTTGTCCTCGTCCACCGGGTCGACGTAGTTGTTGTCAACCTGACGATGAATATCGATCAGCGTCTTGACGAACGCATAATCGTCGTCGCGGTGCGCGATGCTCCCAGACATCGGGAATGCCATCATCGCAATCAGAATCAAGCTCACGATCCACGCGAACTTTTCACGGTTCATGCCTACTCCAGTGCGCCCGCCCGTGACACGGGTTTTCAACCCGTTCTGGCGGCATGCCACGACGAGGGAGCTTCATCCCCTCCATCGTCATCCAATCAGACTGTCGTCCGCACGGGTTGCAAACCCGTGTCACGGCCGCATCTTACCTCAATCCTGCATCCTTCTCACCGGCCAGGACGAAGCGGTGAGCGAAGTGAGAATAGTAGGACGCGAAGCCGATTGCCGCCCGGTCGCGAAGGCTCAGGACTTCGGCCCGCGTCAATGCCTGGGCGACACTGATCGGTGCGTCGTGCTTGACCATCGGGTTGGCCAGCAGGGTAAAAACTTTGATCCAGAAATAGGCCCGGCGGTTGCGAACCAGGTCCGCCGCGATGATTCCCCGGCGCGAGACTCGGGCCATGCCGCGCAAAACCGACACGATCTGATCGTTATCCAGGTGGTGCAGAAACATGTTGGTGATGGCGTAATCGAAGCCGTCGTCGGCAAAGGGCAGCCGAAGCGCGTCCGCTCGCACCACGCTGAATCGGGTGTCATCGAGGGATTCAGCCGCCTCACGCGCCATGCCCGGATGCAGATCGACGCCGACGATCCGCACGTCAAACCCGTTTCTTTCCGCCCATTTGAGGATCGCCCGCGGAATGTCCGCCGAGCCGGTGGCCAGATCGAGAATGCGGATCGTCTGGCCCGCTTTCCAGCCACGGCTGAATCGATCGAGATGCCCGATCGTCGCGCGGGTGTAGCCGAACAAACGGTTGACCCAGCGGATATACGAGAGGCTCTTGCGCAGCCATTCGGGATCGGCATTCGGCGCGTCGAGCCATTCCTCCTGGCGGCGGCGCTGCGACAGCGAATTGAGGTTTGCAAACATGCTCGCTCAAAACCACCCCAAAACCGAAGGTCTGTTCTTCCCCCCTCGCTGTAGCAGGCACGCTCCGCGTGCCGTAGCTGACGGCCCGCGGAGCGTGCCGGCTACGCTCAAACTACGCCGCCAGGGCTTCGATCGCCTCGGCGCGGGTGAGCGGCTCGTGCGATCGGCCCGGCGGCATGAACGCCGTCGCGATGAGCTGAAGGATAGCAAAAATCAGGATCGCCACGAAGACCCACAGCAACCCGCCGGAAATCATCTGCTGGGCCGATTGCATCTGCCCGCTGCTTAAGTGGTGCTGCCCGTGCGGATCCAGCAGTACCGCCACGTCGATCCCCATCGCCCGAAGCCGTTCGAGTTGCGAATGAATCAGCAGGTTGAAGAGCATTCCCATCAGCCCGGTGCCCAGCGCCCCGCCGATGGTTCGGAAGAACTGGATTCCGCTGGTGATGATGCCGCGTTGCTGCCATTCGACGGCATGCTGCGCCGCCAGCAGATACGCCATCGATGCCGGCCCGAATCCCGCGCCCGTCAGCGCCAGCACGGCGGTGATCGTCCAGTGCGGCGCGTGGGTCAGCGCGCAAATCAGCAGTCCGACAAAGCTGAGCACCGCGATCGAAGAACCGAGCATCGCCGTATTGCGAAATCCCCATTTCACGACCAGAGGCGCCGCGATGACGCCACTGGAAGCCCAGGTGAGCATGACGGGCGTGACGACGCTCGCCGCCGCCGCCACACCCCCGCCGCGGCCTCCCTGCACGTACAGCGGCACGTAGGTGTCCAGACACAGAAACCCGCATCCCAGGAGGAAGCTTCCCAGCATCGCCGGCCCGATCGATCGCTGCATCATGAGGGCCGGCGGCATGATCGGATTCCGGGCGCTCCGCTCGATCCGCAGAAATGCGATCGTCGCCACGCCCGCGATCACCAGCAGCACGCTGTCCCACACCCCCAGCCTCTGGGCCGGCACAACGCCCGAAGCCAGCAGCAGCGCCGCCGTGCACGCGATCGACAAGCTGATCACGCCCGGCAGATCCAGGTCGGTCGAGTGCGGCTTCTCATGGTCGTGATACTTCCACACCAGCACGATCAACCCGACGATCCCCGCCGGCAGGTTGACGAAGAAAATCGACCGCCAGCCCAGCGTGCTCACCAGAAACGCCCCCAGCGCCGGCCCGGCCAGGGCCGCGCTGCCCCAGATGGCGCTGAAGAACCCCTGCACCGCCGCCCGCTCTTCCAGCGTGAAAATGTCGCCCAGGATGGTCAGCACGACCGGCATGATCCCGCCGGCCCCCAGCCCCTGCATTCCGCGATAGAGGATCAGCGCCCCCATCGAATGCGCCGACGCCGCCAGCGCCGACCCGATGGAAAAGATGAACACCGCCCCCAGGATCACCCGCTTGCGGCCCCACACGTCGGCCAGCCGGCCGTAGAGCGGCATGCTCACTGTCAGCGCCAACAGGTATATCGAGAAAACCCAGGAGTAATGCTCAAAGCCGCGAAGGTCGCCGATGATGGTCGGCATGGCGGTGCTGGTGATCGTCTGCTCCATCGACGCCAGCACCATGACCAGCATCAGCGCAGCCGTCACCCAGCGCCGGTCCGCGACCGCGCGCCGCGTCCCCCGTTCTACAACCGTGCTTTCGACTTGCTCCGTCGCGGCAGGTTCGATGCTCATCCATCCCTTTTCAAACGCATAAGGTTAGGCGCACCCCGCTCCCCTCGTAAAGCCGCCGCCCAAATCGCGAAAAACCTTCAGTTCTGTTCCGCGGCGTTCACTTCGCCAGCGCCGCAAAACATCGAAAAGGTCGCATTTCATTGCAAACGTTGCACGCCCCGGAGCCGCGGCCGAGCAAATGGCACTTTTGGCCGACTTTGGCACAAAAAATGACCGCCCAATGTCACAAACGTCAAAAGTCGCACTTGTCACACCCCCAAAAAGTGCGACATTTCGCTAATCCCGTTCGGCCCGGCGGTCGCTTGCCTGAGTAGATTTCGTAAATTTGCCTTTCCTGTATCAAGGCGGGTGATTGTCCGGGGTTGGGGTGCCGGGATGG
>DATHPP010000121.1:0-11976 GCA_035483795.1 Tepidisphaeraceae bacterium | reverse complement strand
CGAATTCCACGTTCCCGGCTCGCTGCCCACGTTGCTTCGTTTACTTTGGACGCATTGGGCAGGGTACAAAGTAACGGCCCGACCTTTCGCCCGGCGCTGTGGAGGAACATGCGTTTTGCAATTCGCGTCTTTCTCCTCTGTGTTTTTGTCGGTGGGGCCGGCGCGTCCGCCCAGCCGCCGGAGAATCCAATCCGGAATACGTCGTTTGATCGTGGCGCAGAGGACTGGGAGGCTCACGTCTATGGCGCACCGGCGGCTGTGTTGCGCGATGATCAGATCAGGCATTCCGCCAGCGGTTCGCTGCGCGTCTCGGCGACCGAGCCGAGCGACGCGGCACTGGGGCAGGAGATCTCACTGGCGCCGCGGCAATGGTATCGGTTCGCTGGGTGGATTCGCACCCGCGGCCTGCTCCCGCGCGACGCGCGGACCTTCGGCAGCTATCAGATTCAGCGGCCCGGCGGACGGGGGATCATCGCCGCGGGCCCGAACCATCGCGGCGACACCGATTGGACGGAGGTGGTGATCGTCTTTGCGTCGCCGGCCGATGGGCGGGTGCGCGTCGCGCCGTTTTTTGCCGGCTTTGGAAAAGGCACCGGCACTGCGTGGTTTGCCGATCTGTCGATCGCGCCCATCGATCTGGCCAAAGCGCCCCTTCGCATTACCTCAGCGCCGCTCGGCGCCGGCACGATCAGCCCTTACCAATACGGGCAGTTCATCGAATACCTCTGCGACCTGGTCCCGTCGTTGTGGGCGGAGAAGCTCTACGATGGCAGCTTCGAGGGGCTTGGCCCGTATAAGGTGGCGTATCTCAGGCAGACGGATTTCCGCGAGCGCCCGTGGTATCCCAGCGGGGAGTGCAACCGGGGAGTCTATTCGCTCGACCCCGCGGATCCGGTCAGCGGAAAAGTCGCACAGAAGATCGAAGCGACCGGCGACGCGCCCTGCACGCTGGGCATCTCGCAGGACGGCCTGGCGGTTCAACGGCAGACGCGGTGCGTCTTTTCCTGCTTTCTTCGTCAGCAGGGGATCGGCCCGGCGGTTGAGGTAGTGCTTCACCATGAGGGCGTGATATATGCAACCGCGTCATTCCAGCCGACGCGAGAATGGAAGAAGTACACCGCCCGCCTGGCTCCGGCCGGCAGCGACTCGAACGCAACTCTCACCATCCGCTTTCACGGACCGGGAACGCTGTGGCTCGACAACGCTTCGCTGATGCCCACCGACGCGATCGGCGGCTGGCGCGCCGATGCGGTGCAGGCGCTGCGCGAGCTGAAGCCGGGAATCATCCGCTTCGGAGGCAGCGCGCTGGATGCGCCAGGGTATGGCGGCTTCGATTGGCGGGGAACCATCGGAGATCCCGATCATCGCATCCCCTTCCGCGCGTGGGGAGGATTGCAGCCAACCGGGGCGGGGCTGGAAGAGATCGTGCAGCTCTGCCGGCTGGCGGATGCTGAGCCGCTCATCTGCGTCCGCACCGCCGGTCAGATTCCGGCCGACGCGGCGGACGAGGTGCAGTATTTCAACGGCGGCGCGGACACGCCGATGGGCGCGCTGCGGGCCAGAAACGGCCATCCCCAGCCTTACCACATCAAGTTCTGGCAGATCGGAAACGAGCGACGCGGCCCGGAGTACGAGGCGATGCTCCGGCCGTTCGCCGATGCGATGCGCCGGGCCGATCCGGAGATCCGGCTGCTGTCGAGCTATCCCAGCCCCGGCGTCCTCAAAGCAGCCGGCGGCCTGCTCAACTATGTGTGTCCCCATCAATACGACTGCGCCAACCTGACGGCCTGCCAGGCCGAGCTCGATGCCACTCGCGCGCTGCTGACGGCGTCGGGTTACTTTGGGCACGTTCATGTGGCGATCACCGAGTGGAACACAACCGCCGGAGATTTTGGCCCCAGGCGTGCGATGCTCTGGACTCTGGAAAACGCGCTGGCCGTGGCGCGTTATCACAACCTGCTTCACCGCAACTGCGATCTGGTGGAAATCGCCAACCGCTCGAACCTGGCCAACAGCTTTTGTTCGGGCATCATCCAGACCGACAATCACCGCCTGTACAAGACGCCGGCTTACTACGCGCAGCAACTCTACGCGACGCTGGCGGGGGACCGGCCGCTCAGGATCGATTCGTCGGTTCCGCCGGACACCGGCCCGGACGTCAGCGCCACGCTCTCTTCCGATGGCCGCCGGCTTACGCTGTTTGCTGTCAATCCCAGTCCCGACCCGATTACGCGGCCGATCGATGTCTCTGCGGTGGGCGTGGCGCCACAGGACGTGTCGATCTGGACGCTGGCCGACCAACAACATGCCGGCGAACCGGATGTGGCCAACAGCTTTGACGATCCGCAACGCGTATCGGTGCGTCAATCAAAGCTGTCCGCGACGAGCCCGTTGAGCTACTGCTTCGAGCCGTACTCGCTAACGGTCCTCCAATGGCAGATGGCAAGGTGAGTCGTGGCGATGTGGCACAGCCGCCCCCGGCGTGTTCCGCCGAAGGCGGAAACTGGTTTTCGACCTTCGGTCGAACACAGCCGATGGCGGCTGTGCCACAAGATGATTGACGCTCCCCGGCGGGTTCCCTACACTCGCGCCGTTTGAGCGCGGGCCACGCCGGGCGTGGTGGGCCGCTGCCGGCAAACTGGAGCGAAGCATGGCATTTCAGTGTGTGATCGTGACGCCGGAACAGCAGGCGCTGGACGAGTCGGTCTCGCAGGCGATCGTGCCCGCCTGGGACGGGCAGATCGGCATTCTCACCGGACGCGCACCGCTGCTCGTGAAGCTCGGCGTGGGACCGCTTCGCGTCGACCTGGCGGGCGGGCAGACCCGCACATTTTTCGTCAACGGCGGCATCGGACAGATGAAGGGGGCAAAGCTGACCATCCTCACCACCGAGGCGATCGCGGCCGATCACATCGACGCCGAGGCCGCCCGCGCCGAGTACGCCGAGGCCGAGGCGCGCGTCGCCAACGACCCCAAGAGTCGCGAAGAACGCACGGCCCAGCTCCGCCGGGCCCGCGCCAAACAGGACGTTGCCGCGGCGGCAAAGCCGCACTGAAGCCCCAATCCCGACGCGATTACACGGCTCACTCCGATTTGGCGGCATCGTGGCCATCATCGGCGACAACGATGTATATCACGCTGTCCCAGGCATTACGGATCCCGATAAACAGCAGGCCAATCGCGGCGCCCGCGATCACGAAAAGGGCAATCTGCGTGATGACCCTCAGGAGAAGTGCCGCCGCGGTGAACGCGGCGTAGACGCCGCACGGCAGGATCGCGTGCCACAGCCAATCTTCCCACACCGGCTGGTAAGCCGTCTGCTGACGGGCGCGATGGAAGACCTTTGCCGCATAACTCAGCGCGCCCACGCCGCACGCCGTCAGCGCCACTGACAAAGCCAAAAGCGAAGGCCAGGGGGCGGCCATCATGGCACAGACCGCCAGCGCGCCGCCGAAGTGCACGACGGTCGGCGTTCCGAAGGCGTTGATCGATTCCCGGTCGGCGCGCTTCCGCGTGGTAGCGAGGAGCGCGATGACGACGAATTGCAGTCCGATCAGCGTCCCGGCCGACGCGCCGACAATCTCGTAATAAGTCTGCCAGGCGGGCAGAGGGGCATTCGCAACTTCGGCCAGCAGGTTCATGCCAGCAAATGTACATGGCCGCTTGCCGCCGGGCGACCAGACCGCTCAACGTCATTCAGATTTGAGAGAAGCCATATCGATCGAGAACCGGTACTTCACATCGCTCCTGAGCAGCCGCTCGTAGGCTTCGTTGACCTTCTGAATGGGAATCACTTCGACGTCGGAGGTGATATTGTGTTTGCCGCAGAAGTCGAGCATTTCCTGGGTCTCGGCGATGCCGCCGATGGCGGAGCCGGAAAGACTTCTCCGTCTGACGATCAGGGTGAAGGACGAGACGCCCATGGGCTTAGGCGGCGCGCCGACGAGGGTCAGGTTCCCGTCGCGGCCGAGCAGGTCGAGGTAAGCGTTGATGTCGTGCTCGGCGGAGACCGCGTCGAGAATGAAATCGAAGGTGCCCGCATGCTTCTTCATCTCATCGGCGTTGCGGGAGACGACGACTTCGTCAGCGCCCAGGCGCAGCGCGTCCTCCGTCTTCTTTGGCGAGGTGGTGAAGACGACAGTGTGCGCCCCGAACGCGTGCGCGAACTTCACGCCCATGTGGCCCAGGCCGCCGAGGCCGACGATGCCGACCTTCTTGCCCTTGCTGACACCCCAGTGCCGCATGGGTGAGTACGTCGTGATCCCGGCGCACAGCAGCGGCGCCGCTCCGGCCAGATCGAGGTTGGAAGGCACGCGCAGGACGAAGCGCTCTTCGATGACGATGCTGTTTGAGTAGCCGCCGTACGTGACCGGAGCGGTCTTGTGTTTGTCCGGGGCGTTGTAGGTGAGGATCAGGTTCGGGCAAAACTGCTCGAGGCCGGCTTTGCACTGCGGGCAGGCGCCGTCTGAATCGACCATGCAGCCCACCGCGGCCAGGTCGCCCGGTTTGTACTTCGTGACTGCGGAGCCGACCTTGGTCACTCGCCCGACGATCTCATGGCCCGGGACAATCGGATAAACGGTGGGCATGACGCTGCTCCACTCGTTGCGGACGGCGTGGAGATCGGAGTGGCAGATCCCGCAGAAGAGGATTTCGATCTGCACGTCGTGCGGGGTCGGATCTCGCCGTGGGATCGTGGCCGAGCCCAGCGGCGAGGTCGCGCTGGCTGCGGAATAAGCTTTTGTCCTGTACATGGTTTGAGCTCCATGAAGAGAGTAGGCAGAAGGCGGTAGGCAGTCAGGATGCCCGCGCTGCTCCGCCTACCGCCTACTGCCTACTGAACCGCTTGATATTGTTTGTCGCTGACCTGTTCCATCCAATCGGTGCTCTTGCCGTCGAGTTTTTCCACGATGGCGATGTGGGTCATGCCCGTGGTTGCCGTGGCGCCGTGCCAGTGTTTTTCGGCCGGGCTGAACCAGATCACGTCGCCGGGCCGGATTTCCTCTCTTGGCCCGCCCCAGCGCTGCGCCCAGCCGCTGCCGGCAATCACGATCAGGGTCTGACCGAGCGGATGCGTGTGCCACGCCGTGCGCGCCCCTGGCTCAAACGTGACGCTGGCGCCAAGGACGCGCCCTGGATTGGGTGCTTCAAACAGCCGATCGATTCGAACCGCACCGGTAAACCATTCGCCTGGCCCCTCGACCGAAGGCTGGGAGCCGACTCGTTTGACTTCCATGGGTTTTCTCCTTCAGTGGACGGGAACGAGCCCTATGCATAGCCAAGCCGGGTGCGAAGCGAAGCGCAGCCCCGGATCCTCGGTGCGCGAATCGGGAATCCGGGGCTGCGCTTCGCTTCGCACCCGGCTTGGCGGCAGAAAATCGCTCAGTTCGAGCAATCATGTTTGCGCAACTTTAGGCAGGTCATTGGACCGGGCGGTATGACAATTCTCGGAGACGACCCCAGATTTCCGGAAAAAGTGTCGTCTGGATTGTGACCTTGCGGCCACGATGAGGTACGTGCACGCGACAGGGCCCGGCCCGGTTGTCGTTCCCGCTGGCGGCAAGGAGGGCCAAGACGCGCCGCGCGGCAGATACCGATCGCTGCCTGGCCCGGGCGGCTACTTCTTCCCCGGCGCCGCCGAGGCGCCGTCGGATTGCTGGTACAGCATCCCGATGATCGCGGGGATGATGATCGCCATCGGCAGGAGGAATGGTTTCAACGTCATGGCGCTGGTGATCTTGGGGGCGACCTGCTCGTATTTGTCGACCATCCCCAGCAGGCCGAAGATCAGCATCGCCGCGCCCTGGAGGCTCATGTACATGGTCACCGAGCCGCGGAAGAGGATGAACGACAGCAAGCCGAAAAGGATCAATCCGCTGAGCGCGCCGGACCAGGCAAATGTGGGGTCCAATCCAAATGTCTGCCACATCGTCGCGCCCAAGAGCGCCCCGGCCAGCCCGCCCATGACGGCCACGGCCCATTTCATGAGCGGCCAGGTGATTGCCGCGGCGACGAACCCGCACAGCACCATCAGCGCCAGCCCCATCTCCGTCCGCTGTCCCAGCGCCAGCCCGATCGCCGCGCCGACGGCGGCGGCGTTCAACATCACCAGTCCCTTGAAGATCTTGAACCCGAAGATCAGGTAGACCACACCCAGCAGGATCAACAACGCAGCCAGGCCCGGCGACATGTGCTGACACCAGTTCAGTAGGTCCGACTGCGATGGCCAGTGCTGGGGCGGGCGAAACCACTCGGGCCATTCCGCCGGCACCACCTGCGGCGCCTGCTTGGCGATCTCCTGTTTGATGTCGGTTGGAGTCATCACACCTTCCTCGACGCACTGGGGGCCGGCGATCCCCTGCCCGCGCCGGGCTGCTTGCGGTACGGGGGGGTGAATTGCCACTGAATCAGCGCGCCCAGCACCACCAGGCCGACCAGCGCCAAACCCTGCGCCGCCCACGAGCCCGGCAGCGCCGCCAACCACGAGGGTCGGGCGGCGCTCGCGGCGATCGATCCCATCAACGCCATCAGCGTCACGCCCACCAGGCTGTGCGCCATCACCTTGCCGAGCTTGGGCGAGAAAACCGTTATCGTCACGCCGGTGGCAAAGCCGGCAAAACAGACCCAGGGAAAAACCCGCCCCATGCCCGGCGGCAACGTCTGCCACAGGTCATGCAGGTAGTGCACCAGGTCGCCGTTCCACGTCGCGGCCCGCCAGTTCCACGTGGCGTCGCCGGCAAGAAAGACCCAAGTGCCAAAGCCGGCCCACAGCATCATGCCCACGCCCAGAAGCAAGCCGATGCAGGTTCGGTGCATCAGAAAAGCAATCGATCCCAGCACGATCGAGCCGGCGACGGCCAGTCCCATCCCGTCAATCTGCCAGCCTCGCCACTGCGGCAGGCGCATCCCGATGATCGTTCCGCCCGCAACCGCAACCAGCGCCAGAATCGAGCGGCTCAGGCGTCCCCCGGCCATCCACAGCACCGCGCCCAGAGCGCAGAACGCGATCGCCGTTTCCAGCGGGCATCGCACGATGACATCCGGCAACAATGCCAATACGTCGCGGAGCATGGGCGCACTCCTCTTGTGGGTTATCGGTCAAATGGGTCGCAAAAGATGATTGCCCTTGTGGCACAGCCGGAGGAAGACAGACAAGGAGACCTGGAGACAAGGAGAAAAAGTATTGAAACCCGCCGACACGTCTCCTCGTCTCCCTGTCTCCTTGTCTCCTTGTCTCCTTGTCCCCTTGTCTCCCCGTCTCCTCCCTGTGGGCGGCTGTGCCACAAGCTTTCTCAAGGTAGTAGACGAGTCCGCCCGAACATTACAAACTGAGGTGCAGCATGACGATGAGTGTGCGTTCATTTCGCGTGCCCGCGCCGCGTTACGTCGGCCTGGCCTTTGTTTGCGTCGCGCTGCGGATTGTGGGATGGGTCTTGGCCGCGGCGGGGTTGCTGCTGGTGATCCTCTCGCTCAGCAGGTTCCCAATGAAGGACCTGGGACCCGTGGCCGCCGGAGGCCCGATCGGGGCGCTCTACGGAGTTGGACTCATCGTCGGCGGGCTCTTCGTCGTCGGCTTCGGCGAAATCTATGGCGCGCTGCGCAACCTCGCCCGTAATAGTTTTCGGTGGTGAAACGGGTCATTTGTCTTTGGTCATTTGTCACTTGTCACTGGTCATTGGCCAGGCGTCCCAACAAATGACAAGTGACCAATGACCAGTGACAAGTGACCAATGACAACGGCGGTTTGACCCCACCCCCCTTCCGGCGTTACATAAATCCGCATGACTGAAGCGAATTCCGGCGAACAGCCGCTGGAACCCCTGCGCCGACAAATCGACGACCTTGACGGCAAAATCGTCGACCTGCTCAACGACCGCGCCCGCATCGTCGTCGAGATCGGCAAGCTCAAGCAGCAATCCAACGCCCCCATTTATTCGCCGGACCGCGAGAAGATGGTTTTGGACAAGGTCCGGCGGCTCAATCACGGGCCGCTGCCGGACCGCTGCCTGGAAGCGGTTTACCGGGAGTTGATGAGCGGATCATTTGCCCTGGAGAAGCCGCTCCGGATCGGCTTCCTCGGCCCGACCGGCACGTTTTCCCACGAAACCTCGGTGCAGAAATTCGGCTCCAGCGTCACGCACGTGCCCTTGGCCGACATCCCGTCGGTTTTCGATGAAGTGGTCCGCGGCCACATCGACTACGGCCTGGTCCCCGTCGAGAACAGCATTCACGGCGGCGTCATCGACACGCTCGACGCCTTCCTCCACAGCTCCGCCAAAATCTGCGCCGAAGTCAAAGTGACGATCCACCACAATTTGCTCTCGCGGGTCGCCTGGGAACAGGTTCGGACCATCTCTTCCAAACCCGAAGTTTTCAGCCAATGCCGCAAATGGCTGGCGGCCATGGCCAAGGATCGTGACGTGCAGCCGGCCCCCAGCACCAGCAAAGCCGCCGAGCTCGCGGCCCAGCAGCCGGGCGTCGCCGCGATCGGCTCCAAGCTGGCCGGCCAACTGCACGGCCTGCGGATCCTCTTTGAGAACATCGAGGACGATCCGGACAACACCACCCGCTTCTTCGTGACCGGCCGCGAGCCCGCCCGACGCAGCGGCGACGACAAAACCGCCGTCATGTTCACCACCGCCCACAAGCCCGGCGCCCTTGCCGAGGTCCTCGACGTGTTCAAGCAGAACGCCATCAACCTCACCGACATCGAAAAACGCCCCAGCAAAAAGGCCAACTGGGAATACTACTTCTTCATCGACGCCCAGGGCCACCAGGACGACCCCGCCATGCAGCAGGCCATCGAGGAAGCCCGCACCCACTGCCTTCAGCTAACCGTTCTGGGAAGCTATCCCCGCGCGGCGGAGGTGCTGTGAACGAAAGCAGCAAATGCAACCACGGAGGCACGGACCCCGGAAATGACGAATCTCGAATGACGAATGACGAGTCAAATTCGAAAATCGAATGACCGAAGCTCGAAACCGCGGTGGCCAACCCTTTCGTTTCGTCATTCGTCCTTCGATCATTTGGATTTGACTGGTCATTCGTCATTCGAGTTTCGTAATTTCCTGCCTCCGTGTCTCAGTGCCTCCGTGGTAAACCTTCTGTTATACTCATGCGAGTCGAATACAACCGAGGCCAACATGCCTGCTGATGATATTTTGCTGGATTGCGAAGAGCACATGGAGAAGGCGGTCGAGCATTTGAAGCACGAGCTGCGCGGCATCCGCACCGGGCGGGCGTCGCCGGCATTGGTGGAGAACATCAAGGTCGACTATTACGGGTCCCCGACGGACCTGCGCGCGATCGCGTCGATCAGTGTGCCGGAAGCGACGCAGATATTGATCAAGCCGTTCAGCCCGCAGGACCTCAAGGCCATCGAGAAGGCGGTCAACGACAGCAAGATCGGCCTGACGCCGCACAGCGACGGCAAGCAGCTCCGGCTGATGCTGCCGCCGCTGTCGCAGGAGCGCCGGCTTCAGCTCGCCGGGCAGTGCAAGGGATTTGCCGAGGAGGCCAAGGTCCGCGTGCGCAACGCCCGCCGCGATTCCAACAAGATCGCCGACACCGAGGAAAAGGGCAGCGTCATGACCGAAGACGAAGCCAAAGGCGTCAAGGATCAGATTCAGGAGCTCACCAAAACCTACGAAGCAAAGGTCGACGAGATGATCGAGCACAAGAAGAAGGAAATCATGGCGGTTTAGCGACATCGCTCGTGGGCAATCTTTGCCCCATGAATTCGCGGCTGGGGTGGTTCAACTAAAGTCGGCGCTTGTGGCGCGATGCTCACGGAGAGCACATCTCTGCCACGCTTCGCCATGTCGGCCGAAAACTTTGTGTTGATTCATTCTCATTGGTCGCTGATCGTCGGCCTGGCGCTGATCGCCCTGACGGCGGGCTTCACAGTCGTTCGACGCCTTCGTCTGCCCGGGCCGACGCTGGTCTCCTTTGGATTGGGCGCGCTGCTGCTGGCGCTGGCCGCGGGCGCGCCGGTCTGGGACCACCCCGTCGTCGAGCCGATCGCGGTGATGGTCGATCTGTCGCCCAGCACGAGAACCGCCGAATTCCGCGACCCGGCGGTGCTCCAGCGGCGCATCGCCGAGCTGCTGCGCGACGTGCCTTATCGGCTGACCTATTTCGCCCAGGGCACAAGCGATACCGCCCCGCCCGGGCGACGCCTGGGCGATCTACCCGCCGACCACACCGTCTTTTCGCCCCCCGCCGCGGCGGCGGTCCTCCTGTTCAGCGATTGCAGGTTCGCGATGCCGGCGCAGTCGCCGCCCACCTATGTCGTGATCGATTCCGGGCTTGAAGACGTCGACGACGCTGCGGTTAACGGACTGGAAATCCGCGGAAACCAAGCAGCTGTTACCATCCGCAACTCCGGCGGCATGCGACAACTCGTCGTTACCGGCACGCGCGACCATACTCCTGCAACGCTTCCCGCCGGCTCGGTCGTGCTGACACGTCCGCTCAGGGCAGGCACGTCAAAGGTTACAGCGGAACTGGCCCCGGGCGATGCCTGGCCGGAAAACGATGCGCTGTCGATCGACGTGCCCCCGCCGGCGCAACTGGAGCGTTGGTGGGTCAGCCGCGCGGGCGTCCCGGAGGGCTGGCGCGGCATCTCGCCCGCGCAGCTTCCGACTGATCCGGCAGATTATCTCGCGCCCGCAATCATCGTGCTGGAAAACCTGTCCGCGTCGGACCTCTCCCAGACGCAGCAGGAGCGGCTTCGGCAGTACGTTCGCGACATCGGCGGCGCGGTTCTCATCCTGGGCGGTGAGCGCGCCTTTGCCGCCGGGGGATACGAGGGCAGCGTACTGGACACACTGTCTCCGCTGGCCAGCGATCCTCCCACGCCGACCACGCACTGGGTTCTCCTCGCCGACGCCAGCGGCTCGATGTCCGGCGCTGAAGCGGGCTCGACACGATTTGCCTTCGTCACAACGGCGATCGCGCAATTACTCCCCCACTTGCCGCCGCACGATCTGCTCAGCGTCGGAAGCTTCGCCGAGTCGCTGAGTTGGTGGACGCAGGCCCAGCCGGTCGGTGATTGGCAATCGCGATCCCTTCCGCCCCCAAACGTTTTCCCTCACGGCGCCACGAACCTCGAGCAGGCGCTGAAGACGATCGCCGACTCCGACGATGGCCGCATTCCAGAGCAACTCCTCGTGCTCAGCGATTTCGACGCGCAGTTCTCCGATCCCGGCTTGCTCCAATCCGAGCTTCGCGCCAAGCACATTCGCCTGCATCTGCTGGCGATCGGAGAAGGTTCATCGCTCCCGCTGATGCGGCGGCTGTCGGCATCGACAGGCGGTGCCGCGATGACGCAAATCGACCCAAAGCAATGGGCGCAGGGAGTTCGCGAGCTGGCCCAGGCCGCGGCGCAGGAACATGTCGAGCGCGACGCGATCCGCATCAGCTTTCGCGACGACGCCGCGGCAACCGGTGTCCAGATAACCTCGACCTGGAATCGGGTCTGGCTGAAAAGCGGCGCCGCTCAACTGGCTGATGCCTCGCTGCAATCCGAAACCATCCCCATGGCCGCACAATGGAGCGACGGCGAGGGCCAGGCCGCTGCCGTGGCATTCGATCCGGCTCCGGCGACAATCGAACTTCTCGAAAAGCGGCTGGCTCGATCGCCTCACGATCCGCGTTTTCATGTCAGCTGCGAGTGCGGCCGGCAGCTTTCGCTCGCGATCGACGCCGTCGATGATAGCAAACCCCTCAACGACGAATCGATCTCACTCGAGCTGCGGGATCTTTCGGTTCCCGGTTCGACCCCGGCGATAGAGACTGTGCCGCAGTGCGGCCCGGGCCGATACGAGCTGGCCGTCCCCGCTCCCCGATCACCATCGCTGGCGACCATTCGCGATCACGGAAAAGTGATCGCGCAAACGGCCGTCGCCGGACGATACCCTGCCGAGTTCGACGCGCTGGGCAACGATCACGCTGCGATGACCGAGCTTGCCCGAT
>DATHPP010000120.1:0-3488 GCA_035483795.1 Tepidisphaeraceae bacterium | reverse complement strand
CGCCGCTCACACAGACCCCCGACTTCAAAACCCCTGGGGCGTTTCCCTGGACCCGACCGGGCTTTTCCGCGTAGACGACAACCACGCCGGGCTCTCCACGGTTTACGATGTAAATGGCCGGCATCAGCGCGACACCGTGGAAATCCCGCTGCCCCCGGGCAGCACCAGCACCTCGCCCTCGGCGCCGGATGGCACCGTCCTCAATTCCACCGCCGGCTTCGTGATCAGCGAAGACGGCCGGTCCGCTCCCGCCAACAGCATCTTCGCGACCGAGGACGGGACGATCGCGGCGTGGAGTCCCCAGGTCGATCGGCGCCACGCGCTCATCGAGGTGGACAACTCCGCCGCCGGCGCGGTCTTCAAGGCGTTGACTCTGGCAAATACCGCCCAGGGCACCATGATCTATGTCACCGATTTCCACAACGGCGCCGTCGACGTTTTCGACAGCCACTTCCACCAGGTGAACTCGACCGGCGCGTTCGTCGACCCGAACCTGCCGCCGGGCTTCGCCCCCTTCGGCATCAAGAACGTCAACGGAACCATCTTCGTGACCTACGCCAAGCAGCTCGCGCCCGACAACCACGACGACCAGGCCGGCCCCGGCAACGGCTTCATCGACGAGTTCGACACCAGCGGCAAGCTGATCACGCGCTTCGCCAGCCAGGGACCGCTCAATTCGCCGCACGGAATGGCACTGGCCCCCGCCAACTTCGGCGTCTTCGCCAACGCGTTGCTGGTGGGCAACTTCGGCGACGGCCGGATCAACGCCTTCAACCTGCAAACCGGCCAATTCCTCGGACAGCTCTCCGATGCCGCCGGCCACCCGATTACCAACGTCGGCATCTGGGGAATGACCTTCGGCAACGGCGCGGGAGGCACGCGCACCGACACCCTCTACTTCGCCGCCGGTATCAACCAGGAAAATGACGGTCTGTTCGCATCGATCAGCCTGGGCAACGCGGATCAGTCGGGCGATGCCGGCGATGGCGACTAAGGCCGGGCGAGCGGGAGTCGCTGTTCGAGGAGTATCAAGTGAGAAGACGCGCCGCGTGGTGCGCCCCTGAGGGTCTGCGGGCATGCCGTCCGCCTTCCGCCTCCTCCCGCGATCCGGTAGGATCCTACGCGATTCGACGCCGCCCATTGCACGCCACCGGCGGAGCGATCCAAGCGGGAGTCATTGTGCGACCATCCCGGTTCGTTGCCCTAATGCTTTCGATCGCCACATCGGCGGCTGCGTTGGCCGAAACACCGAGCTCCCTTCCCCGCCGGGAGTTTGCCAGGCGGATGGCCACCATCCATCGCGGCATGCCTGCCTCCGAGGTGCGCGACTTGCTCGGTCCACCCGACGAGGTGCTCACAGGCATCGACGCCGCTCGACGTTACCCAAGCCATGGAACACGCGAACTGTGGTGCTACGGAACCTCCGGGCACCTCACGCTCCCCACGCTCGGGCTGATCTGCATGACTACCAACAAGCAGGTCATGGTCGATCCCATGAGGACAGACGCCCCGCTGCCACCGGCGGACTTCAATGAAGGCGAGATGCGCAGTCTCCTGCTACTGATTGACGGCATCGCTGCCGAGCAGGAGTTCGATCCTCAAACCCTCATCGCCGCCGTGAACACACTCCACGCACGCGGCAGGGAAACGGTGTTGGAAGTTGTTGAGGAATACGCGCGAATCAGCCCAACGCATCGTTTCGACGCTGCATTCAAGGTGTCGTGGGTACTGCAAATACTGTTTGATTACAGCCCTCGGCTGCCCGTAACGATCGTAGATGATGTCCCTTTTCTCCCCAGTCTTGCCGGCGGAGGCAGCGGACCTCCGCCGCAGGTTGTTATGTATCGCGCCTGCTCGAGTGTTCGTCGGGATGAACTTCCACTGCGACCCAAACCGCTGGAACCGATCGCCCACCTCTGGAAGCTTCACGCCGATTTGTTCAAATCGGTTCCCGACTCCGACCGCGTCGGTGGAACCCGCATGCGCGTCAACGACCAATTCGCCCGGCTCGTTTCGTCCGTCTACCGGATGCCTGTGCGCGTCAACCAAGGCCACATCCTGGACGACTGGTGGTCGTCGATCGATGATGAATTAGCGAAAGTGCCGGTCCGATGGGACGCGGCGTCGGACCAGTACATTCGCAAACCGAAGTGAGCGTCGCTCCCTCCCTGGTTTGCATTCACGCGCCCACCCCACCCCTCCATCGCGCCCGCGATCCCCGCCGGGACACCCGGAGATTTGCTGAAGCGCGAAGAAGAGCACCTGATTCACCATCTCCGGCGGTTCACATGCTTTTGCGGCCAACTCTAAGTGGTCGATGCACTGTCCTATCGTGATTCGAAGCTGATGGGCGTAGATCAATCCGCTGAACTCACGCCCGTCGCGCTGTCGTGCGGCTGCTTCGGCCAGCAAGTCCTCGTCCTGGCTGAACAGAACGCGACCCGATGAGGTCGCGCGGTCGAGCAGAATCGGATCCGGTGCAGTTCCGAAGCCGTCGTCCTGAGCCCGCAATACGTCCACGGCTCGGGCCCTCAACCCGTCTGTGATCTGGCTGGGAACATGGACATCCATGCAAATCCGTAGCGGCATGGCAGGTCATTGATTCGCGTCACGCCTCTCGCGCAGGCGCGCTCAAGCTCTTCCCGAGAGGGTTGAGTCGAGTTCCGCCGCAACGAGTCCACGTTGCCCAGCTCCCGATCGATCTCCGCATCGATCTGCGCTTTGTGGTCGTGGCAATAGGCCAGGGCCGCATGAATTTGCCCGAGGCTGAGATGCGGATATGTTCATGGATTTGCAGGCGACAGCCCATTCAAGGTATCCAAAACGATGTTGATGACGCGCGACCGTGTCCCGGCCACCCGTGCCGTGCCCGAGTCATCCACTTCAATGTGTTCGATCGCAACGGTGGGCATGCGGACATTATACAATGGAGCGGGTCTGGTTTCGTGCCCTGTATCCCAGACGGTGAACCATGCCCTCCCGCATCATGTATATGGAACACAACCCGCGAAGAATACTGGCTCTCCATCCGCAACCTCCCGGATCGCATCCACGAGAGAGTCATCCGCTGCGCGGGCAAGTACGGGACATGACCGCAGCCCGAATGCGGAAGGCGAGAGAGTGATCCACAGATTTCGCAGATTCCGCAGATTAGAAAACCGCCCACCCCGCGCATTCAACGTCGCTGATACCGTCAGATCGTGACATTTGAAGCAACGCAGGTGGGGCACGTGATTACTTCCCCCTGATTTTCATCACAAATCGAGTACCGTCCGGAGCATCTTTGAGTTGCCTTGCGAGATCGCCGGAGAACGAGATCAATTCCGTCCGCGAGGTCGCCCCAATGTTGTCCTCCGTATACGGTCCGCCCAGGATGGCGGGGACCTTCAAGCAGAAACAACGGTCCGGGCTCAACGGACCGAGCTTCGCGACGCCCATCCTGACGAGCGGACCGCAATTCCAGCCGATGAGAAAATCGTCAGACTGCC